>NZ_LATD01000624.1 GCF_000981895.1 Streptomyces odonnellii | reverse complement strand
GCCACCCCCTCCCCCACGCCTCCCCCCACGCCGTTCTCGACGCTCATCCGGGTCGCCTCACACGAACAGCACACCGCGGCGGAGACCTCGACCTTCATGAGCGATCTGCTGGGCGGGCGGCTCGGTGTGGATGCCTTCACGCGCTACACGGAGCAGCTCTGGTTCGTCTACAGAGCGCTGGAGAGCGCCATGGACACGCTGAGAACGGACCCGGTGGCCGGGCCCTTCATCCGGCCGGAGCTGGCGCGTACGCCGGAGCTCGAACGGGATCTGGCGCATCTGCGGGGCGAGCGGTGGCGCGAGGGGCTGGCACCGCTGCCCGCGACGGCCGCGTACGCGGCGCGGGTCGAGGAGTGCGCGCGCACCTGGCCGGGCGGGTATGTGGCGCATCACTACACCCGCTATCTCGGCGATCTCTCCGGCGGCCAGATCATCCGCGACAAGGCGGAGAAGACCTGGGGCTTCTCGCGCAAGGGCGACGGCGTCCGGTTCTACGTCTTCGAGGGGATCCCCAACCCGGCGGCGTTCAAGCGGGGTTACCGGGAGCTGCTGGACGGGGTGGCGGTGGACGACCTGGAGAAGCAGCGGATCGTCGACGAGTGCAAGCGGGCCTTCGACTTCAACAGCGCGGTGTTCCGGGAGCTGGGCACGCGCTTCCCGCTGACGGCCTGAGCGGGGCGGTGTCCTGGGTGCCGCGCCGCTGCCGCCCGGTACCGCCGACCCCGGCGCTCGGGCCGGTACGGGCTGCTAGTGCGCCGTCAACAGCCTTACCCGGCCGCCCATTTCGATCGTGCCGTCCGGGCCCGGGGCCGTGATCAACTGTGAGCCCCGGCCCTGGGTGATGTTCAGCGCGCGGCCCAGTTCCGCGGTGAGCAGCAGGGCCGCCGCACCGGTCGCCTCGTCCTCCACGATGCCGTCGTCGCGCCGGGGGAACGCGCGGGCCCTGACCCGGCCCGCCGCCTCGTCCTCCCAGGCCCAGGCGTAGAGCCAGCCTTCGCCGGGCGGCGGAGCGGGCAGTGCGTCGACCTCGGCGACGGTCGCGTACCGCCGGAGCGTACGCGGCGGGGCCCACTCGGGGCGGGCGGTGATCCAGGTGAACTCGCCGTCCTGACGGACCCACACCTCGCCCGCGGGCGGGTTCACGGTCTCCAGATCGAGCAGCCAGGCCGCGCCGACGAGCGGATGCCCGGCGAACGGGAGGCGCAGCCCAGGAGTGTAGATGTCGACCACCCCGCGCTCCGGGTCGTCGACGAACACGGTCTCGCTGTAGCCGAGCCGGGCCGCGAGCGCCTGCCGCCCCGCCCTGTCCGGGTGCCGGTGCCCGTCGCGGACGACGCCGAGCCTGTTGCCGTACCGCCCGTCTGCCGCGCAGAAGACGCTGAGTACGTCGAGTTCAGTCATCCCCGCATTCAAGCACCGCGGCCGGGGCGCGCCCGAATCGAGCGGACGGCGGGGCGGACAGGGCGCGCGAGTGAGGCACGCGAGTGGGACGCGCGAGCGAGGCATGCAAGTGGGGCCGTACCGACCGCTCTTCGCGGTCGGTACGGCCCCACTCGGACGGCTCGTGGCGCGTCGCTCACGCAGTCGGCTCGTCCAGTCCCAGTCCCAGTCCCAGTCCCGTACGGCGGTGCCGCGCTGCGAAGACGACGGCCGCGCCCGCCGCGGCGATCGCGGCGGCGCCGGTGAACAGGGCGCCCGCCGGGAGGTCGGAGCCGGTGGAGGCGAGGGAGCCGGAGCCGCCGACCGTACCGCCGCCGACCGTTCCAGAACCGCCCGCGCTGCCCGATCCGGCCGTGCCTCCCGTACCACCGTCGGAGCCACCCGTACCGTCCGTACCGCCGTCTGAACCGCCCGTACCGCCCGTACCGCCCGTACCGCCCGGCAGGTTCGCGTCCTCGTCAAGCGACACCGCGACCGTCACCGGGTCGAGTGCCGTGCCCGACGGGTACATGCCGCCGAAGGCCTTCGTACCGTCCGCCGTGAGGGTCGCCGGGACCGCGTCCAGGCTCACGACACCGTCCTCGGCTGTCAGCGCGCCCGCCGGGAGGTCCAGCGCCGCGAGGCCCAAGTCCTGGTACGTGGCGGCCTCGTGCGTCTCGCGGTCCTTGGTGCTGACGTCCGCGACGAGTGTGCCCCCGCCGTCCGCCACCTCCACCCGCAGCCCGCTGAGCGTGAGGTCGAGTACGTACTCGCCGTCCTCCTCGTGCCCGAGGAAGCGGACCGTACCGCCGAAGGCCGCGGACAGGGTCCCCGTGTCAGCGTCGAAGACGCCGGTCCCCTCGGGGAAGCGGTACGCCGCGCCCGACTGCGCGGCGCCGTCGCCGAGTTCGACCTTGCCGTGCGCGATCGGGCCCGTGACGTACGAGCGGAAGGACTCCTTGACGCCCCAGTCCAGATTGCCGTCGACGATCGTGCCGTCCTCGGCGACCGGGGGTGTCCCGGGGGCGGAGGTGGTCGGGGACGGGGTGAGCTCACCGGTCGGCGGCTCGGTGGGCGGTGTCACCGAA
>NZ_LATD01000623.1 GCF_000981895.1 Streptomyces odonnellii | reverse complement strand
TCGGGGGGCATGGTGGGGCGGTGGGTGCGCGGGTCGGACAGGCGGGCGTCGAGGCGGTCGTCGTGGGCGCGCAGGGCTTGGATGGTGCGCCACAGCGGGGTGTAGGCGTCGGCGCCGAGGAGGTCGTCGGGGTTTTCGTCGGGGGTGAGGTAGACGGGGACGACGAGGGTGGCCTTTTTGCTGGCGCCGGGTTGCTGGCGCAGGGCGCGGCCGACGGCCTGGACGGTGTCGACGGGGCTGTTCTTGGGGTCGGCGAAGACGACGGCGTCGATGTCGGGGACGTCGATGCCCTCCCCCAGGACGCGGGCGTTGGATAGGACAGCCGGGGTGGCGGGGTCGGTGTGGGAGGTGAATTCGAGCAGGAGGCGGCGGCGGATCTGCGGGGTGTGACTGCCGCTGACCCAGTCTGTCCACAGTCCTTGGGGGCGCAGGTGTTCGGGAAGGGTGGCGGCCGTCTCGGTCAGGGTGGTGGCGAAGGCGCGGGCGTCGGCGACGCGGTGATGGAAGGTCAGGATGCGGCGCAGCCGGTGGTCGTGGATGGCGCGCAGGGTGGCGACCTGGCGGCCGGCCAGGTGCAGTCCGTCAACGCCGGCGCCTGCTCCGGTGGCGAGCCAGTCGCGCAGGTCTGTGCTGGTGACGACAGGGACGAGGATCTGGTAGTCGGCGAGCAGTCCGAGATCGATGGCGTCGGAGAGGTTGAGGTGGTAGGCGACGGGGCCGAACAGCTCTTCGTCGTCCATGGAGGCCACTGCCTCTGCCCCGTCGGCATCCGCGGCGTCGTCGGGGTCCCAGATGCGGGGGGTGGCGGTCAGGTAGAGGCGGCGGGCTGCGGGGACTTGGTCGTCGTGGTGGACGGCAGCCCATGCCTTGCCGAGACGGCCGGCCGTGCGGTGGGCCTCGTCGACGACCACCAGGTCCCAGGGAGGCAGGCGGTGGTCACGGTGGGCGGTAACCACCGCAGACAGGGAGGCGTAGGTGGCGTAGACCGTGAGCGGCCCGTCGGTGGGGGTGAGGGCGGCGAGTTCTGCCGGGGCGGTGGTCATCGGGATGTCGCCGGCCGAAGGGTGCTCTACGGCCTGGCGGGCCGAGCAGACGGCCACCGACGGGCCCTTGCGGCCCGCGGCGTGCCAGGAACGGATTGTCTGGGAGAGCAGGTCCAGGGTAGGGACCAGTACCAGTACCCGGCCGTGGGCGGCGAGGCGCGCGGCGGTCCGCGCGGCGATCAGGGTTTTTCCGGTGCCGCAGGCGGCCACCACGCTGGCCCGCGTATGGGTGCGCAGCGTCTTGACCGCCGCGGTGACGGCGTCCTTCTGGTGGGGGCGCAGTTCGATGTCATCGGTGGTCATGGGGGTGCGCTCTCACGG
>NZ_LATD01000622.1 GCF_000981895.1 Streptomyces odonnellii | reverse complement strand
ACCCGGCACCAGGGTAGCCGATCCGGGAGGGGCGGTGGGGTGGGGTGGGGCCGGGGCTCTGAAGCCGAAGTCCTGCGTCCTGGAAGCGATGAGTTTCCGTCTGGGGCGGAGTCATCGCTTCGGAACAGGTACGTCACCCACAAGGAGGAGAGCCGGCATGCTGCTCAAGGACAAGACCGCCGTCATCTATGGCGGCAGCGGTGCCATCGGCAGTGTCGTGGCCCGGACCTTCGTACGTGAAGGTGCCCGGGTTTTCATCGCTGCCAGAACGCCCGCGCCGTTGGAGCGGGTCGCGTCCGAGATCGGTGCTGAGATCGGTGCCGAGAGCGGTGTCATCGAGTCCGCCGTCGTGGACGCGCTCGACGAAGCGGCCGTGGACGCGCACGCGGACGATGTGGCCGCGCGGGCCGGGGGGATCGACATCTCGTTCAATCTGATCTCCCACAACGATGTGCAGGGCACCCCGCTCGCCGAGATGTCGTTCGCGGACTTCCACCAGCCCGTCGAGACCGCCCTGCGCACCAACTTCCTGACCGCGCGCGCCGCGGCGCGTCATATGATCCCGCGGCGGTCGGGCGTGATCCTCATGTTCGGGGGTTACGGCGATCCGCATCCCGACTACAGCCTGGGCGGGCTGCAGGTCGCGTTCCAGGCCGTCGAGGCGCTGCGCAGGCAGCTCGCCGCCGAGCTGGGGCAGTACGGAATCCGCGCGCTCACCCTCCAGACCGCGGGCATCGTGGACACGATCCCCGAGGACATGGAGGGCGGCCAGGCCATTGTCGAGGACACCGTCCGGCGCACCCTGCTGAAGCGCGCCGCCACGCGGGAGGACGTCGCGAATGTGGCCGCCTTCGCCGCCTCCGACCGTGCCCGGTCGATGACCGCGACCGCGCTCAACATCACCTGCGGTACGGAAGTCGGCTGAGGGGCCGAGGCCGGTCGAAGCCGGCCGGGGAGAGCAAGATCGCTGGTTGACGGGTCCGGCGGCATCCGCATAGCGTCGCCGCCGACCTCCCGGTCCGGCCCTCGCCCGGACACCCCCAGCGACCGCCGACCGCCGGCCGCCTGACCGCCGGCCGACCGACCACCGCCCGCCCGGGCGACGACCGCCGGGCGACCGCCGAGCGTTCGCCGACCGACCGCCAAGAAAGGTGCCGCGTGCCCGAGCAGCCGGAGCAGCAGCCCGAGGAGTCGGGCATCCTCACCGCGCCGGGTGCGCCCTTCGCCGTCGTACCGGACGAGAACGGTTCGCCGATGTACGCCGACGGGCCCCGCACCCTGCGCGAGTTCGTCGAGGCGACCTGGGCCTACGGCGACTGCCCGTTCCTGGTGGCGGAGGGCGGGACGTACACGTACAGCCGGTTCTTCGCCGCCGCCACCGCGCTCGCCAACCATCTCCACGACTCGTACGGGCTGCGCCCCGGCGACCGCGCCGTCATCGCCATGCGCAATCACTCGGAGTGGCAGATCGCCTTCTGGGCGGCCCAGTTGGCCGGGCTGGTCGCCGTACCGCTCAATGCCTGGTGGACCGAGGACGAGTTCGGCCACGCCCTGGACGACTGCGCGCCGCGCGTACTGCTCGTGGACGGTGAGCGGCTGCCGCGCGTCGCGCGCTGGGCAGAGCGGCGCGACGGGGTACGGACGGTCGTCTTCCACCATGAAGTCGGCGGGCCCGGGGAGGCAATCGAACCGTACGAACGAATCGAACGAATCGAACGAATTGAACGGTACGAGGATCTCCCCGCCCCCGATCCCGCCGCCGCCCCGCCCGACGTCGAGGTACGGGCCGAGGACGACGCCACCATCATCTACACCTCGGGCACGACCGGCCGTCCCAAGGGCGCCGTCGCCACCCAGCTCGCGCAGGCCGGCGCGGCCATGAACCCGCGCTTCCCAGCCGCCGCCTCCGCCC
>NZ_LATD01000621.1 GCF_000981895.1 Streptomyces odonnellii | reverse complement strand
GGCATACCGGGCGGGAGCGGCTTCAGTCCGCCCCGGCCCCGCCCCGTCCCCCGGTGCCTCCTCGCTCACCCGCGCGCGCCGCCCCGCAGGACCGTCAGCAGGTCGCCCTCGCACGCCAGCGACGCCTTCCGCAGCGCCGCCACGCGCTCCCGCTGCTCGTCGGCCGGCAGCGCGCGCAGCGCCGTCCAGGCGGGGCGGGCCAGGGCGTCCGCCGCCGAGCGTTGGCCGCCCGCGCCGGGCAGCGGCTTGAGGTCACCCGTGAACCAGGCCGCGGCGACCGTGCGCGCCGCCAGTTCACGCACGGCCTTGGTCTCGTCGTACCGCTGCTCCTCCTCGTCCGTCGGATAGGTCCTGAGCGGGACGACGCACGGCCCCGTACCGGCACCCGCCAGCAGCGCGCGCAGAGTCTCGTCCCGCGCGGCGCCGCTGAGCGCCTGCGCCTCGAAGTCGACGGGGACGAAACCGGCGGGCTGCGGCGGCGCCTGCGGCCGCCACGCGCCGAGCGGCCACGCGGGGACCGTCTCGCGCACCGCGGACGGCGGGTCCGGCAGCCCGGCCAGCAGCCGCAGCGCCTCCTCGCCGGGGCCCTCCGGCCCGGCGAGCGCGGCCAGTTCCTTCTCGTGCACCCGCGTCACACACACCCGGCCCTCGCACACCGGCGCCGTAGCCGCCTCGTCGATCACATAGTTGAGGTCGTGCGAGGCCGGCAGCAGCGGCACTCCCACCGCCGCCCCCACCACCAGCGGCACCAGCGCCAGCAGCCGAGCCCGCGCCCGTCCCGCCACCAGCAGCAGGAATCCCGTCCCCGCCAGGCCCAGCAGCCAGACCGCCTGCCCCGCGTCGACCCGCCACGCCACCGTCAGGAACGTGCTGTGCACCTCGGCCAGCGACGGCGACAGCAGCACGATCCGGTTCGGGAACAGGTCCTTCGTGACCGCGTCATGAACGAGTACGACCGACATCAGCGTCGCGATCGCCAGCGTGGGCGGGACGAACGCGGACGGTACGGTCCTGGCGATCCCCATCCCCAGCCAGGCCCCGGCGACCAGCGCCAGTGCCCCGACGAGCACGATCGGCAGCCAGCGGAGATGCGCGTACCCGTCGTTGCCGATCACCTGGACCCCTCCGTAGAGGAAGATCAGCAGATAGGCGACGGTGAGGGTCAGCCCCAGCGCCGCGGCGGTCCCGGCCGCGCGCTGCCAGGGCGGACGCGGGGTCGTGGCGAGGAGTTCCGTCATCCGCGAACGGTGGTCCCGCAGCCCCTGTACGGCCCCGGCCGCCAAGGCCGGCGGCCACAGGAACACCATGAGATACCGCTCCCACCAGGCGGCGGACATCCACTGCCCGGTCCACGCCTCGGCGCCCTGCCCCCACGGCCCGCCGCCGAACGACTGAAGCAGTGCGACCGAGCCGAGCAGGAGCAGCAGCCCCGTCCACAGACCGGTGGAGCGCCGGAGTTCGATCCGCAGGATCCGGCCGCTGGGCCCGGGCCGCCCCGACCTCGACCTCACGTATGCCGTCCGCCTCTGTCATCCCGTCCGCGTCTGTCATCCCTTCCACCCCCTGTGTCGCTTCCGTTTCCCGCGTCGCGTCCGTCCCCTGCTGCGGTTTCACCAGGCACCGCCCTTGCCCCGTCCCGGCCCCATCAGCAGCGCCGCGTAACCCCGTTCGATCGGACTGTCCCCCGGGTCCTCCGGCCCGCCCGCGTCCGCCAGTTGGCCCGGCGTCCCGCTGAACACCGTCCGCCCCTCGGCCATCAGCGTCACATCCGTACACGCCGCCGCGACGTCCTCGACAAGATGCGTGGACACCACGACACACGCGTCCGCGCCGAGTTGGTGCAGCAGCTCACGGAAGCGCAGCCGCTGCGCCGGATCGAGACCCGCCGTCGGCTCGTCGAGCAGCAGGATCCGCGGGTCGTTGACGATCGCCTGCGCGATCCCCGCCCGCCGCACCATCCCGCCCGACAGCGTCTTCATCCGCGCGTCGGCCCGGTCGGCCAGCCCCACGCGCTCGACCGCCCGCTGCACCGCCCCCGGTATCCGGGCCGCCGGAACCTCCTTGAGCCACGCCATGTACTCGACGAGCTCCCTTACGGTGAAACGCCGGTAGTACCCGAACTCCTGCGGCAGATAACCGATCCGCCGCCGCAGCTCCCGCCGCCCGCCGTGCGCCCCCGCCGGAGCGCCGAGCAGCTCCAGGGAACCGGCGGCCGGCCGCAGTACGGTGGCGAGCGCGCGGATCAGGGTCGTCTTCCCGGCGCCGTTGGGGCCGAGCAGGCCGTGCACTCCGGTGCCGAGGGCCAGGTCCAGGCCGTCGACGGCCATCGTGTGGGCCCCGGCCCGCACCTTCAGTCCTTCGGCGTGGATCTCCCAGGCGTAGGGGGTGGGGGCCACTTCGGCCGCCGTCACACCGCGCATCATGTCGTCACTTCCTCACTTCCTCGGTCATCGTTGAGGGCCTTCCGTTTCGAGTGCGTGGGGCGTATGCGTGGGGCGTACGTGGGTGCGTGCGGGCCTCAGCGGTGCGCCCCCGCCACCGCGTACGCCCCCCTCCGGGTGAACACCACCGCCGCTCCCACCACC
>NZ_LATD01000620.1 GCF_000981895.1 Streptomyces odonnellii | reverse complement strand
CCCCCGTACCCCCGCACCCCGACGGACGCGCCCGGTGGCCGGGGCGGGCGGCGGTGACGACACTGGGACCGTGCGCCCGGCTACAGCGACGGCAGCGGCCGTCTCCACCGTGATCGGCGTCGGCGCGGCCGCGGTCGCGGCCGGCCGGCTCGCCGGTGACGCCGCGCTCAAGGCCTCGCCCGGGCGGCCCCTGCCCGGCGACCCGCGCCTGACCGTGCATGCCACGGCCGCCGGGCAGATCACCCTCACCCGCTGTCTCGCCTCCCTGCGCCCCGGTGTGTACGGCATCGAGAGCCGGGGCCTGCACGCCGTCGTCGGACCGGTCCTGGAGGGCGTCCCGCACGCCGCCGACACGGTCGTACGGAGACTGGAGCGCGTCGGCCACGGCGCCCTCGTCCCCGGCTCGCGCGTCCGGATGACCCCGCAGGTGCACACCGGCGACCCCACCACAGCCCTCGGCCTCGACTTCCGGGACGAGCGGATCCCGGGCGAACTGGGCTTCTTCCCCGCCTGGTTCGTACCCGGGGCGCGCGACACCTGGCTGATCACCGTGCACGGTCTGGGCACCACCCGCGAGCACCCGCTGAATGTGATGGAGCTGCTGGCCGGGCTCCAGGTCCCCGTCCTCGACATCACCTACCGCGGCGACCCCGGCGCCCCGCGCTCCCCGGACGGCCTCGGGCATCTCGGCGACTCCGAGTGGCGCGACCTCGACGCGGCGATCCGCTACGCCGTCCGCTACGGCGCGGAGCGGCTCATCCTGTACGGCTGGTCCACCGGCGCCGCGATGGCCCTGCACGCCGCCGCCAACTCCGCGCACAGCGAGCGGATCTCCGGGCTCGTGCTCGACTCGCCCGTACTGGACTGGGAGGCCACCCTGCGGGCCCTGGCCACCGCCCGCCGCACCCCCAACCCGCTGCTGCCCCTCGCCGTCAGGGCGGCGCAGGGCAGGACCGGACTCCACGGCGACCGGCTGCTCCAGGCCGCCGACCCCCGCCAGCTCCATGTCCCGACGCTGATCATCCACGGCCCCGACGACACCCTCGCCTCCTGGGACCCCTCCCGTGAACTCGCCGCCCTGCGTCCGGGACTGATCGGTCTGCACGCCGTGGCGCACGCTCCGCACGCGGCGATGTGGAATGCGGATCCGACCGGCTACGAGGAGGCCCTCCGCCGCTTCCTCGTGCCCCTCATGTAGCCGCCCAACAGGCCTCTTGCGTCCCTGCCGTACCCACCGGGAACACCGGCGCGGGAGGCCCCCGCGCCGATCCGGTACCGACAGGACAGGTTCCGTTTGGGCTTTCGGGCGGTCACCGGGAAGACTGCTCCCGTGACGTCCCGAAAGCCTGATGAGCAATTGGCGCGCAACTCCAGACTCCGACTCGTCCGCCCCCGGCCGTTGACCACGGCACGACGGGCCGTGACCGACGGACGCAACCGTCCGGCCCCCAGGCCGCCCGAGGGCACTCCGCCCGCGGCGGAGCTGGCCCGCCAGGCGAGGGAGGTCCTCGCCGACGCGGTACGGATCGCCCGCTGGGCGGCCGTCGACCGCGGCCCGGGCACCGGACCCTTCGACGCGGTCGCCCAGGAACGGGCCGCGGACGCGCTGGAGCTGACCCCGGACCAGGTGCGCGCGGGGTGGGACCGCGCCCGGCTGGCCGGACTCGTCGAGCTGCACGGCGGCACCGTACGGCCCGGCTGGCGCCTCCAGGCCTGGGACCGCGACGACAGTGCCGTCCAGCGCGGCTGGGTGGCCCTCCTCGACGCCTGGTCGCTCGTCCACCCGGCCCCGGACGATGTCGCCGCCGCCACGGTCGCCGAGGTCGTGGAGGCCGTCCCCCAGGTGCTCTCCCTGCTCCAGCTCTCGAACGGGCCAGTGCTGGTGCCGGCCCTGCTCGACCTGCTGCGGCAGCGCGTCGCGGAACTCCACGAGGAGCGCTGCGAGGTCCCCTACGGGCCGCAGCCCGACCCCGCCGAGCCCGCTCCCGGGCCCCCGGACGAGCTCCTCCTTCCCCCGCTCCTCGACTGGGCCCTCGAAGGCCTGGCGGCCGTCGGCGCGCTGACCCTGGGGGAGGGGCAGGCGACCCTCACCCCGCTCGGCAACTGGGCGGTCTGGGTCAAGCTGGAGCAGATCTGCGTCGCCGCCCAGAGCCCCGCGGGCAATATCGAACAGTCCGCCCAGCACATGCTGCGCGGCTGCGCCCGGCTCACCCCCGGACCCGCCCGCGCCGAATACCGCGCCTGGCTCGCCGCCCGTACCGTCGGCAGCGCCGTCACGGAACTCCTCACCGTCGCCCGCGGCGAGGACGCGCTGCTGCGCGGGCTGGCCTTCGAGGCGCTGCGCGTCGTCGGCGCGCCCGCCGAGGCCGGCGTACGGGCCGCGGCCGAGGAGTCCTCGCTGCGCCCCTATGCCCTGCTCTGGCTGGCGGAGTACGAGGGCGCCGACCCCGAGGACGCCGCCGACGTCCTCACCCGCGAGGAGTCGACCTGGCTCTGGGTGGACACCGCGGCGGCCGTCGCCGACCACGGCGAGAGCGATCTGCTGGTCCGTCACCTGGACTCGGCCGTGCAGGGCAATGTACCCGCCCTGCTGGACGAGGTACGCGCCGTCGGGCACCCCCGTACCGTCCAGGTCCTGGTCGCCCTGGCCGCCGCGCATCCGGACCCGGCCCTCGCCAAGGCCGTGCGCCGGGCGGCCTTCCAGGTGCACACCGGAGGCTCCTGACCTCTCGCCCGCGCGGCGACCGGGGCTCGGCCCGCGGCCCGCGTGACGGGGTAATGTCCGCGCCCCGTCACGCGGGCCCGGCTGTGACGTGGATCTCAGTTCTCAACATGGATCCGAGTCTGGCACCCACCACTGACAATTAGGCCGAATGGGGGATGTGTCGGGCGGGGCCCGCCGTGTCGCGGCCGGTCCTGGCCCGGTCCTGGCGTGCCCTGGCTACGCTCGCGCTGATCGAGACCGCTGGTGTCGCCGGTACCGAAAGCACCACTGGTACCGGAAGAGCGGTCGATCAACGCACAGGGCCTGGCGACCGAAGAGCGAACAGGGACCGGGGGAACAGTGACCGCTCCGTCCACGACCACGGCGCCGACCGTCCTGCCGCCCGCCCTGCACACCCGGCCTCCCGCCGAAGCCCCGGACGCCCCACCGGCCGTCACACCCCGCGCCAAGCGTCGCCGCGGCATCCGGCTCGCGCTCGCCGTCGTTCCCGCCCTGCTGGCCCTGCCCCTGGTGAC
>NZ_LATD01000062.1 GCF_000981895.1 Streptomyces odonnellii | reverse complement strand
CGCGACGACCTCGCTCGGATCGGCGCACCCACCCTGGTCGTCGCCGGCCGCGACGATCCGGCCACCCCGCCCGCCCATGCCCGCGAACTCGCCGACGGCATCCGTGACGCCACGCTCGTCGAGCTGCCCCGCGCCGCGCACCTCGCGAGCGTCGAGCGGCCCGGTGCCGTACTCGACGCGCTGCTGTCACATCTGGGCCGGCCGCCTTCGGACCCGCAGGACCGGTACGCGGTGGGCATGGCCGTACGCCGGGCGGTCCTCGGTGACGCCCATGTCGACCGGGCGATCGCTTCCACCACGCCCTTCACCGCCCGTTTCCAGGACTTCATCACCCGCTACGCCTGGGGCGAGATCTGGACCGGCGGCACCCTGGACCGCCGTACCCGGAGCTGTATCACCCTCACCGCGCTGGTCGCGGGCGGCCACCGGGACGAACTGGCCATGCATGTACGGGCCGCCGTACGCAATGGCCTCACGCCCGAGGAGATCGGCGAGGTACTGCTCCAGTCGGCCGTGTACTGCGGGGTGCCTGCCGCCAACTCGGCCTTCGCCGTGGCCGACCGGGTCCTGAGGGACCTCGCCGACGAGCTCACCGAAGAGCCAGCCGCAGACGAAGGCCTCTGACGCACACCACCGCCGGTGTCACCGGCACGCGTCCCGGCCGGTCCGCCGCCCGCACGGCACTTCGCACACCGCGCACCGCGCGTACCGGATCCAATCGGGTGACCACCATTTGCAGCCATGGCATCACACCGGGCGGCCGGACATGGTGGTGGTGCCACGCATTCGTCGTCGGGGCGGGCCAGACTGCCTGCGATTTACCGAACCTCGACCAAGGAGTAATCGCCATGCGGTCCATCGCAAGAGGTCTGGCGCTCACTGCCACCACACTGGCGTTCAGCACACTGCCCTGCGTCGGCGCGGCGGGCGCGGCGGGCGGCGCAGGGACCGGTGCGGGGAGCCTGTACGCGCCGTCCGCCCTGGTGCTCGGTGTCACCGCCGGAGAGAGCACCGCCACCGGTACGGTGCTGCGCGCCGTGACCCTGAGCTGCGCGCCCACGGCGGGCGGCACCCACCCGGACGCGGTCGGCGCCTGTGCCGAACTACAGTCCACTCAGGCCGAGTTGGACTCCATCACCACCCGTGGCTCACGCGCGGTGTGCAGCAAGGAGTGGAACCCGGTGACGGTGACCGCCGAGGGCGTGTGGGAGGGGAAGCGCTACTCGTACGTCCACACCTTCGGCAACCCGTGTGCCAAGAACAGCGGAAGCGGCACCATCTTCGACTTCTAGGAATGCCCCGGAGGGGGCGGGGGGTCGGCTTCGGAGGGGCCGGGGCGGTGGCCGGGATGGTGAGCGACGGAAGGACACGGGGGCGTCGTGAACCATGCCCGGCCGCCCCGCCGCATTTGCGCTCTTGACCGGCTCATGACATGCCCTCAGGATGACCCCGGACGGCCCCAGTTCCGCTGTCCCGCACACAGGGCGCGTCGCGGCACCACCCCCCACTCACCTCCACACCCGGGAGATTCCATGCGGCTCCGAACACGTGGAAGCGGCGGCACCGGCCGCAGAAGAACGATGACCCTGGCCGCCCTGCTGGCCCTGGCCCTCGGTGTCACCGCCACGGCCACCAGCGCCGACTCCACTCCCCCGTCGCCCGCCGCCGAGGCAGCCGCGGCGGACGAGGCCATCAAGCAGTACGAGATCCGGATGCACTCCACCTCGGCGACCCGCACCGCGCTCGCCAGGACCGGAGTGACGATCGACGAGTCGGACAGCGAGAGCGTGGTCGTCTCGGCCGACCCCGCGCAGGCGAGGAAGCTCCGGGCGCTGGGCTACGACCCCACCCCGCTCGGCGCTGTTCCCGACCGTACGGTGGACGGCGTCATCGAGCCGTTCGACTTCCCCTCCGCCGACTCCCGGTACCACAACTACGCCGAGATGACGAGTGAGATCAACACCGTCATAGCGGCGAACCCGGGCCTGGTGAGCCAGCGTGTGATCGGCACCTCGTACCAGGGCCGGAACATGGTCGCGATCAAGATCAGCGACAATGTCGCCACCGACGAGAACGAGCCCGAGGTCCTCTTCACGCACCATCAGCACGCGCGTGAGCACCTCACGGTGGAGATGGCGCTGTATCTGCTCAAGGAGCTGACCTCCGACTACGGCACCGACCCGCGGGTCACCAATCTGGTGAACAGCCGGGAGATCTGGATCATCCCGGACCTCAACCCGGACGGCGGCGAGTACGACGTGGCGACCGGCTCGTACCGGAGCTGGCGCAAGAACCGGCAGCCCAACTCCGGCTCCACCGCGGTCGGTACGGACCTCAACCGCAACTGGGCCTACCGCTGGGGCTGCTGCGGAGGCTCGTCGGGCAGCGCCTCCTCGGACACCTACCGGGGCAGCGCCGCCGAGTCCGCGCCCGAGGTGAAGGTCGTGGCGAACTTCGTACGCAGCCGGGTCGTCGGCGGTACGCAGCAGATCAAGGCCGGAATCGACTTCCACACCTACAGCGAACTGGTGCTCTGGCCCTTCGGCTACACCACCGCGGACACCACGACCGGTATGACACTGGACGACCGCAACGCCTTCGCGACCGTCGGACAGAAGATGGCCGCGAGCAACGGCTACACCCCTGAGCAGGCCAGTGATCTCTACATCACGGACGGCTCGATCGACGACTGGCTGTGGGGGACGTACAAGATCTTCTCGTACACTTTCGAGATGTACCCGTCGTCAAGTTCGGGCGGCGGTTTCTACCCGCCCGACGAGGTGATCGACCGCGAGACCAGCAGGAACCGGGACGCGGTGCTCCAGCTTCTGGAGAACGCGGACTGCTTCTACCGCTCGATCGGCAAGGAAGCGCAGTACTGCTGATCCGGCGCCGCTGATCCGGTATCCCGGATCCGGCCGCCGCTGTGCCGAAGCCGCGCAACCGTGCGACGGCACCGCTGATCCGGCACAGAGAAGGGGCGCTCCCGCCGTCGGCGGGGGCGCCCTGTCGCCTGTAAGGCGCTGTCACCCGGTCTGAGGGCGCGACGCGCCGGTCCTGCCGGTCAACTCCCGTACGAGCGCGCCGACCTGTTCCGTCTCGATGAGGAAACCGTCGTGCCCGTACGGCGATTCGATCACGCGCAGCCGGTCCGCGCCCGGGATGCCCGCGGCCAGCTCCGCCTGCTGGGACGGCGGATAGAGCCGGTCGGAGTCGACCCCCGCCACCAACGTCGGCGCGGAGACACGGCGCAGCGCGGCCCGGACACCGCCTCGGCCGCGCCCGATGTCATGGGTGTTCATGGCGTCGGTGAGGGCGATGTAGCTGCCCGCGTCGAAGCGCCGTACGAGCTTGGCGGCATGGTGGTCGAGATACGACTCGACCTGGTAGCGGCCGCCCTGCCAGGGGTCCTCCGTACCCTGCGGGTCGCGGCCGAAGCGGACGTGGAGTTCGGGCTCGCTGCGGTAGGTGACATGGGCGAGCCGGCGGGCCAGTCCCAGCCCGGTGTGCGGGCCGCGCCCCGGTCCCGCGTCGTGGTAGTCGCCGCCGCGCCAGAAGGGGTCGGAGCGGATCGCGCGCGCCTGGATGGTGGCCCAGGCGATCTGCTCGGCGCCGGCGCTCGCCGTGGTGGCGAGCAGCATCAGCGCGCCCGTGCGCTCGGGGTGGGTGACGGCCCACTCCAGGGCGCGCATACCGCCCATGGAGCCGCCGAGCACCAACGCCCAGCGTCCGATACCCAGTCGGTCCGCGAGGCCGGCTTCGGCCGACACCTGGTCGCGCTGGGTCAGCCGGGGGAAGGCCGAGCCCCAGGGCCGTCCTCCGGGGCCGGCCGAGGACGGTCCCGTACTGCCCTGGCAGCCGCCCAGCACATTGGGTGCGACAACGAACCAGTGGTCGGTGTCCAGGGCCCGGCCCGGCCCGATCAGGGCGTCCCACCAGCCGGGGGTGGGGTGGCCGGGCCCGGCCGGGCCCGCGGCATGGCTGTCGCCGGTGAGCGCGTGCAGGACCAGTACGGCGTTGGAGGCGTCGGCGGCGAGGTGCCCCCAGGTCTCGTACGCGATACGGATCTCCGGCAGTTCACCGCCCGCCTCCAGTGCCAGCGGCCCGGCCCGTACCCACCACTGGCGCCGCCCGGGCGGATCCCCCTCCCGCCAGGCACCGGTGGCCGGCGGAAGGGAAGGCGCTCCGGACACGGCCCCCTGGCGCGGCGGCTCGGGCAGCCCGGGTGGCCCTGCCGTCCCGGGCCGTCCCGGAGGACCCGGCGGCTCAGGATCTCCCGGAGGACCCGGCGGGTCGGGCGGCCCCTGCGCCCCCCGGTCCGTATCCGTCACGCCGTTCAGGACGCGCCCTTCGCCGCGCGGAAGCCCGCCTCCAGATCGGCCTTGAGGTCCGCGAGGTTCTCGATGCCGACCGACAGCCGCACCAGCCCCGGCGAGGTGCCCGTCGCCGCGAGCTGCTCGGCGTCGAGCTGGCTGTGCGTGGTCGAGGCCGGATGGATGATCAGGCTCCGTACGTCGCCGATATTGGCGAGATGGCTGAACAGCTCCACCGCGTCGACGAAACGCTTGCCCGCCTCGACCCCGTCGCGCAGCTCGAACGCCAGCACCGCGCCCGCGCCACGCGGAAGGTACCGCTGTGCGGCGTCGTGCCAGCGGTTCGACTGGAGCCCCGGGTAGTGGACCGCGGCGACCTCGTCCCGCTGCTCCAGCCACTCCGCGAGCGCCTGGGCGTTGGCCGAGTGCCGCTCGATGCGCAGCGACAGCGTCTCCACCCCTTGGAGCAGCAGGAACGCCGACAGCGGCGACAGCGCGGGGCCGATGTCGCGCAGGAGCTGCACCCGCAGCTTCGCCGCGAAGGCGCCTGGCCCCAGGGCCGGCCAGTAGCGCAGTCCGTGGTAGCTGGGGTCGGGCTCGCTGAAGTCCGGGAAGCGCTCGGCGTGCGCGCCGAAGTCGAAGGTGCCGCCGTCCACGACGATCCCGGCGATGGTGGTGCCGTGCCCGCCGAGGAACTTGGTCGCCGAGTGGACGACGATGTCCGCGCCGTGCTCGATCGGCCGCAGCAGATACGGAGTCGGCACGGTGTTGTCGACGATCAGCGGAAGCCCCGCCGCGTGCCCGACGTCCGCGACGCCCCGTACGTCCAGGACGTTGCCGCGCGGATTGCCCAGGGTCTCGGCGAACAGTGCCTTCGTGTTCGGCCGGATCGCGGCCCGCCACGCGTCGAGGTCGTCGGGGTCGTCGACGAAGCCGACCTCGATGCCGAACTTCGGCAGGGTGTGCCGGAAGAGGTTGTACGTCCCGCCGTAGAGGGAGGTGCTGGAGACGATGTGGTCGCCGGCCGAGGCGAGTGTGAGGATCGCCAGGGTCTCCGCCGCCTGCCCCGAGGCCAGCGCCACGGCGGCGACACCGCCTTCGAGCGCGGCGATCCGCTGCTCGAAGACGTCCTGGGTCGGGTTGTGGATGCGGGTGTAGATATTGCCCGGCTCGGCGAGCGAGAAGAGGTCGGCCGCGTGCTGGGTGTCCCGGAACACGAACGAGGTGGTCTGGTAGACGGGCACCGCCCGCGCCCCGGTGGCGGGATCGGGCGCGGCGCCCGCGTGCACCTGCTTGGTCTCGAACGACCAGGCCGAGGTGTCGGGGCCGTCCTGGACGGCCTCGGGCGTGTGCCCGGCGGTGACGGAGTCGATGGGCTGGCTGGACTCGCTGGACTGGCTGGACTGGCTCATGGTTCTCCCTGGTGCGGTACGGCGATGGGATGCGGGCGCCCACGGGTGCGGGGCACCTGCGAGTACGGAGCACGGTTCGCTGGCGGGTGCGCAGAAGACAGGGTTACCGGCGCGGGACGGCGCACGGTGGCACGCCCCGCGCACGGCGCGGCGGAATCGGCGGAACGAGCGCTTCCCGGCGGCGGATCAGCCGGGCCGAGCGGATCAAGCCGATCAAGCCGATCGAACTGACCGGGCGGATCCGGTGAACGCGGTGGATCCCGCGGTCTAAGCGGCCCGGGAAGCGGCGGCCGGCCGCCGGTGGCACGGCGTCAGCGTGCGGTGTGACAGCCCGTACTGGTGACACGCGCATAGTCCACATGGCGGCGGGTCACGAGCCGGAGCGTCATGACGTCAGGTAACCACAGCGGAGCGCCGCGTACAACCACCCGTCCGGCGGTACGAGCAGTCGCCCGCCGGAACGGGCCGGGGAGGCCGGGCGGCCGACGACTGGGCAGTCACGCGGCTGGGCAGGCGGCGTTCGGGCGGGCGGGCGTTCCGGCAGTCAGACGGCCCGCCGACCGTTCACGGCAGGACGACGAGTTCGCGGCCGGTCCTGTTGAGCCGCTCCCCGCCGTCCTCGGTGCAGATCACGATGTCCTCGATCCGGGCCCCGTACCGGCCGGGAAGATAGATGCCCGGCTCGACCGAGAACGCCATCCCGGGCTCCAGCGGAAGCTGATTGCCCGCCACGATGTAGGGCTCCTCATGGCTCTCCAGTCCGATGCCGTGGCCGGTCCGGTGGATGAAGTACGGGCCGTACCCCGCCTCGGTGATCACATCGCGGCCGATCGCGTCGAGCTCATGGGCGCGCAGGCCTGGGCGTACGGCGTCGGTCTGGGCGCGCTGGGCCCGCAGCAGCACCTCGTACAGCCGCAGGAACTCCTCGGGCGGTTCGCCGAGCGCGTAGACGCGGGTGGAGTCGGAGCAGTAGCCCTCCTCGGTGGTGCCGCCGATGTCGACGACCACCGGATCGCCGGCCTCGACGACCCGGTCGGAGACCTCGTGGTGCGGGCTGGCGCCGTTCGGCCCGGAGCCGACGATCACGAAGTCCACCCGCACATGCCCCTCCGCGATGATCGCGTCGGCGATGTCCCGGGCCACCTCGCGCTCGGTACGGCCGGGCCGCAGCCACTCGCCCATCCGGGAGTGCACCCGGTCGATCGCCTGCCCGGCACGGCGCAGGGCCTCCGCCTCCTCCGGGGTCTTGCGCGCCCGCAGCCCGTACAGCACCTGTCCGGCGAGCACCTGCTCGGCTCCGGGCAGCGCGGCGCGGAAGGCCAGCGCCTTCTCGGCCCACATACGGTTGTCGAGCGCGACCCGGGCGAGAGCGCGCGGGAGGCGCGCGGCGACCAAGGCGTACGGGTCGTCGGTCTCGTCCCAGCCGGTGATCCCGATCCCGAGGCTCCCGGCGGGCGACGCCTCGGCCGCGGGCTTCTCCAGGGCCGGTACGACGAGGAAGGGCTCGCCGGCGGCGTTTCCGGCGGGCACGACCAGGCAGGTCAGGCGCTCCAGCGGGTGCGCGTCATAGCCGGTGAGATAGCGCAGATCGGCTCCGGGCGAGACGAGCAGGGCGTCGATACCGGCGGCGGACGCCGCCGCGCGGGCGCGGCCGAGGCGGTCTGTCCAGGAGGCGGCGGTCATCGGACGTGGTGTCATCGGGGGGCCTTCCGAGGCGGGAGGGGCGGAGGGGTGTACGGGAAGCATCTGAACGATCCATCCTCGGAGGCCGTCGGGCCAACCTGAATTCGGGGGCGTCACCATCGCGCGCTCCGGAGGCGGGCACAGGAGAGCGCGCGGGGCGGCGGTGCGGGAGTGCCACCGAAGCAGGGGGCGCTTCAGCGCACCGGGTGGCGAGCGCGTATGCGTCAAGCGCCGGGAGCATGCGCCTTTTCAGCTCCGGCGCGGCCGGGAAGTCTGTACCAGGGGTGCTCGTGAGCGCACCGCGTCCCATCGGGACGGGGAGTCCACGGCGGGCGGTCCCGCCGACGTACCGGCTGTGCCGTACGGCCGCCGAGCCATGCGGAGTCCGCCGATGCGAGTCCGTCCCCGGCGCGGCCGTGTGCCGCGCGCCCACGTGTGATGCGGGAGTCCGACATGCGGTTCGAAACCGTCTCCGCCACGGCCGAGGTGAACACCGTCCGTGGCCCTGTACCGGTCGGCGGTCTCGGCCGGGTCCTGATGCATGAGCACATCTTCGTCCTCAACCCCGAGTTCGTCACCAACCATCCGGAGCGGGCCGGGTTCCGGGAGTCCGAGGCGGTGCCGCGGGCCGTCAGAAGGCTGACGGACCTCGCCGCCACCGGTATCTCCACCATCGTCGACCCCACGGTGATCGGCCTCGGCCGTTCCATCCCGCGGATCCAGAAGGTCGCGGAGCAGGTCGGCCTCAATATCGTCGTCGCGACCGGGCTCTACACGTACGACCACGTCCCGCACTTCGTGAGCATGCGCGGGCCCGGCACCCTGCTCGGCGGTGAGGAGCCGCTGGTGGAGATGTTCATCGCCGACATCGTCGACGGCATCGCGTACACCGGGGTGAAGGCCGGGATTCTGAAGTGCGCGACCGATGTGCCGGGGGTGACCCGCGGGGTGGAGCGGGTGCTGCGGGCGGTCGCGCAGGCGCACCGGGCCACCGGGGTCCCGATCCTCACGCACAGTCACGCGGGGACCCGTCGGGGCACCGAGCAGCAGGATGTGTTCGAGGCCGAGGGTGTGGATCTGAGCCGGGTGGTCATCGGGCACTGCGGCGACACGACGGATCTCGGCTATCTCATGTCGATCGCCGACCGGGGCTCGTATCTCGGCATGGACCGTTTCGGGCTGGATGTCTTCCTGCCGTTCGACCAGCGGGTGGACACGGTCGCCGCGCTCTGCGCCCGCGGCTACACCGACCGGATCGTGCTGGCGCACGACGCCAACTGTTACATCGACTGGCTTCCGATGCGCGATGTGCCCGTTCTGCTGCCGAACTGGCACTATCTGCACATCTCCCGCGATGTGCTGCCCGCGCTGCGGCGGCGGGGCGTGAGCGAGGAGCAGATCAACACGATGCTGATCGACAATCCGAGACGGATCCTCGAATGCAGCGGGCCGTACTGAGCCCGCCCCGGGGGCGGTTCGAGTACCGGCGGCGCGAACAGCGGTGCTCAGCCCCGGAGTTCGCCCTCCAGCAGGCCCATGGTGAACATGTCGTACCACTTTCCGTCGCGCCGGAAGACCTGGCGCAGCCTGCCCTCGTCGACGAACCCGACCTTCTGGTAGACCCGGTGGGCGGCGTGGTTCTCGGTGACGACGGTCAGGGTGATCTTGTGAAGCCGCATCTTGTCGAAGCCGTACCGGCAGACCGTCCGCATCGCGTCCGTGGCGAAGCCCCGGCCCCAGTACTCCTTCTCACCGATATAGATGTCGAGTTCGGCGCAGCCGGTCTCGGGCTCGGCGTCCCGCAGGCGGATCAGGCCGATGAGCCGGGTGTCCTCGCGCACTTCGATACCGAAGAGAACGTCGGCGTACGTATTGCGGGGGCGCTCCTCCAGCCACTTCTCGACCCGTTCCGGGTTCTGGGCGTAGCCGTCGCTCATCCAGCGCATGACCTCGGAATCGTGGTTCCAGCGCCAGAGCGCGTCGGCGTCCGACCGCCGCATGGCCCGCAGTGTGACGAGATCTCCGAGCACCATGGCCGTCGGCCCTCCCCGTTGTTGTGATGACCGGCTTCCGCCGGGTCAGCCAGTGGTAACACGGGCCGGAGTCGGCGCTCAACGGGATAAGTGGCTCCCCGGGCCGGGTCGGGCGGAGGGGGCCAGACAGGCACGGAGGCCGGGCCGGCCCGGCAGGTCCGGGAGGCGCAGGAGCCGCCAGCCGTCGGCGTACGCGGGTGGCCCGTCCCCGCCCGCCATCACGACGGCCACCGGCCGCTCGCGTGCGGCTTCGACGAGGCCCGCGGGGGTGATGCTGCGGTCGTGGCCGCCGGTCTGCCGGGACGCGCAGCCCGCGCGGAACGCGATACGGACGGCCTCCGTACCGCTGACCACACAGGGCGGCCGGACCCCCTGCCGCGCCAGCTCCGCCGCCACCCGCCCGAACGCCACCCGGCTCTCGCGGCCGCGCGCGGCGACGGCGGCGAGGACCGCGTACTGCACCGCGAGATGCCCGGCGAGCGCGACGGCGAGGACACTCACCACGAGAAGGCGCGGGCGTACGGCCGAGCAGAGCCAGGTCAGACACTGCGCGACCGGCAGGGACAGCAGCGCGTAGGCGGGCAGCAGGAAGCGCGGCGCGGCATAGCCGATCAGCAGAAGGTACGGAACGGCCGTGGCCGGCGCGGTCAGTGCGGGCAGCAGGAGGACGGGCAGCCGTCGGAGGCGGGCGGCGGCCACGACACCGCCCGCGGTGAGCAGCGGAAGGACGAACCACCAGACGGCGGTGACCGGCCGCCGCCAGGGCTCGTCGCAGGGGCGGCACAGCAGCCGCCCGTCGAGTGCGCGCACCTGGTCGTCGAAGGCGAGATGCCAGCCCAAGTGCCCCTGGATCTCACTGGCCCTGCGCAGCCGGGCGAGCAGACCGCCGAAGTCGGTGTACGCCTCGACGACCCACTGGGCACAGCCCAGCGCCGTACCGGCGACGAGCACCAGCAGCAGCACGGGCCGCCGCCACGCCGGAACCGCCACCGCGGCGAGTCCGAGCGGCAGGGCGAGCCAGAGGGCGTCCGAGGGGCGCATGAGCGCGACGAACGCCATCGCCCCGCCGAGTCCGGCCAGGGCGGCGCTGTCGGAGCGGTCGCGCGCGGCCCGCAGAAAACAGCCGGCCGCGCAGAGCGATCCGAGGGCGGCCCAGAGATTGGGCATCGCCTGCGGGCCGTAGATCACGGTGATCCACAGCCCGGCGAACAGCGCTCCGGCGACGGCGAGTACCGGTACGGGCAGCAGCCTGCGCCATACCCAGAGCGCGGCGAGCAGCCCGGTGCCGGAGAGCAGCGCCAGATACACCCGCAGCGCCCCGACGGACGAGGTCAGCAGGGTGACAGGGGCGACGAGGTAGGTGATGCCCCGGGCTCGCGGCGCGCTGAAGAACGCGGCCTCCGCGTCCCGGGCGACCTGGCTGACGTACACGGTCTCGTCCCAGCCGAGCCCCGATCCCCGTACGACGAGCGTCAGTTGGACAAGGGTGTAGACCCCGGCGACCGCGGCCAGCAGTCCGAGGTCGCCCGCTGTCGAGCGGCCCTGCCCGGCCGGTGGCTCCTGTCCTCGCGGGCCGGACGCCACGGCCGAGGTCTCTGTCATACGGACCACGCTGCATCCGCCCCGCACGCCCCACCATCGGGACAGGGCAGCCGGACGAACCTTCACCCGGTGGGGGCGGGGGCGGGGCGGCGGAACCGTACCGCCCCCGCTTCCGGGCCGGAATCCCTGGCGGGGTCAGCCTCCGGCCGTCAGGCTCCGGCGCTCAGGCTCCGGCGGAGACAGGAGGTGCCAGGGACTGGACCGGTGGCTGAGCCGGTGCCAGCAACTGGGCTGGTGACTGAGCCAATTTCTGGAGCGGTGGCTGAGCCAGTTGTTTGACCGGTGGCCGGGCCGACGTCAGGTCCATCACCGTCTCGGTGACCGCGATCCGGCCGCCCAGGCGCGGCGGCTCCAGTCGGCCGGGATCGCCCGTCAGAAGCAGACGGACGGCGGCCCACGGGAGGTTCACTCCGGCGAACGCGGTCTGGAAGATCCCGGCCGAGGCCCGGGGGTTGGCTTCGAGCAGCATCGGCCGGCCATGCCAGTGCCGCAGTTGGACATTGGAGAGATACGCGAGCCGGAAATGGCTCACCAGACGCCGGGCGATATCGGTCAGGGCAGGGGCGTCGAGGAGATGGCGGTAACGGCCGTCCTTGGACCGGGCGACACAGGTGACCATGGCACCGCCCGGCGCCGAGAGACAGTCGATGCTCACCTCCGGGTCGTCGAGATAGGGCATCACGATGAACTCGGGGACCCGCTCGCCCTGGTCCACGGCCCGGTCGAGCGCGTCGGCCACGGCGCCGAGGGAGGCGACGGGCCGTGCCGGCGCCAGCAGGTCCGTGATCCGGAGAGGGGTGTCGTCGAGGATGCGGAAGCCGAACGCGGAGAACTCCCCCGCGGGTTTGATGCAGGCGGTGCCGCCCTCGTCGGCTATCTCCCGTGCCGCCGCGCGCAGCGCGTCGCCGTCGGAGACGATCCACCAGGGCGGTACGGGGACGCCGATCGCCCGCGCCGCCTCGTACGTCCCGCTCTTGCTGGTCAGTACGGAGACTGCGGGGGCCGGCGAGCACATGAGCTTGGTGCCGAGCGCGGCGAACGCGTCCGCGTAGGGGGCGAGCGCGTCCAGTCGACGGGGAGGGATGAGGACGTCGATGGCGTGCCGGCGGCAGAAGTCCAGGGCGAACTCGGCGTATGCCGCGTTGCTGACCCGGTGGGGTTCGACCTCGCTCACGTCGCAGACCGAGAGCGCGGGAGCATGCCGGCTGATGTTGGTGCCGTAGATACGGACATCGGTGGCGTCGGGGTTCTCACGCAACATCCGGGCCACCTCGGTGGCGGCGACCCCCGCGCTGCTGAGCCAGATGCGAAGTGCGATCGGGAACGCTCCTCTCGACACAGGGCGACATGGCCGCGAGGCATACGGAACCAGGCCGGGCAGACTCACCGGTGCCATGACTCCACGGCCTGCGCGGCTGTGCGCAATCGGAATGTGTAGAGCGGATGATAGCCCGTTTGGGCTGGGGTTTTTCACGCTGCCGGGTGAGAAGATCCCGGTCCGCGCGAGGTCGGTCCTGGGGCGGAGCCGGCCGCGCGGGAGGGTGCGCGGCAACGACGGCGGGCCGCGGGCACGGCCCGCCGGGACCTGCCCGTCACGGCACCGTTCCATCCGGCTTGTTTCCGCCGTTGTCCGGATCTCGCCCGTAGCCGACCGAAATCAGCCTGAAATCCGACCAGAAACGACCGGAGCCGGACTCCAAGCGACCGACACCGGATGTGACCGGTTCGGGCTCACGCCCCGGTGGCGCGTGCCGCCGACCTGCCGGGCACCGGCTCCCCGCCTGCCGCTAGAGTGCGATGCTTGTTCGATTCGCCGCGGGGCGGAGGGGGGGAAGGGCTGTGAGCGCACAACTGAGGGACGTCGCCGGGGAGTTGGCGGGACTGCTGTGGCGGGAACACACCGTGTACCGGGAGCGGTCCGGCGGTGTGGTGATCCGGGGTGAGCATGTGCGGCGCTGGATCAGCCTCGCTCCGGCGGGCGGCCGGGGCGAGGTCCTCGTACGCGCGGGGCGCATCCTGGACGGCGGCACCACCGCCCCGGCGCGCTCGGAGGCCGTGGTGCCCCTCTCCGCCGGTACGGGCGTGCTCGCCGCGGCCTGCCGCCGGCTGCTCGCCGAGACGGCCGCCGACGCGGCGCCGATCACCCCGGGACGGGCGGCGCCCAAGCGGTCCGGCCGATCCAGTCGATCCGCGCGGTCCGGGAAGGCCGCGCGGCGCGGGGGCAGCGGGAAACACACCAGTTTCGGTTCCTGGGTGGTCCTCGCCTGCATCGCCGGTGTGATCGCGCTGTTCGTCTACAGCACCGCGACGCGCGGCTGATCGAACCGGCTCCCCCACCACCTGCCTCCTCCCGCTCCTGGCGGCGCGCGGCACTCCCGGTGCCGACGTCCGAAAACCGCTGGTTGGGCGGTTGATAAGTAGGATGATTCAAGGTGTCACCGGAGTAAGCGGAGTCCGCGGGTCGATTCCGGCGCGGTGTGCAGCAGGGAGGAGTCGCTGATGCTGTTCCGTCAGCTCGAGTATTTCGTGGCGGTGGCCAGGGAGAGGCACTTCGCGCGGGCCGCGGAGTCCTGCTACGTCTCCCAGCCCGCGCTCTCGGCGGCGATCGCCAAGCTCGAACGCGAGCTGAACGTCACGCTGATCAACCGGGGGCACAACTACGAGGGCCTCACCCCCGAGGGAGAGCGGCTGGTCGTCTGGGCCAAGCGCATCCTCGCCGAGCAGGACGCGTTCAAGGCCGAGGTCGCCGCCGTCCAGTCCGGCATCACCGGCACCCTGCGGCTCGGCACGGAACCGACGGCGTCGACGACCCTGGCACTGCCGGTCGCCGCGTTCTGCGGGGCACATCCGCTGGCCAAGGTGCAGGTGCACTCCCGGCTGTCGGCGCGGGAACTGCACCGCCAGCTCCGCGAGTTCGAGCTGGACGCGGCGATCTCGCACTTCGCGCCCGAGGAACGGGAGAGCCTCCAGGTGGTGCCGCTGTACCAGGAGCGGTACGTACTGCTGGCCTCCGGCGACCAGTTGATGCCGCAGACCCACACCATGACCTGGTCCGACGCGGCCCAGTTGCCGCTCGCGCTGCTCACCCCCGACATGCGCATCCGCGAACTCATCGACAGTGTCTTCGCGGAGGCCGGGGTGGTGGTGACCCCGCAGGTGGAGACGGACTCGGTGGCGTCGCTCTACGCGCATGTGGGCGTCGGCGACTGGGCGAGCATCGTGCCGCACACCTGGCTGCGCGCGATGCCGGTGATCGGCAGGACCCGGGCCGTACGGCTGGTCGCCCCGGACGCCAGGGCGACGGTGTCGGTGGCGATCCACTCGGCGATACCCGGTTCGATAGCGGCGCGCGCGTTTGTGAACGCGGCGACGGGCCTGTCGCTGGACGAGTTCTTCGACCAGCCGCTGCCGACCGAGCACCGGGTGAGATAGGGCCGGCCGGCCCCGCGACGAACCGGCCGGCCCCGGGCCCGTGAGCCACCGGCCCGCGCCGGCCGCGCGGATCCGTGGCTCATGGGTGATGTCCCGGCGCCCCCGGCGCCGGCGTCGTCGCGCGCCGTCAGCCGGCGCCGTCAGCGTCCGGGTCCGCGCCCGGCCCCGGCCCCGTCTTCTCCGTCCCGCCCGTACAGAGCGACCGCCGCCCGCCGGTCGAGACCGCCCTTGGCGGTGTGCGGCAGTGCGGCGACGACTTTGAGCCGGTCGGGCAGTTCGACGGCGGACAGCCGGTGGCGGCAGTACTGAAGGATCTCCCCGGGGCTGATGATCTCGCCCTCGCGTATCACCACGGCCGCGCCCACCCGCTGCCCGTACACCTCGTCGGGCAGCGCGAAGACCGCCGCCTCGGCGACCCCGGGACACCCGGCGAGGACGTCCTCGACATGCTCGGGGGAGATCTTCTCGCCGCCGCGGTTGATGAGGTTCTTGATGTGCCCGGCGAGGAAGAGATAGCCGTCCTCGTCGAGCGAGCCCAGATCGCCGGTGCGCAGCCAGCCGTCCGTGAAGCTGTGCGCCGTCTCGTCGGGGTCGGCGAGGTAGCCGCGGGTGACGGTGGCCCCCCGCAGCCACACCTCGCCGCGGACTCCGGGCGGGCAGGGGCGCCCGTTCCGGTCGACGACACGGAGGTCCACCCCGGTCGAACGCCCGACGGACCCGTGCTTCAGGGGCCCGTAGTCCGGCAGCGGTTCACTGGTCACCTGGTGGGTGGCCTCGGTCATCCCGTACGCGGAGAGCAGCGGCGCGCCGAGGGTGCGCTCAAGTGCCCGCTGGGTGGCCGTGTTGAGGGGGGCGCTGCAACTCCGTACGAATCTCAGGGGCGCGACCTGCGGGCCCGGGTACTCGTGCGCCGACCGGTCGAGGAGGATCTCGTGGATGGTGGGGACCGCGGTGAACCAGGTGGCGGCCACCGCCTGGACGTCGTCCCAGAAGGTGTGCGCGGCGAACCGGCCGCGCTCGGGCAGCAGGACGCATCCTCCGCTGCCCAGGGTGGCGAGCAGCGCCGCCAGCAGACCGTGACCGTGGAAGAACGGCATCACCGCGACCGTCGCGTCGCCGGGGCCCAGTTCGTAGGTGGCGCAGATGTCCCGGAGGGAGGCGGCCACATTGGCATGGGTGAGCGGGACCATCTTGGCCCGGTCGGTGGTGCCCGAGGTGAACAGGACGAGGGCGTCCCGCGCCGCCGGCCCCCCGCTCGCGGCCGGGACGTCCCGGGGCGCGAGTGCGCCGGTGTCGAGGGTGGCGGTCGCCGTGCCGGTACGGGAGATGTCCACGCGCAGCGGCCAGGCCGGGACCGGGACCCGGGCGACCGGTTCGGCGTCGGGGGCGGTCGGGCCGAGGAGGACCGCCCGTGCGCCCAGCGCCTCGACACGGGCGGAGAGTTGGGCCTCGGGCAGCGCCGGGTCCAGCGGGGCGACCACCACACCGGCCCGCGCCGCGCCCAGCAGCGCCACGACGAATTCCGCGGTGTTGGCGCCGACGAGACCGACCGCGTCGCCGCGGCGCAGCCCGGTACCGGTGAGCCGGGCGGCCACACTGTCGGCCAGGGCGGCGAGGGCACCGTACGACAGGCCCAGCCGGTCGCCGGTGACGACGAGCGCGCGGGCGTCGGGCCGGTCGCGCGCATGCCGGTCGAGGAGATCGACGAGGCCCGTGACCGCCGGGGGCCGGTACGGACCCGTGTCGCGCACGGATGCCGCGGTCGGGACGGCCATGGCCACCACCTCCTCGTACAGATCTGTTGAATCCGTCACCTGTCGAGCCTGCTCGGGCGCGCGGTGTGCGTCCAATACGCGCTGACGAACAGTCGATAGCGAGTATCTATCAAGGGAGGCCGCCACGGAGTGCGAGCTGCGGCGACCACGCTCGATAAATGTTGTTTATCGGCTGGTCGCCGATAGGTCTTGGACGGCTCGGCGCGCGGCACCGAAGGTGGGACAAGAAGCCGAACAGGCATGACTGCCCAAGGAGGACCTCGGACCATGACCGCCCCCTCTGCACAGGAGACCGCGGCTACCGTCGACGCTCCGGCCGAGCTCACCGACGGGTACCACCTGGTCGTCGACGCGCTGAAGATGAACGATGTCGACACCATCTACGGGGTGGTCGGCATCCCGATCACCGACCTGGCCCGCCTCGCGCAGGCTCAGGGCATTCGCTACATCGGCTTCCGTCACGAGAGCAACGCCGGACACGCGGCGGCGGCGGCCGGCTACCTCACGAAGAGGCCCGGGGTGGCCCTGACGGTGTCCGCGCCGGGCTTCCTCAACGGCCTTGTGGCACTGGCCAACGCCACCACGAACTGTTTCCCGATGGTGCAGATCTCGGGCTCCAGCGAGCGGCACCTCGTCGACCTCAAGCAGGGCGACTACGAGGAGATGGACCAGCTCGCCGCCGCGCAGCCGTTCGTCAAGGCCGCCTACCGGGTGAGCCGCGTGGAGGACATCGGCCGCGGTATCGCCCGTGCGCTGCGCACCGCGATCTCGGGCCGCCCCGGCGGTGTCTACCTCGACATCCCCGCCGCGGTGCTGGGCTCGATCATGGACAAGGAGGAGGGCGACAAGACGCTGAGCCGTCTGGTCGACCCGTCGCCGCGCCAGCTTCCCGCGCCCGAGGCGGTCGACCGCGCCATCGAGATCCTGGAGGGTGCTCAGCGCCCGCTGGTGGTGCTCGGCAAGGGCGCCGCGTACGCGCAGGCCGACGAGCGGATCCGTGAGTTCATCGAGTCCACGGGCATCCCGTACGTGCCGATGTCGATGGCGAAGGGCCTGCTGCCCGACAACCATCCGCAGTCGGCCGCGACCGCCCGTTCGCTGGCGCTGAAGAAGGCCGATGTCGTGATGCTCATCGGCGCGCGGCTGAACTGGCTGCTGAACCACGGCGAGGCTCCGCAGTGGAACCCGGACGCCAAGTTCATCCAGGTGGACATCGAGCCCAAGGAGCTGGACAGCAACCAGCCCATCGCCGCCCCGCTCGTCGGGGACATCGAGTCGGTGCTCGAAGCGCTCTCCGAGCGGACCAAGCCCGGCCGGATCACGGCGCCCACCGCCTGGCGCGAGGAGCTGGCGGCGCGCTCGAAGCAGAACGTCGCCAAGATGGCGGAGCGTCTGAAGGCCGACCCGCACCCGATGCAGTTCATGGGTGCCCTGAAGGCGGTCCGTGACGTCATCCACGAGCACCCCGAGACGTATCTCGTCAACGAGGGTGCCAACGCGCTGGACATCGCGCGCAATGTGATCGACATGCATGTGCCGCGCCACCGCCTCGACAGCGGTACGTGGGGTGTCATGGGCATCGGTATGGGCTACGCGATCGCCGCAGCCGTCGAGAGCGGCGAGCCGGTCGTGGCCGTGGAGGGCGACAGCGCCTTCGGCTTCAGCGGTATGGAGCTGGAGACGATCTGCCGCTACAAGCTGCCGATCGTCACCGTCATCATGAACAACGGCGGTGTCTACCGGGGCGACGACATCAACCCCCTGGAGTCGGACGACGACCCGTCGCCCACGACCCTGATGCTCCAGGCGCGGCACGACCTGATGATCGAGGCGTTCGGCGGCAAGGGCTACCGCGCCACCACGCCCGCCGAGGTCACCGCGGCCCTCACCGAGGCGCTGGCCTCGGGCGGCCCGGCGCTCATCGACTGCGCGATCGACCCGTCGGCCGGCACCGAGAGCGGTCATATCGCGCACCTCAACCCGAAGGGCATCACCGTCGGCAACATCACGCCGGCGAAGAAGTGAGCGACCGGCTCACCGCACTCCCCGCACACCACACCCTCCGTACCGAGATCATTCACAAGAAGGAAGCCACCATGAGTGACAAGCCGCTCGCCGGAATCAAGGTGATCGACTTCACCGGGGTCCAGGCCGGTCCCGCGTGTACCCAGATGCTCGCCTGGTTCGGCGCCGACGTCATCAAGGTCGAACGCCCCCAGGGCGGCGACGTGACCCGCAACCAGCTCCGGGACATCCCGGACCTCGACGCGCTGTACTTCACGATGCTCAACAGCAACAAGCGCTCGCTGGCCATCAACACCAAGACCCCCGAGGGCAAGGAGGTCATGGAGAAGCTGATCCGCGAGTCGGACATCCTGGTCGAGAATTTCGCGCCGGGCGCCATGGACCGCATGGGCCTCGGCTGGGACTACATCCACGAGCTGAACCCGCGGCTGATCTTCGGCTCGGTCAAGGGCTTCAACGACGACTCGTCGTGGTCCGACCTCAAGGTGTACGAGAACGTCGCGCAGGCGGCCGGTGGCGCCGCGTCCACCACCGGCTTCTGGGACGGCCCGCCGACCATCAGCGGCTCGGCCCTCGGCGACAGCAACACCGGTATGCACCTGCTGATCGGTCTGCTGACCGCGATCATCCAGCGCAACGCGACCGGTGAGGGCCAGAAGGTATCGGTGTCCATGCAGGACGCCGTGCTCAACCTGACCCGTGTCAAGCTCCGTGACCAGCAGCGCCTGGAGAAGGTCGGCTACCTGGAGGAGTACCCCCAGTACCCGCACGGCGAGTTCGGCGACGCGGTGCCGCGTGGCGGCAACGCGGGCGGCGGTGGCCAGCCGGGCTGGATCCTGAAGTGCAAGGGCTGGGAGACCGACCCCAACGCCTACATCTACTTCACGATCCAGGAGCAGAACTGGAAGCGCACCGCTGAGGCCATCGGCCACCCCGAGTGGGTCGAGGACCCGGACTACACGACCGCCCGGGCCCGCCAGCCGCGGATCATGGAGATCTTCGGCGAGATCGAGAAGTGGCTGGCCGACAAGACCAAGTACGAGGCGGTCGACATCCTGCGTGAGTGGGAGGTGCCCTGCGCCCCCGTGCTCAGCATGAAGGAGCTCGCCGAGGACCCCGACATGCGCAAGAGCGGCACGATCGTCGAGGTCGAGCAGAAGGACCGCGGCACCTACCTGACGGTGGGCAGCCCGGTCAAGTTCTCCGGCTTCAAGCCCGACATCAAGGGTGCTCCGCTGCTCGGTGAGCACACGGACGAGGTCCTGGCCGACCTGGGCTACGACGCGTACGCCATCGCCAAGCTGCACGAGGACAACGTCGTCGCCTGATCCGAGGCGGCCCGATCCGCGGTGGCCTGATCATCCGAGGCGGCCGGATCCACCAGGGTGCCCCGCGCGCGTTCCCCGCGCGCTGGGCACCCTTATGCGTGGTGCGGCGGGCCCGCGCGGGGGGGGCGGATGAACCCATTCGCCTGCCATGACTGGCACACGGGACCGTTCGTGACCTTAAATCGGACAGCCGAAAGGATCACGAGATGGTCGACACAGGATTCCCTTCGTTCGACACCATGGTCGACAAGGCGAACCACATCCTCAATGAGATCGAAAAGGCCTATGGGTGGCCCAAGGACCGCAGGAAACAGTCCTATGCCGCGCTGCGGACGGTCCTGCACCAGCTACGGGACCGGCTGCCCGTCGACGAGAGCGCGCAGTTCGCCGCGCAGTTGCCGACCCTGCTGCGCGGTATCTACTACGACGGCTGGAAGCCCTCGGAAACACCGGTGAAGATGCACAAGGAGGAATTCCTGGAGCGTGTCCGGCAGGATTTCCGCTACTCGGTGGAGGGCGGCACCGAGCAGTTGGTGCACACCGTGCTGACCGTGCTCCAGCAGCACATCAGCGAGGGCGAGTGGAAAGACATCAAATCCCGTATGCCCGCGTCGCTCGCCGCTCTCCTCCCCTGACACTCCCGCCGGCCGAGGGGACTCCCCGACCCGGGCGGGCGGCCTCTCGGGGCTGCGCCCCGGACCGGCGCCCCAGGCCGGCGTCCCGGACTCAGAGCCTCAGACCGGGGCCTCAGGCCTGGGCCAGCTCCCGCGCGATCGCCATGACGTACTCGCCGTAGCGCGACTTGCCGAGCCGGGCGCCGAGCCCGTAGCACTCGTCGCTGTCGATGTAGCCCATGCGCAGGGCGACTTCCTCGACGCAGGCGATGCGTACGCCCTGCCGCTCCTCCAGCGTGCCCACGTACTGCCCGGCCTGGAGGAGCGAGCGGGGCGTGCCGGTGTCCAGCCAGGCGAAGCCCCGGCCGAGATTGACGAGACGGGCGCTCCCCCGCTCCAGATACCAGCGGTTCACATCGGAGATCTCCAGCTCGCCGCGGTCGGAGGGCTTCAGATTCTTCGCCACGTCCACCACGGTGTTGTCGTAGAAGTAGAGCCCGGTGATCGCGGTGTTGGAGCGCGGCTTCGCCGGTTTCTCCTCGATGGAGACCAGCGTTCCGTCGGGTCCGGTCTCGCCCACGCCGTACCGTTCCGGATCCTGCACCGGATAACCGAAGAGGACACAGCCGTCGACGTTCCGGCTGTTCTCGGTGAGAACGGAATAGAAGTTCTGGCCGTGGAAGATGTTGTCGCCGAGGATGAGCGCGACCGAATCGTCACCGATGTGATCGGCGCCGATGACAAAGGCCTCGGGCAGCCCGTTGGGCCTGGCCTGCTCCTCGTACTCGATCCGCAGTCCCAACTGGGAGCCGTCACCCAGCAGCCGGCGGAACTGCGGAAGATCCTCCGGGGTGGAAATGATCAGGATGTCCCTGACGCCGGTGAGCATGAGGACACTGAGCGGGTAATAGATCATGGGCTTGTCGCCCACGGGGAGCAACTGTTTGGAGACGGCCAGGGTCAGCGGCTGGAGCCGGGTGCCGGCTCCGCCCGCCAGTATGATCCCCTTCATCAGGTCACTCCCGTTCGTCGATTCCGGTGAAGCCGCGCGCCCACGGAAGCCGCGCGCCGACAACTGAGCCATGCCGTATTGGAGCCTCTCTCGACACCGGCTCGAACAGCCCGGAACGGCGGGGCGGGAGTCATCTCAAGTGGCCGTCCAGCTCCGTGCGAGGCGGCGTTCCTAGCGTCCGGCCATGACCAGAGTGCTTGTCACAGGCGGAGCGGGTTTTATCGGCTCCCATTACGTGCGTACGCTGCTGGGGCCCGGCGGGGCCGGCGATATCACCGTCACTGTTCTGGACGCCCTGACATACGCGGGAAATCGGGCCAATCTCGCCCCGGTCGACGGCCATCCCTCGTTGGAATTCGTCCAGGGAGACATCTGTGATGTGGAGCTGGTCGACACGCTGATGGCCGGACACGACCAAGTGGTGCATTTCGCGGCCGAATCCCATGTCGACCGGTCCATCCGCGATGCGTCCGGCTTTGTACGGACCAATGTGGTGGGGACGCAGAATCTCCTCGACGCCGCGTTGCGCCATGGGGTCGGACCCTTTCTGTACATCTCCACGGACGAGGTCTACGGCTCCATCGAGAGCGGTTCCTGGACCGAGGACTCCCCGCTGCGGCCGAACAGTCCGTACGCGGCCTCCAAGGCGGCCGGGGACATGCTCGCCCTGGCCCAGCACCGGACCCACGGGCTGGATGTGCGGGTCACCCGGTGCTCCAACAACTACGGTCCGTACCAGTTCCCGGAGAAGCTGATCCCGCTGTTCGTCACCCGGCTGCTGGACGGCGGGGAGGCGCCGCTGTACGGGGACGGCGGCAACGTCAGGGACTGGCTCCATGTGACGGACCATGTCCGTGCGGTCGAGCTGGTCAGGACTCGGGGGCGGGCGGGCGAGGCGTACAACATCGGTGGCGGCACATCGCTGCCCAACCGGGACCTGGTCGATCTGATCGTGCGCGCCTGCGACGCGGACTGGGGGCGGATACGGTACGTCGAGGACCGCAGGGGGCATGACCGGCGCTACTGCGTGGACCACACCCGTATCACCGGGGAACTCGGCTACCGGCCGACCGTGGACCTGGCCACCGGTCTGGCCGAGACGGTCGCCTGGTACCGGGCCAACCGGTCCTGGTGGGAACCGCTGACGGCCGCTGCCGCACTGGTCTGACCGTGGCTTCTCCGGCCGTGGCTGCGCGCTCCGTCCCGCGTCCCTGCCGTCCCGCGCCCCTGGGGACGGCAGCGCTTCCGCGGCGGTGCGCGGAACGCGGTCAGAACTCGAACCTCAGAACTCAGGTCTCAGAGCTCAGGGCTCGCCCTCAGGCCCGGACGTGAGGACTCGGACATTCGGGCATGAGGACTCAGGACGCGGCGCGGTCCTGAGCCGCCTCCATCAGGCGCTTGCGCGTCTCCCGCTCCTGGGCCCGGCGCGCGGTGACATCGCGGATGACGGCCGCGACGTACCCCGGACCGCCCTCGGGACCGGCCAGCAGCATCACGCTGAACTCGATCGAGATCGTCGCGCCGGACGCGGTCAGCGCCGGTACGTTCAGCAGGTCGTTGTCGCCGTACTTGGTGACTCCCTCGGCCATGGCCACCTGGAAGCCGTCCCAGTGCCGCTTCCGGTGTTTCTCCGGGATGATCACATCCAGGCTGCGGCCGTCGACCTCGGCGGCGGTGAATCCGAAGATGCGCTCCGCGCCGCGGTTCCAGTAGCGGATCAGTCCTTCACCGTCGATGATCACCATGCCGTCGGGTGCCTGGGCCGCCATCCCCAGTATCACTTCGGGGTTCAAGTCTCCCATGTCGCCTCCACATCGAAGCAGTCGGTCACCGTCACCCTACAGAGGACCTGGTACGGAGATCCCGGGGCCGGGCGGCTAGCCGATCCTCCGGGCCGGAAGAGGCCCAGTGGCTGAGTGGTTCAGCCACTGGGCCTCTTCCGCCGGTGCCTCAGAACCGTCAGGCGCTCAAGAACACAAGGTGCTCAGGAACGCCAGGCGGCACTCAGGAACTCCGGGCACTCGGGAACATCGCGGCTCAGGGCCGGAGCGCGACGTCGAAGATGTGCATCACACCGCGGTCGGTGCCCTGTGGCAGCACCACGGACTTCACACGCTTCGCCGGGTCGAGCGCCTGCGGTGCCGTACCGAACACCAGGGTCCGTACGGTGTCCGAGCTGCCGTTCACATTGTTCCGGCCCGTCGTGGCCACCACCGGCACATTGCCGAACTGGTAGTTCGTACCCGGCGTCCAGTCCGTGAACTGCACCGGCACGTTCTGGGTGGTGCCGTCGGTGTACTCGACGACCGCCGTGCCCTGCGAGGGCCCGTTGGTGGCGAGGCCGAGGAAGGAGATCCCGCTCGCCGCGACGCCCTCGGTGTCCGCCAGACCGACGCGCTGGCCGTGCGGAATCCAGTTGTCGGGCTCGCCCGGCTCGGTGTCCGGCCAGGTGAAGGTGACACCGGTGTCGGTCAGCGGCAGCTTCGCGCCCGGAGCGGCACCCGCGGCGGCGAGCTTCTCGCGGGAGAGCGAGTTGTCACTGAGGTCGAGCGAACCGAGCCTGCCCTGGCCGTCCGGGGTGATCCCGATGCCGTTACGGCTGTCGCCGCCCTCGGTGTACGACGGCGGGACATCGGCGGCGCCGGTGCCCCAGCTGCCGGGCGTACTGCCCATGGTGTACGCGATCCTCCCGCCGTGCCGCGCGAAGTCCTCGTCCACCCAGGACCTGGTGGTCTTCTTGCCGTTGAGCTTCATCCCGGTGATGTACGGCTTGCCGGCCGTGACGTCCGGGGCGTTGATGGTGATCTTCCGGTCGGCGTCGGCGCTGTCGACGGTGACGCGCTCGAACATCGGCGCGCTCAGCACCAGATTGGCCGTGCCGTAGACCGACGGGTACATACCCATGTTGGCCCACACGTACCACGAACTGAGCGAGCCCAGGTCGTCGTTGCCCGGCAGACCCGAGGGCGTCGTGTCGTACATCTCGGTGACCGCGCGGCGCAGCACGTCGCCGGTCCGGTCGGGCCGGCCCAGCCAGTTGTAGATGAACGGCATGGAGAAGCTGGGCTGGTTGCTCAGATACGCGCCGGTCGTGTTGTACACGCCCGCGTCCAGCGCGGCGGTGTGCTGGTCGAGGTCCTTGATGACGGTGTCGGCGCCGCCGCGCTTCTCGACCAGGGTGCCGATGTTCTGCGGCACCATCCAGCCGTACTGGTAGCCGGTCGCCTGCTCGAACTGGTCGCCGCGCTCACCGAGGTTGAAGCCGCGGTCGAAGCCGTTGCGCTCACGGGGCCGTATCTGCCGGGTGCCGGAGTCGAAGAGGTTCTGCCAGCTCTGGGCGCGCGTCATGAACCGCTCGCGGGTGCCGCTGTCGCCGAGGCGGTCGGCGAGCTGGGCGATCGCGAAGTCGTCGATCGCGTACTCCAGCGTCTTGGACGTGGCGGAGTCGCCCTTGCGGTTCTCGATGAAGCCGGTGCTGAAGTACTGCTGCGCGTACCGGCGCAGGGTGGTGTCCGCGGGCAGCGACTGCGTCGTCCTCATGGAGGCGAGGGCGGCCTCGCGGTCGTAGTCCGTGCTGCCGAACGCGTCGATGGAGGAGAGGATCACCTGGAGCGAGTCACCGCTCATCTTCTGCTGCGACTGATTCAGATGCGGCCAGTTGGGCCACCTGCCGCTCTGCTGGACCATGTCCACGATGGACTGGTTGATGTCGTCGCCGGCCTTCGGGAAGAGCAGCGCGACGAGTTGCGACTGCCCGCGGTACATGTCCCAGCCCGCGTAGGTGACGTAGTGGTGCCGGCCGCGCTCGACGGTGCGGACCGTGCCGTCCTGGCCGGCGTACTGGCCGTTCACGTCGTCGGCGACGTTCGGGTGCAGCAGCGAGTGGTAGAGCGCGGTGTAGAACTTCACCCGCTCCGGCTCCGTACCGCCCTTCACATCGACGGTGTCCAGCGCGTCCTTCCACAGCCGCGCCGCACGGGACCGTACTCCCTGGAAGGAGTGGTCGGCCTCCGACGCCGCGTTCTCGGCGGCGTTCTCGACGCTGACATAGCTGAGACCGGTCTTCGCGGTGACCTCGGCGCCCTTGTCGAAGACGAGATAGACGCCCGCGCCGTGCTTGGCCGCGCCGCCGCGTGCGGTGGGGGCACCGGGGGTGACCGTACCGCCCTGCCAGGTGCCGTAGGACGTGAAGGGGCGGTCGAAGGTGGCAGAGAAGTAGGCGCGGTAGCGACCGCCCTCCTCGCACACCGAGGCGGTCTCCACCCAGCCGCTGACGGTGCGGCCCTTGACGGTGACCTCGCTGTCGAAGACACGGTTGTTGGAACCGGCCACATCCAGGATCAGGGTCGAACTGCCGCTGTCGGCGGGGAAGTCGTACCGGCTGACGGCCGTACGGGTCGTCGCGGTCAGCTCCGTACCGACGCCGTTGGCGAGGTCCACCGAGTAGTAGCCGGGCTCGGCGGACTCGGCGCTGTGGTCGAAGTCCAGGTAGTACGGGGTGATTCCGGCGGCCGGACTCGTCGGCAGCGCGCCGCCCGCGAGGGCCCCGGTGTACGGAAGGACGGGGAAGTCGAAGGCGCTGAACCGGCCTTCGCAGCCCGTGCCGGAGAGCCGGGTCATGCCGAAGCCACGGATCTTGTCGGCGGTGTACTCGTAGCCGCCCTTCTGGTCGCCGTCGCTCGACCGGTATGTGGTCGGGCTCGACTGGACCATGCCGAACGGCACGGTGGCGCCCGGCCAGGTGTTGCCGTACGCGCTGTTGCCCTTGTTCTGGGTGCCGTCCAGCTCCGTACCGATGAACTGGTCGACGGCGTCGTACGCGCTGATGTCCTGGCCGGCCTTCCCGGCCGGGGCGGTGGCGGCGGAGGACGGGGACAGTCCGGCGACGAGCGCACCGGCCGTCAGCCCGGCCACCACGGCGGCGCGGACGCGTCTCCGTCTCGACAGCGGTGCCGGGGGCCGCGCCTGGCCCACGGCGACCATGGAATCCCGCATGGGGTGGTCCTCTCGACTCACGCAGGACGGCACACCCGCCCCGACAACGATGTCGCGCGATCCTCTGCCACGCGCGCCCCCACTGTGCTCGGCACAGTTTTCACAAAAACGTCAGCTGCCGAAAAGTTCGGCCAATAGGACGTCTCTCGGCCATCGCTTTGCCGTGATAGAGGGTTGTGTCCATGGAACCGCGGCCCTGCTCGCGGGACGGAGCACGTCCGGGCAAGCCCCGCATCCGGCCAGGACAAGCTCCGGCACCTGTGTCAGGATCGTCCCATGGTTACCGAAATCGCGATCATTGATGTCAAACCCGGCGAGGAGGCCGCCTTCGCGTCCGCGTACCGGGACACGGGTCATGACCTGCTCGCCACCACACCGGGGTGTGTCAGCGCGGCGATGCATCAGAGCAACGAGACGCCGACGCGGTTCGTCGGTGTGAACGAGTGGGAGTCGAAGGAGGCGCACCTCGACAACTTCCGTGGCACGGACCGTTATGCGAGGTACGGGGCGGCCCTGCGTCCCTATCTGGCCGGAGCCCCGCTTGTCGAGCACTTCGACGACATCATGCACTGCTGAGTCAACTCGGCGTTTTTGCCGGGCGGTTGGGAGCAGTTGGGGGAATAATCCTTGTTTCTCAGGGGGAACGAGGGGGCCTGTTCATGACCACGGGGGATTCGCAGAGCCGTATTCCGGCGTATCCGGGCGTCGAGCGCTTCGTCGACGCGTTCGACAAGCTGGTGGCGCAGCCTCGGCGCAGCCGCAGCAGAGTGCCGGTCGTCCTGCTCCATGAGCCGGACGGCGGCGACGCGGGGCGCCGGATCGTCGCCGGGCTCCGCTCCCGGATGCGCGGCCGGAGCGAGGTCCTCGCGCCGCACGCGTACATCCCGCAGATCCCGGACGGAGCGGACCCGCCGCCGCTGGAACTCTTCGAGCATCTCACCCTCCAGCTCGCCGAGACCATGCCGCCCGGCACGGGCGAACTCCGCCTGCACAGCTATCGGTTGCTGCGTTCCGTCGTCACCGCGCCCGCCATCGAGGGGCTGATGGAGCGCCGCCACGCCGAGCTGCGCAACCACTGCTACGCGGAGCACCGCAACTGGTCCCGCACCGCCCAGACCCTGTGGTGGCTCGGCGGCCGTGACCAGGCCAGCGGCGGCACACTGCTGGAGCTGTTGTGGAACTTCGTCGCGGGCCCGCTCTTCCAGCGGCTGCCGCGCGCCCTGTTCGGCTGGCGCGCCAACCGCCGGATGCTCGGCCGGGCGCGCAGCCGTAGCTGGTACGCGGAGTGGGTGCGCCGCCAGCACGGCAGCCCGCCCACCGACTTCTTCCGTTCCGCGCTCGACCTCGTGCACGGCGAACCGGGCAATGAGCCGGAGCGTATGGACCGGGTACTGATGCACGCCCTGCTGGCCGATCTGGACCAGGCGTCGCGGGCCCGCCTTCTCAACCCCTGGCGGCGGCGCCGTACTTCACGCTTCGTGCTGCTCTTCGACGGTGCGGGGCCCGCCGATTCGCGTGTCCAGCGCTTCTTGCGCGAACTGCGCTCCGCGGTCGAGGACTTGCGGTGCACATCGGTGTTCGCGGTGGCGGGCGGCGTACTGTCACTGGCCTCGCGCATCCCCGACATCAACGCCTCAGGACTCGCCCACGCCGGCGCCGAGCTGATCAATATCGAACGGCGCGGGATGACTCCGGGGCAGCCGACCGGCATTGTCGTGCCGGTGGCCGAGGGCCCCGAGGACGATCAGGCAGCGGTCTACTGGCTCGGCCGCTGGCCCACTCTGGTGACACCGTCGCCGCGCTGGGGTCCCGGTGCCGAGGTGGCCGGAGTGCTCGGCATCGGAGCGGTGGCACTCGCACTCGTCGTCGGCCTGATCCTCGTACCGGACCTGGGGAGCGGCGAGAAGGACGATCCGTGCCAGGGGTCCACCTTCCTCGGTACGGACGGGCAGTGTGTCGGTGTCGCCGAAGGCGCGGCGGAGTTCGGCAACGCGCCGAGCGAGCAGGCGTTACGGGCCGTGCTCCAGCAGATCGAGCGGCAGAACACCGCGCTCGACGGGGAGTTGGCGGACCGGCCCGCCGACGACCCGCGACCCGGCCGCCGTACCGTCGTCTACTTCGGCCCGCTCACCGGTGGCGAGAACGCCGAGGACCCGGTGCGCGGCGGCACGCTGGCGGAGCTGCGCGGCATCGCGCTGGCGCAGCGGCACATCAACACCCAGGCGCTGCGTTCCGGTGAACGCGTCCCGCTGCGGGTGCTCACCGCCAACGCGGGCGACCGTTTCAAGGACGCGCCCGCCGTCGCCGAGCGGGTCGCGGAGCTGGCCGCGAGCGATCCGTCCATCGCGGGCGTGGTCGGTTTCGGGCAGAGCCGCCGCAATACGTACGACGCGATACGCGTCCTCGACAAGGCGGGCATCCCGATGGTCGGCACCTCGGGCACCGCCGATGAACTCCTGCGCCAGGGCGAGCACTACTACCAGACGGCTCCCACCGACGCGCGGGCCGCCGAGCTGATGGCGGTGTTCGCGTCGAACGCTCGGATGACCGCGGGCGGGCAGAAGGCGCGTCGGGTGAGCCTGGTCGCCGATGCCACCGACGCGTACAGCAACAGCCTTGCCGCGTCGTTCCGTTCGTCGTACGGGCAGGGGCGCACGGACGTACTCCTCTACACCCCGACCGACGCGCCGGAGCCGGGTCCGGTGCCGGGTGCGCTGGGCGGACGGCCCGTGGCGACCGTGGAGGATCTGGCGCGGGAGGTCTGCGGCGCGGTGCGTGAGGATCCGCGGACGGCGGTGGTGTGGTCGGCGCGGGCCAGCCAGTTCCAGGTGTTCCTGGCCGAGATCGGCCGTATCTCCGGCGACTGTCCGGAGGTCGGTGTGCTGGCCGGCGACGATGTCATCAACTTGCTGACGGACGACCGGCGTCCCCTGGACGACTTCAAGGGCCTCACTCTCTTCTACGTCTCGCACGGCCACGCGCCGTCGCTCGTGACGCGGAGCCCGGAGGCGGCGGCCTTCCTCGCCGCGTACGACCGTGCGTACGGCGGCGACCGCAGCGCCCGGACGAGGGCCATGCGCGAGGACGGTCATGTCGCCCTCGCCTGGGACGCGTTGCGCTATCTCGCCGAGGGCATCGACCAGGCCTGGCGCACCACCGGCGGCCAGGACGACCGTCTGAACAGGGTGTTGCTGCAAGGCGTGCTCTACCAGGGCCTGGGCGGTGGCGGGTTCGACGGCGCGACCCGCCGTATCGACGCGCACGGCGCGGCGGGCGGGGGACGGGTGACGGAGGACAAGCTGCTCGCGGTGGTGCGGGGCAGCGGTGACGGGCCGGCGACCGAGCTGCTGTGCGGCAGGGTGTCGCGCGAGGACGAACGGACGGTGTGGGGGCCGAAGGACGATCGGCACCCGTGCCCGTAGCCCTGGTCCGGACCGCCCGGCAGACCGCCTCACCGCGTTGACTCGCGCGGTGGGCGCTCGCGTACGGCGCCGTAGGCGAGGAAGTAGGCCGGGACGCGGCTCAGCCAGGGGGACGTGGTGAGGAGTTCGGCCATCCGCCGGGCACGGCGGGAGTCGCCGAAGGGCGGGCGTCCTGCCAGGACCGGTTCGATGACCCGGGCGTGGGCGGTCCGCTGGAGCGCCTGTGTCAGGGCCGCAGTGGGCCGGCGGCGGCGCTGGACGGCTCGTACGTCCCGCAGGCCGACCGTCCCCGCCCGCAGCGGCCCGACCAGATGGCGGGCGGCGGCCACCGCGTCCTCGACCGCGAGGTTGATGCCGATGCCGAAGACCGGCGACATCGCGTGCGCCGCGTCGCCGATGCACAGCAGCCCGGGCCGGTGCCAGCGCCGGAGGCGGTCAAGCCGTACGTCGAGCAGTTTCACCTCGTCCCACGACCGCACCGTGTTCACCCGGTCGCCGAGCCAGGGAACGGCGGCTCTGAAGTCGGCCATGAAGCGGGCGAGACCGTCGGCGCGGCGCCGGGCGTCGGTGCCCTTGGGGATCAGCGCGGCGCACTGCCAGTAGTCCCCGCGGTCGATCAGGGCGGTGAGGAACCCGTCGCCGGCGCCTCCCACCAGTCCGTGCGGATCGCCGTCGCGGCGCGGCAGCCGGAACCACCAGGCGTCCATCGGGCAGGTGAAGCTCCGCAGCCCCAGTTCGGGCAGCGACCGCGCCAGCGAGCTCCGGCCGTCGCAGGCCACGGTGAGGGTGGCCCGCAGCTCACCGGTACGGCCGTCGGACGTGGCGTACCGCACTCCGCGGACCCGTCCGCGCTCCACCAGGAAGGACGTCGCCCCGGTGCTCATCCGCAGCGAGAAGGACGGCTCCCGACGGGCCTCTTCCACCAGGAGGTTGAGCAGTTCCCACTGCGGCACCATCGCGATGTAGTTGTACGTGCTCCGCAGCGCCCCGATGTCTCCGACGGTGATCAGTGAACGGCCCGGGCCGATCGGGAGCTGGACCGTCGTCACCCGCCGCTGCGGCAGACGGGCGAACCGCTCGGCCAGCCCCAGTTCGTCCAGCAGTGCCAGCGTGGACGGATGCACGGTGTCGCCACGGAAGTCGCGCAGGAAGTCACCGTGCTTCTCAAGGACCGTGACCTCGACGCCGGCCCGGGCCAGCAGCAGGCCGAGCACCATTCCGGCGGGGCCGCCGCCCACCACACAGCATGTGGTCCGCTCCATCGCGTCCGCTCCCTTCGGCGAGCCCGGGCAGTACCGGGGTTCACCCGTTTGCAAAGCCCGGCAGGACATACCTCCTCGGGCTGCCAAGACTGGGACTCACCGGCGGAGAGCCCTTCCCTCTGGCATTGCCTTGTTCCTCCCCCTGTTCCTTCTGTTCCTTCCCCCGCTCCTGTTCTGTTCCTCCCCTGATCTTCCCCTTCCCTTCCCCTGTCCTCCCTTTGTCGTCCCCTTGGCGTTCCCGGCTCGTACCGGACGGAAGAGGAGATGTCGGATGAGTGGATTCGCGTTTCGCCGGCTGGGCGCATCCGCGGCAGCAGGGTTCATCGCATTGAGCCTGGTCTCGTGCGAGTCCCCAGAACGAGGGGCGGCCTTCTCGTCGCACGCCCACCCGTCCCACGCGGACGGCGCGCCTGGACCGTTCACACGGAAGATGGACGCGAGCATGAGGGCGATGGCCGAGGCCATGGCGGGCTCGCGCATGACCGGCGACCCTGACCACGACTTCGCGGCCCTGATGGTGCCCCACCACCAGAGTGCCGTCGAGATGGCGAAGGCGGTGCTGGAGCACGGGAAGGACCCTGTGCTGCGGCGGCTGGCCCAGGAGATCATCGTCACGCAGCAGCAGGAGATCGGCGTACTGAAGGGCCGGATGGCCGCCGCGCCTCCGCTCCGCGGGAGCCCGGAGTCCGGCGAGCGAATACGCGGCGGTACGGGTACCGCTACGGGCACGGGTACCGGTACAGGGACCCGTGCGAGTACAGGTACCGGTGCGGGTACGGGCACGCGTACAGGCAGGGGTACGGGCACCAGCAGGGGTACGGGTACGGACGCGGTCATCCCCGTATCCGGCCGCGACCGCGTCTACACCGCCGACCAGACATCGAACACCGTCTCCGTGATCGACCCCGCCGCCAACCGGCTCCTGGGCGTGATCCGCCTCGGCGACCCCGTACCCGGCGCGCTCAGCCCCCTGTACCGGCAGCAACTCCTCGTCCACGGAATGGGTTTCTCGCCGGACCACAGGACCATCGCCGTCGTCTCCATCGGCTCCAACTCGGTCACCCTGATCGAGACGGCGACGAACAAGGTCAAGGGCGTGGTCTACATAGGGCGTTCGCCGCACGAGACGTTCTTCACGCCCGACGGCCGCGAGTTGTGGGCGACCGTACGGGGCGAGGACTACGTATCGGTGATCGACCCCGTCCGTATGAAGGAGAAACGCCGCGTGAAGACGGCGAACGGTCCCGGGATGGTGCTGTTCCGGCCGGACGGCAGGTACGCGTTCGTACCGTCCAGCTTCACCCCCGAGGTGGATGTGGTGGACACCAGGACGTACCGGGTCGTGGCGCGCGTACCGCAGGCCAGCCCCTTCTCGCCCAACCTGGCCGTGAGCCGGGACGGCACCGAGGTCTGGTTCACCCTCAAGGACTCCGGCAAGACGCAGGTGATGAGCGCCCGTCCGCCCTTCCGTATCCTCGCCACGCTCGACTCGGGACCGATCACCAACCACGTCACCCTGGTCGACAACGCCAACGGCCACTTCGGTTATGTGACGGTGGGCGGGGAGAACGTCGTCAAGGTGTACCGCCGCGGCAAGGTGCCGAGCCTGGTCGCCACCATCCCCACCGGCGATCTGCCGCACGGCATCTGGGTGTCCGGCGACGGCACCAGGGTGTATGTCGGGCTGGAGAACCAGGACGCCGTCGCGGCCGTCGACACCCTCGAGAACCGGATCATCGCGACGATTCCGATCGGCCAGCAGCCTCAGCAGTTGCTGTACGTTCCGCGGGCCGTCCCCTCCGGTACGGGCACGGCCAATCTGATGCCCCTCGGAGTCGCCGGCATGGCCGGCCACCTCACCCTGAACGCGCCGAAGGGCAGCGGCGGGCGGGGGCACGCGACCGTCTCCGTGAACGCGCTCGGCGCTCTGGACCTCCTCCAGGTCGCGGCGACCGGCCTGGAACCGGGCAAGGACTACACGCTCCGGCTCACGGAGAACCGGTCGGCGCCGTTCGGCCGTACGGAAGCACTCACCACGTTCACGACGAACGCGGCGGGTGCCCAGGTCAGCCAGGCCATCGGGCTGTTGCGGGAGGTGCTGACCCCGCCGAACGAGGGGGCCTCGGCGGACGCGACGGAGCAGGGCGCGGCTCGTGAGCGCTTCCTGATCATCACCCGGGCGGACAGCGATACGCCGGTGGCCGTCCAGGAGAGCCGCGAGGCCATGCCGCTGCCGCCGAACGCGACACCGGATCCAGCACCTGCAGCGGGGTAGCCCAGTCCCCCCGGCGAACCACGGTCGCGTGACCGCCGCCCGGCTGTTCGGGCGGCGGTCTCGGTGTCTTCCTGTCCCGTCACGGGCAGGGCCGCCAGTCAGTTCCTCGTCTCCGGCCAGTACATCGCCCGCGCCCACGACGAAGAGGCCGCGACGATCGACCAATTGGTCAAGATCGTGGAGCGCGAGGGCAAGCGCGCGCAGCTCAAGACGGAGCAGGCCGTCACCGCTTCCGACCAGGCGAAGGAGGCCGCCGAGAAGGCGAAGGAGGCCGCGCTCAACGCCGCCGAGGAGGCCCGGGCCGCCCAGAACGACGTACGCAGGTCGGCCACCGCGGCCAACAAGGCGGCGAGCGCCGCGCGCGGTGCCGCCGACGCGGCCGGCACCGCGATCTCCGCGTCCCGTGCCGCCCAGGCCGCCTCCAGCCGTGCCGCCCAGGCCGCGCAGGCCGCCGCCGCTGCCGCCGCGTCCGCCGGCGGCGCCGCCTCCCGGGCGTACGGCGCCGCCATCGCAGCGTCCAAGGACGCGTCCAAGGCGTCGGCCGCCCGTCAGGCCGCCCAGGGCGCCCGGGACGCCGCCGCGCGCGCGAAGACCGCCGCCGCTGCCGCCGACCAGGCCGCCATCGCGTCCCAGAGCGCCTCCGCCGCCGGCTCCGCCGCCGCGAGCGCCGCCCAGAACGCCGCTGCCGCCGCCAACGCGGCCGCGGCTGCCGCCACCAGCGCCGGGGTCGCCCAGTCCCAGGCGGCGCGGGCCCGGGCCGCCGCCGTCGAGGCCGACGCCGCCGCCGCGCGCGCCACCCGGGCGGCGGGCACGGCCCAGACACTCGCGGGACGGGCGGCCACGGCGGCCCGGGCCGCCCGCGACGCGGCGAACAGCGCCGCCGAGCACGCGTTGAAGGCCGCCGCCGCGGCCGAGGACGCGGCGGCCAACGCGGGCAAGGCGATCGAGTACGCCAAGCGCTCCACCGAGTACGCCAAGGCGGCGGTGACGGCGGCCAACACCGCCGCCGACGCCGTCAAGGAAGCCCAGGAGGTGGAGAAGGCCGCGCGCGAGGCCGAGGCCGCGCGCATCGCCGACGACACCGAACTCGGCGTCACGGTGGCGCGGCTGCGGGCCCAGGCCGAGATCGACGACACCAAGCGGGCCGACGAGCAGCGCACCCAGGCGGACGGAACCACCAGCGAGATCAAGGACCTGATCGCCGCCGCCGAATCGGCGCTGAGCGCCGGGGACACCGCCGCAGCGGTCGCCAACGGCCGCAAGGCCGCCGTAAAACTCCTCGACGCGACCGGCGGCTGGACCCGGGAGGCCGCCGAGTACGCCCTCTCCGGGGCCGACGACGACATCATCAACTGGATCAGCGCGGACCGGGTCCTCGCCCGCGACCAGGACGACCGCGAGAGCGTCCTCACCCTCGCCCAGCTCGGCACACCCGCCGTCGCCGAGGCCGCCTCCCGGGCGCTGGCCGCCACCACCCCGAACGCGATCCGTGACTTCCTCGACAGCGGCGCCATCGAGGCGGCGGCCGAGGACAACCGCGTCGCCGTCTTCGCGCTGCTGAACTCGCAGCCCGGTGTGGCCGTGAAGGCGGGGATCGAGGCCGCGCTGAACGACGGCAGTGCTCGCGCCCTGCACCGCTTCCTCACCGTCGAACTGGCGGAAGCCACCAAGCAGGACGACAACGTAGAGATCTTCCGGCTGCTCAACTCCGGCGGACCCTACATGAAGTCGGCGGCGCAGATCGTGCTGGAGGGCTCCGCGCGCATGCGGCGCGCCTTCGTCGTCCGCGACAAGTTCAACATCGCCCGCCTCGACCAGGACCACGCCACCCATGTCGCCGCGATCCGCGCCTCCATCGCGCACGCCGCGAGGATCGCCGCGAAGGCGCTGCAGGACGCCGCGCTGGCGTCCAAGGCCGCCGCCGAGGCCCGTGAGGCCGCCGCGGAGGCGTCCGAGTGGGCGGCGAAGGCGCAGGGTTACGCCTCGGATGCCGCGGACTCGGCGAGCGAGGCCCGGGCAAACGCGGACGAGGCCGACCGCTCGGCCGCCGCGGCCGCCCAGTCCGCCAAGTCCGCGCAGTCGGCGGCGGCCACCGCGCGTGGCGCCGCCCGTTCCGCGAACTACTCGATGACCCAGGCCGTGGCGTCCGCCAAGCAGGCCGTGTCCTCCGCGTCGGCCGCCCAGTCGTCCGCCTCCGCGGCCCGGGCCTCCGCCGTCCAGGCCGGCAAGGACGCACAGGCCGCCGCTGCCGCCGCCAGCGAGGCCCGCACCATCGCCGTCGAGAAGCGGCGCGCCGAAGCCGCCGAAGCCGCACGCAAAGCGGCCGAGGCGGCCAAGAAGAACCAGCAGGACGGCACGAGTCCCTCCGACAAGCCCGAGTACGACGACGACAACACCGGCGACACCAAGTACTGGGGCATGTGGCCCGAGGACATGGGTGACGTCAAGGACTGGGCAGCGGCCACCGGCCACTGGAGCACGGCGCTCGGCGGGATCTCGCTCGGTCTCGCCGTCCTCGCCCCGTTCACCGGGCCCTTCGCCCCCGCCGTCGGGGCCGTCGCCCTCGGGGTCGGGCTCGCCTCCTGGGGCATGCAAGGGGTGAGCGCCATCCTGTCCCTGGGATACGAGGGCGGCTGGAGATCCCCCCAGTTCCAGCAGGCGCTCGGCATCTTCGCGATCGGCGGCATCTTCCAGGGCAAGGGAGCGATCTTCCGCAACTTCGGCGTGAACGGGGAGACCGTGGCCAGGGAAGTCGGTGCCAAGATCTCGGGCGCCGTCAGTGACACGGTGACCACGGTGGTCGGCCTGCTCACCTGGTAGAACCCACGCACGTGGGGTGATGCGTACGCACCATGAGGGCGGGTACGCATCACCCCGCCGCCAACTACGGAGACCCGCTGTGCTGACCTCCCATTTCTCCCCCGCCGACTGGTGGATCGCCGCCTTCGTGGCGGGCATCGCGGCGGCGGTGGCGTTCCAGTCCCTGATCCTCGAGAAGAAAAACAAGTGGAAGGCGACAGTGCTCCCCCTGGGCGGCGCGCTCGGCATCGCCCTCGACTCGGCGGTGCGGGACTACGAGGGAAACACCCCGCTGGCGCTGTACACGCTGGCCATGCTCGGCCTGGCCCTGACGAGAGTCGCCTTCGCCGGCTACATAGGACGCCAGATCGAACTGGCGCGTTCCGGACAGCCCGTACAGCAGCCGACGGGCAAGCACATCACGGTCTTCGTCCTCACTCTCATGGCCATCATGCTGGCCATCGCCTTCACCCTGTGAAGAATGGATCCCGGATCCGGGACGACCGGCCCAGGGACATCAGCGCGTCTAGGGTGTCCGCGAGGCGGGCGGCGCGCCGCACGTGGCGACAGCCGAGGGACACGCGCTGACGCGGACCGCTCTCAAGGTGCGGCGGTCGCCCGGACCGGGTAGGCGTGCCCTCCGGTCAGGAAACGTTCAGGTGAACCCTGCCAGCGTGCTGCGTCATGACAGCAGACACATATCTGCCGGGCGCTTCCTCACGGCGCCGCGAGCTGATGAACAAGGTCCCCGAGGTCACCCTCTACTTCTGGGTCATCAAAGTCCTCTGCACCACGGTGGGGGAAACCGCGGCCGACCTCCTCAACGCCAATCTCGGCCTCGGGCTGACGAACACGTCCCTCATCATGAGCGCCCTGCTCGTGATCACACTCTTCTTCCAGTTCCGGGCACGCGCCTACGTGCCGGGGCTGTACTGGCTCGCAGTCGTACTGATCAGCGTGGTGGGCACGCTGGTCAGCGACAATCTCACCGACAATCTCGGCGTCCCGTTGGAGATCACCACGGCGGTCTTCGCGGTCGCCCTGGCCCTCACCTTCATCGGCTGGTACGCGAGCGAGCGCACGCTCTCCATCCACTCCATCCGCACCGGCCGGCGCGAGGGCTTCTACTGGCTGGCGATCCTGTTCACCTTCGCTCTCGGGACCGCCGCGGGCGATCTCACCGCCGAGCGGCTCGATCTCGGATACTGGCTCTCCGCCGTCGTCTTCGCCGTCCTGATCGCCGCGGTGGCCGCCGCTCACCAGGCCCTCGATCTGAACGCCGTCTGGTCGTTCTGGATCGCCTACGTCCTCACCCGCCCGCTCGGCGCGTCCCTCGGCGACTATCTGTCCCAGGCGCGTGCGGACGGTGGGCTGGGGCTCGGCACCGTGGGGACCAGCGCGCTGTTCCTGGTGGTGATCCTCGGCCTGGTCGTCTTTCTCACCCGGACCAGGCGGGATGTCGTACCGCCGGAGCCGCTCAGCCCGCGGGCAGAGTGACGGTGAACCGCGCGCCCGCGTGTCCGGCGTCGAGTGCGATGTCACCGCCGGCCGCGCGGGCGAGCCGGCGCGCGAGTGCCAGTCCGAGGCCCGCGCCGTCATGACCGTCGCCGGGCGTCGCGCGCCGGCCCGGTTCGAACAGCGAGTCCTTGAACTCCACCGGTACTCCGGACCCGTCGTCGGCGACGGTCACCCGTACCGTGCCCGTCACCGCCGCGCATTCGATCACCACGGTGTGCGCGGCATAGCGGCGGGCGTTGTCCAGCAGCGGGCTCAGGATGCGTTCGGCCAGTGCCGTGGAGACACCGGCGGTGGCCGGGCCGCCACGGACCTCGATCAGCGGCGTCCGCGGCGGCCCGTCCGTGCCACGCCGGGCCAGCTCCCGCGCGAGTGCCAGGACGTCACAGCTTCCCGGAGTCTGTCCGGTGCGTGTACGGGCCTCGGAGAGCAAGGTCTCGCAGATCCGGCCCATCGTGGCGGCGGCGCTCGCGATGGCCTCGTGCGAGGCCCGCTGCTCGTCGGCGGTACGCGGGCGCCGGGCGAGCCACTCGGTCTCCGCGGTGATCCGGGCCAGTGGAGTACGCAGCTCGTGCGAGATGTCGGCGGCCTGACGCTGTTCATGGCGCAGGACCGCGGCGAGCCGGTCCAGCAGCTCGTCGAGATTGGCCGCCAGGGAGACGAGTTCGGCGGGCCGCCCGCCCTCGCCGAACCGTTCCGCCACACCTGCCTTGCTCCACTCGGCGGCCTGCGCGCTCATGTCGCCCACGGGCCGTAGAGCCCGCCGTACGACCAGCCGGGTCAGCAGATAGACACCCCCCAGCAGCACCAGCGACAGGGCGATCGAGCCGGCCAGCGCGGAATCGGCGGTGCTGTTGTAAGGGTCGAGGCTGACGGAGGTGACGACGGTGCCCGCCTGTCCGGCGCCGCCGCCCCCGCCTCCGGTCGCCGGGAGCGCGGCGACCGGCAGTGCGTAGAACCGTGTCGCCGAGGGCGAGGTCGTCTCGGCGAACCGGGTGCCGTGTCCGGCCAGCGCGTCCGCCTGCCGCTGGAGGGCGGGCGGGACGTTCGGGGGCAGTTCGATCGCCCGGCCGCCCTCGTAGATCCACACACCCGCGTCCAGAGCCTGGTCCTCCGTCGGCTCACTGACCGCCAGTCGGCCGTCCGGCCGCGCGTCCACGGTGGCCGCCACGGCCTCGGCGCGGGTGCGCAGCACCTCGTCGGCCTGCCCGTGCAGTCTTCTGTCCAGGGCCACGTTGAACACCGTGGTCAGCACGGCTATCCACAGGACGCTGGTTGCCAGGGCGATCAGCGCCAGCCGGCCGCGCAGCGTACGCGGACCGAGGCGCTGGAGCCGGTGCTGTCCGATCACGCGAAACGGTATCCGATGCCACGGACCGTGCCGATGCTGTGCGGCGCGTCGGCCTCGCGCAGCTTCCGGCGCAGCCGGACCAGATACTGGTCCAGGGTGTTGTCGGAGACCTGGGCGCCCTCCGGCCAGCCCGCGCGCACCAGGGTCCGGCGGCGCACGGCGGCACCCGGGGCGGCCATCAGACAGGCCAGCAGCCGGAACTCGGTGGGAGTGAGCGCCACTGCCGTGCCGCGCACCTCCAGTTCATGGCGCACCGGGTCCAGCCGTACCGCACCCGTGTCGATCGCCGTACCGTCGCCCGAGCGCCGCAGCACGGCCCGGACCCGGGCCGCGAGCTCGCTGAGATGGAAGGGCTTGGCCAGATAGTCGTCGCCACCGGAGGAGAAGCCCGAGAGCCGGTCGGTCAGGGTGTCGTGCGCCGTGAGAAACACCACCGGCGCGGTCACCCCGGCGGCACGCATCGCCTGGCACACATCACGGCCGTCGGAATCGGGCAGCCCCACATCGAGCACCACGGCGTCCACCGGGCCGTCGGCGGCGCGCAGCGCGGAGGCGCCGTCGGCCGCCGTCACGACGAGGAAGTCCTCGTCGCGCAGGCCGCGGGCGATCACATCGCGCAGTCCGTGATCGTCCTCGACGATCAGCACGCGGGGAGCCGTCATTCCGCCAGTATGACCACGTACGGGCGTAGGCCGTCCACCGTCCCGGGCGGCGACGCGCGCGTTCAGGCTGTGTTCAGGTACGGTCCGGCATCCTCGGGGCGTGACCGCGACGGGCCGTCATGAGCACCGGGTAGACGCTCGGCGTCGGCACGGCCGGTGTGCAGCGCCTCGCTGTCCCACAGGTGGCGCGGCTGTGTGTGCAGATTCCAGTAGTGCTCGGCGATGTGGTCCGGATCGAAGTCGGTGCCGGAGGCGACCGGGCCGTCCACGGTGACGCTCGCCACGTGCACTCCCGAGGATCTGTACTGCTGATCGAGCAGCGCGACCAGAGTCCGGACGCCCGCCTTGCCCAGGGAGAGGCTCACGTACTGCGGCTTCGGCTCGGGCATTCCGCCCGTGACAAGAAAACTTCCGCTCCCGCGCGTCGCCATCGCCGGCGCGAGGTGTGCCGCGGCGTTGAGCGCGCCGACCACGTTGACCGCCCATGCCTCCATGTGATCGCGTACCGACAACTCACCCAGCCCGTCCGCGCGGACGAGCGCGGCATTGTAGACGGCGACGTCCGGCACACCGTGCTCGCCGATGGCCTGGTCCAGGGCCGCATCCAACTCGGCCCGGTCGGTGCTGTCAGCCTGCAACGTGACGATCGGCACACCATGGGAAGCGACCGCGTCCGCCGCGGCGCGCAGTGTCCGCTCGCTCCTGGCGATCAGCGTGATCGGCAGCCCCTCCCTGGCGAACCGACGGGCCACTGCCTGCCCGATCCCCGGTCCCGCACCAATGATCACCGCACCCGGCATCATCCGGCTCCTTCACTTCACGATCAGCGATACTGCGAGACGGTAAGGCATCACATCTATGTGAAGGTCAAGGAGAAAGCCGGATGCGAATCGGCGACCTGTCCCATGAAACCGGGGTGAGCAGGCGGCTGTTGCGCTACTACGAGGAGCAGGGCCTGCTCCGGCCGGTCCGGCTGGACAACGGATACCGTGAGTACGCCGAGGCGGACGTCGCGACGGTGAACCACATCCGAGCGCTGCTCGCCGCCGGGCTGTCCACCGCGGTCATCGCCAAGGTCGTGCACTGCCTGCACGACAGAAACGAGCTGACGGTGCCGTCCGGCTGCCCGACCTTCATCGGGGAGCTGCGGCGCGAACGCACCCGTGTCACCGAGGCAATCGCCCAACTGGAGCGTTCCCGGCGGATCCTGGACGCCGTTCTCGACACGGCGCCCCGGGACGGCGCAAATCCGTCACGCGAGACTGCCCGTACAAGCCAGGCCAGTCGCGTACCACAACACTCGACTCGCCAGCCGAAGCGCTGAGAGGCCGCGAGGACAACGGGAAGGAAAGCCTACGAGGCCACTCGCCACCTCTCAGGAAGCAAGGCCGTTTCCTATAGGTTCGATCACATCCCGTTCGAGGACGGGCCCAGACTTGCGCGTAAGGAGCTCGCATGGCCTTCATCCACCACACCACCATGACGCCCACCAAGCTGGAGTTGCTCACCGACTGGCTGCCGAAGCAGAGCTGGTACATGGGCGACGCGGAAACACCGGAACTGGTCAAGGCCGGTGGGTTCCGTTTGGACGATCCAGAGGGCGCGGTCGGGATCGAGTTCATGGTCGTGGCGGACACCGCCGCGCAGGAGCCGGTGGCGTATCTGGTACCTATGGGCTACCGCGGCGCGGCGCTGGAGGGCGTCCCCGGCGAGGCCCTGATCGGCACCTCTGAACACGGGGTGCTCGGCACCCGGTGGATCTACGACGGCGTCCACGACCCGGTGGTGATGGAGCAGTTGCACGCGCTCCTGCGCGGCGAGGCGATGCCGCAGCACCAGAGCAAGAGCGACACCCCCGACCCGAGCGTCAACGTGCACGGAATCGGCCCCGACGACGGACTTGGCGTGCAGGTCAACCGCGTCCTGCGGTCGGCTGAGGCCGCGCAGGGGCCGTCGGGACACCTCGTCGCCGGGTGGACCTGGCCGAACGGAACGGCCGCACGGGGCGTGCTCGCGGCCGTCGCGCCACGAATATAGGACGCAACGCAGGACCGCTCGCCGGGCCCGGCCGCACACGGCCCCATCGGCCGGTGGCCGCGCATGCGGCGGTCCAGGGCGGATCCGGCCGCAGAGGGGCCCCGCGGGCGAACAACCTCCCACGGTGGCCAGGCACAGAGCCCGCACCCCACCACATATGGCTACAACGTACCCATAATGGTGGGGTCACATAGAGTGCCTCGACGGGACCGTCGTGTGCGCAGGGTCGCGCTGAGCGCGCAGGCCGCCCTCACCGGTTCAGGCGCGCCGACGGGAAGACCACAACATGAGCACCGCCGCTCCCGGCCGTCCCGCCTGGTGGGCCGCGCGCCCGCAGACGCCGAGCGGCCCGCGCCGCGGCCGCCCCGCCCTCGGCTGGAAACTCGCCCAGGTCCTGGCAGGCGCACCCGACGCCCTCCTGGACACCTACGAAACCGAACGACGACCGGTCGCCGCCCACGTCCTGGGCAAATCCAGCGAGCTGTACCAGAACCTCAGCCAGCACCGCCTGTCCGGCCTCAAACGCGGCGACGAGGAACAACAGCTCACCCTGTCCTACCGCGGCGGCCCCCTCGCCGGAACCGGAACCACCCGCACCCTCATCGCGGGAGACCGCGCCCCCGACGCACCTTGCGTCACCGCGGACGGAGCACGCCGCCTGTTCGACGTCCTCAGAGGAGCCCACTTCACCCTCCTCGCCTTCGGCAACGCCCCCACCGGCCTGCCCTGGCCGGAGACCGGCGCCGGACTGCACAGCTACCGTGTGGTGCGCCGCCCGGGCAACGGGGGCGAAATCGCCGACACCAGCGGCAAACTGACCCGCACCTACGGCGTCGACGGCGACGCCTTGGTGCTGATCCGACCCGACGGCTACATCGCCGACGCCACCACCACCAAGGACGACGCCCGGTTTGCCGACGCGATACGGGCCCTGGCATCACCGTCCTGACCACCCCTCAGGTGATCCCCTGCCGTGTTACAGCGACACGCAGTTGACCGAGGCCACCGCCGCTCCGACCAACGTACTGGTGTTCTCCACCTCGACGGTGAACGAGTTGGCGGTCTGGCTGGTCTGCAGAACCTGAAGGCCGGTCTGCTGGTAGGCGCCGGAAATCGCCTCCATGTTCAAGCCGCAGGTAGCGGTCACCATGCGTGTCTGCCCCGGTTGCACGCTCACCAGCGGACTGTAGAAGGTGGTCACGGTGGGCATGGGGCCCGGCGTCGGGGTTACGGTGTGTCCCCCTGCCGTGTTCCCGTCGCCGACCTGGGTGTTGTTGCTGTTGCCGTCACCCTGGTTGAAGAGGTTGCCGTCACCGTGGTTCACGACGACGGCGACGGTCGAGGGATCGTCTCCGGTGCCCGCGGAGGCCTGGCCCGCGGTCGCACCCGTCAGGGCCACGGAGGCGGCAAGGGACAGGGCACACACGCCGATTCGTTTCACGACTTCCCTTTCTTGCTTGGAAGCGGAACGGAATGCCCCGCGGCTTGAAATGTCGCAAAGCGTCACATCGGCGACTGCGCCGACACACCGGCGTACGCCTGCACAGAGTATGCGGATCGGTCGTCGTACGGTCTCGCGGCAAGTCATGCGGGAGCCGTAGCGTGCTCGGCCGCCGCCCGGCCGCTGTGCGGCTCATGCTCCGCGTACACTCGCCGCCAGGGCGTACCGGAGGAGCGGAGAAGATGAGCGGTTCCGTCGATCCGTCGCAGGCAGCCCGTACGGAATCGGTCCGGCTCGCGGTCTACTCGCACTTCGCCCGCACCGGCGAAGCCCCCACCCCCCAGGACTTGGCCCACGTCATTGGTGCCTCCGCGGACGAGGCACGCCATGCACTGGAAGTCCTGCACGCGCGCCATGATGTGGTGCTCGACAGCCGCGACCGCGACCGGATCGTGATGGCCCACCCGTTCGCCTCGATCCCTCTCGGCTTCTCCGTCATGGGAACGAGCACGCTGTGGTGGGGCGGCTGCGCCTGGGACTCCTTCGCCGTCCCCCAGCTCGTGACCGCGGAGCCGGACGTTCTGGTCGCCACGCGCTGCCCGGCCTGCGACACCCCGCACGCATGGGTCGTGGGCCGGGAAGCTCCCCCCGAGGGCGAGCAGGTGGCCCATTTCCTTACCCCCGCTCACCGCATCTGGGACGACGTCGTCCACACCTGCGCCAACCAGCGCCTGTTCTGCTCGACCGACTGCGTCGACGCCTGGCTGCACAACACGGGACAGGAACGCGGCTACGTCATGGATCTGCCCACACTGTGGCGGCTGGCCCGGGGCTGGTACGCAGGCCGCATGGAGCGGGGATACATCCGCCGCGACCCCGTCTCCGCCGCGTCCTACTTCGCCGAGGTCGGACTGCACGGCGGCTTCTGGGGACTCCCCGACTGAACCCGCGATACCGAAGACCGGGTGGGCTGATCAGAGCCGGCAAGGGGGAGCGGCGGGCGCTGGGGCCGGCGCTGGGGCGGGCGTGCGGTGCCGGGATCAGCAGCCGCAGGTGCCCGCGACCGGGGCGGTCAGGGGGTCGGCGTCGCGACGTTCCGGGCCCTGCCAGGTCTCGTACGCGAAGCCCTCGCGCACCCAGTACTCGAACCCTCCAAGCATTTCCTTGACCTGGAAGCCGAGCTCAGCGAGGGCGAGGGCCGCACGGGTGGCACCGTTGCAGCCCGGCCCCCAGCAGTAGCTGACGACGGGCACCGACTTGTCGAGCAAGCCCTCGGCCTGCTCGGGGATGAGCGCGGTGGGCAGGTGGATCGCGCCGGGGATGTGTCCCTGGTCCCAGGACTCGGTGGAACGGGAGTCGAGAATCACAAATCCCGGGTCGGCGTCGGCCGCGAGCGCGGCGGCGACGTCGGACACGTCGGCGTACAGGCGCAGCGAGGCGCGGAAGTGGGCAGCGGCCTCGGCGGGCGTCTCGGGGGCTACGCGCAGAACGGAGTTGGGGACGGTCGTGGTCATGGAACAGGGCGCCTTTCCTGATGCCGGGCATGAGATCGAGCTGCTCTCTACGACCTCGAATCTACGGGCCGGATCCGGCACTCTGAAGGCATCATCCACTGCTCTTTATTGCTATGACCGGGGAATCCGTGCTACTTCTCAGCCATGGCCACGTTTTCCCCTGACGCCCTCGACTGGCGCATACTCGACGTCCTCCAGCGCGACGGCCGGGCCAGCTTCGCCGACCTCGCGCGCGCCGTCTCCATGTCGGCGAGCGCGGTCACCGAGCGCGTGCGCCGGCTGGAGGAGGCGGGGATCATCGACGGCTACGCGGCGGTCGTGGACCCGGAGAAGGTCGGGCTGACGATCATGGCGTTCGTGCGACTGCGCTACCCGAACAGCAACTACAAACCCTTCCACGACCTGATCGAGGCGATGCCGGAGATCCTGGAAGCCCATCACGTGACGGGCGACGACTGCTTCATCATCAAGGTCGCGACGCGTTCCATGCGCCATCTGGAAGAGGTCTCCGGTCGAATCGGCGGCCTGGGTTCCGTCACGACCAGCGTCGTGTACTCGTCTCCGCTGCCCCGGCGCCCTGTCGGCCACTGACACCCGACGATCCGCCGGAGAGGCCGGAACCCTGCGCAAGCGCCGGCCAGGTACTAACCGAATAGAACAGCCATCGTGACCCGATCGGCCCTCAGTTCTTCTTCAGCTCCTCGGCGAGCATCACAAGGATGCTGCTGGGACCGCGGACGTACGTGAGCTTGTAGATGTCCTCATAGGTCGCCACACCGCGAAGCGGAAGGCATCCGTGCTTCGCGGCTGTCTCAAGGGCTTCGTCGATGTCGTCGACTGCGAAGGCGACGCGATGCATGCCGATCTCGTTGGGACGAGTGGGCTCCGACTCGATCGCTTCCGGGTGGATGTACTCGAAGAGCTCAATGCGGCCGTGACCGTCCGGCGTCTGGAGCATCGCGATGCGGGCGTGATTGCCGTCGAGGCCGACGGCGGTGTCGGTCCACTCACCACTGACCGTGTCACGGCCGACGACCGTGAGGCCGAGGTCGGTGAAAAAGGAGATCGTTGCTTCGAGGTCACGAACGGCGATACCGACGTTCTCAAGTCTGATGGCCATGCGTTGCATGCTATCGAGCCGGGCCGACCGGGTGCTTCCGGCAGGAACGCAGCCGAGTAGGCAACCGATACGACGGCCCTCCTCGGCCACCCTGTACGCCGAGCCCCTGCCGTACGCCCCCGATGGCTGACATGGGTCCTACACGCACACCCCGGCCCCGAACTATGGTGCCCCACCACATGTGCCCTTGACGTCGGCATTCCTACGGTGTGGCGACACATACCGTCCCCATCCCGTCCGGAAGTGGTGACCATGGCTGCCTCGGCATCCGCTCCGCCAACGCCCCGCTCACTCAAGCGCATTGTCGCCGCGAGCCTCATCGGGACCACCATCGAGTGGTACGACTTCTTCTTGTACGGCTCGGCCGCCGCGCTCGTCTTCAACAAGCTCTTCTTTCCCGACTCCGATCCGCTCGTCGGGACGCTGCTGTCCTTTCTGACCTACGCGGTCGGGTTTGCCGCACGGCCCATCGGTGCGCTGGTCTTCGGGCATTACGGGGACCGGATGGGGCGCAAGAAGCTGCTCGTGCTGAGCCTGCTGATGATGGGCGGTGCGACCTTCGCGATCGGGCTGATGCCCACACATGCCACCATCGGTACGGCCGCTCCCATGCTGCTGACCGTACTGCGGCTGGTCCAGGGGTTCGCGCTCGGTGGTGAGTGGGGCGGGGCCGTGCTGCTGGTGTCGGAGCACGGGGACGCGAAGCGGCGTGGGTTCTGGGCTTCTTGGCCGCAGACCGGTGCGCCGGCCGGGCAGTTGCTCGCGACCGGGGTGCTCTCGGCGCTCACCGCGCTGCTCTCGGACGCCGCCTTCACCTCGTGGGGCTGGCGCATACCGTTCCTGCTCTCCGGTGTGCTGGTGCTGGTCGGGCTGTGGATCCGGCTCTCCGTCGACGAGTCCCCCGTCTTCAAGGCGGCGCTGGCCCAGGCCGAGCAGCGGAAGTCCGCCGCCGCGGCCGAGAAGATGCCGGTCGTCGCGGTCCTGCGGCACCACTGGCGCGATGTGCTGGTGGCGATGGGCGCGCGGATGGCGGAGAACATCAGCTACTACGTGATCACCGCCTTCATCCTGGTGTACGCGACGACCGCGGCCGAGGTGAGCAAGCAGACCGCGCTCAACGCCGTACTCATCGGCTCCGCCGTGCACTTCGCGGTGATCCCCGCCTGGGGCGCGCTGTCGGACCGGATCGGACGACGGCCGGTCTATGTGATCGGCGCTGTCGGTGTCGGGGCGTGGATGTTCCCGTTCTTCGCGCTGATCGACACCGCGAGCTTCGGCAATCTGCTGGTGGCCGTGACGGTCGGGCTGGTGCTTCACGGGGCGATGTACGCGCCGCAGGCGGCGTTCTTCTCGGAGATGTTCGCGACCCGGATGCGCTACTCGGGGGCCTCCATCGGCGCGCAGTTCGCGTCGGTGGCCGCCGGGGCGCCCGCGCCGCTCATCGCGACGGCGCTGCTCGCCGACTACGACAGCTCGACACCGATCGCCCTCTACGTCATCGCCGCCGCACTGATCACGGTCGTGGCGATCGCCTGCGCCCGGGAGACCCGGAACCGGGATCTCGCGGACGTCGACGCCGGGCCGGATTCCGCGAAGGTGCCGGCGCCGCGCGGCGCCGGAGCCGACGCCGGAACCGCGGCCTCCCTCCGTACCCCGCGCGCCTGACATCTCGGGCGCGTACCGGACGGGCCGGCCTTGTCCGCCGCTGTTGTGTGAGGCGTAGCGCTCATCGCACGACAGCGGCGGCCATCGCGTGCAGCCGCAGCGCGAGCTGGATCTCCAGGGCCCGGGCCGGTGACTGCCAGTCGGGGCCGAGCAGCCGGGCCACCCGTTCGAGCCGCTGGGCCACGGTGTTGACGTGGACGTGCAGCTCGTCCTTCGTACGGGCCGGGCTCATCCCCGACTCGAAGTAGGCCCCCAGGGTGCGGACCAGGTCCGTACCCCGGCGCCGGTCGTAGGCGACGAGGTCGCCGATGGTGCGCTGGACGAAGCCCTCGATGTCCCGGGTGTCGGCGAGCAGCAGTCCGAGGAAGCCCAGATCCTGGGCGGCCGCGCCGTCGCCGGAGCGGCCGAGCAGCCGCAGCGCGTCGAGACAGCGCCTGGCCTCCGCGTACGCCTCCGCTATCGCCCCCGGCCGGGCCGCGGGCGCCTCGACGACGGCGGAGGCGCCGATGGTGACCGGCTCGCGCAGCGCGCCGCCGAGCTGTCTGGCCGTACGGCGGGCGAGTCCGGCGGCCGTGTCGCCGGGGGCGAGCGGCAGCAGCAGAACCGTGCCCCCGTCGCGGGTGGCGGCCAGTCCCTGTCCGGTGGCGGCGAGATGGGACGCGGCGGACCAGAGCCGGCGCCGGTCGGCCGTCTCGCGTTCCGTGGTGTCCGGGGCGGGGCCGTCGATCCTGGCGGCCAGCACCACATGCGGGGCGTCGAGATCGGCGCGCAGCCGGACGGCTCGCTCACGCAGCAGCCGCGGGTCCCGGTCGGGGGCGTCGAGGAGGTCGTCCAACAGCTCGCCCCGCACCCGCTGTTCGGCCTCGCCCGCGGAACGGCGCGCGAGCAGCAGCAGTGAGGTGACCATGGCGGCCCGCTCAAGGGTGCGCTGGTCGACGGGGTCCAGCCCTGGATGGCCGCGCAGGACGAGCGCGCCGAGCAGCTCGCCCCCGGCCGAGACGGCCGCGCCCCACACCTCGCCATGGCACTTGGCGCGGCCGTCGGTGCCCGTCAGCTCCAGCGCCGTCACCGAGGCGGAGCCCGGGCCCGCGAACTCCACTGTGCCGTCCAGCACTTCGGACAGCGCGCTCGCCACGTCGTGGACACCGCCACCGCGCAGCACGAGTTCGGTCAGCCGGTCGTGCACATCCGAGGCACGCTCGATGAGCGCGCTGTGCTCCTTGATGATCTCGTTGGCCTTCTCCAGCTCCGCGAGGGCCGTACGGGTCTCCCCCAGCAGATTCGCGGTGTCGATGGCGACCGCGGCGTGCGCGGCGAACGAGGCGAGCAGCGCTATCTGTTCGCGCTCGAAGACCCGGGCATGGCGGTCGGCGGCGAAGAGCACCCCGATGACCTGGCTGCCCAGCATCAGCGGCACACCGAGGATGGCGACCAGCCCCTCGTCCTGCACACCCGAGTCGATGGTGGTGGTGTGCTGGAAGCGGGGATCGTCGATATAGCTGTCGGTGACATAGGGGCGGGCGGTCTGGGCGACCAGCCCGCCGAGCCCCTCGCCCATGCCGAGCCTGAGCTGCTGGAAGCGGGCGGAGACCGAACCGTCCGTGACACGCATATAAGTGTCGCCCTCGTCCGGGTCGTTGAGACACAGATACGCGACCTCCGTGCCCAGCAGGGAGCGGGCGCGCTGCACGATCGCGCGGAGCACGGCGTCGAGATCGCGCAGCCCGGCCAGGTCGTGCGCGGTCTCGAAGAGCGCCGACAGCTCGGCCTCCCGGCGGCGCCGCTCCGCCAGCTCGGCCCGTACGCGCAGGGCAAGCTGCTTGGCGTTCTCCAGCGCGGCGAGCGTCTCCGCCGCCGCGCCGTCGGCACGGGCGAGCAGCGCGGGCCGGTCGTATGCCTCCGCCGCGGCGCCGCGCGCGAGGAGTTCCAGGTAGGAAGCCTGTTCTTGGGACATGGACACAGGATTACCCGTCGTACGGCCGGCCGCGCCAGCCCTGTGGACAACGCAAGCGATGTGGAGAACCCGGCCGCCCGGAAGGCTCAGCCGGCTCCCTCAGTGCGCGGTCCAGCCGCCGTCGAGGGCGAGCGAGGTGCCCGTGATGAAGGACGCCTGCGGGGTGCAGAGATAGGCCACCGCCTCGGCGACCTCGTCCGGTTCCAGAAGCCGCTTCAGCGCGGAGTCCTGGAGCAGGACATCGGCCAGGACCCGTTCCTCCGGGATGTGATGGGTCTCCGCCTGGTCCGCGATCTGCTTCTCGACCAGTGGTGTACGCACATACCCCGGGTTGACGCAGTTGGAGGTGACCCCGTGCGACGCCCCTTCCAGCGCCGCGGTCTTGGAGAGCCCTTCGAGACCGTGTTTGGCGGCCACATAGGCGGACTTGAAGGCCGAGGCGCGCAGCCCGTGTACGGAGGACACATTGATGATCCGGCCCCATCCCTGGCCGTACATGTGCGGCAGCGCGCCACGGATCAGCCGGAAGGGGGCCTCCAGCATGACGGTCAGGACGGTGTGGAAGACCTCTACCGGGAAGTCCTCGATGGGGCGTACCAGTTGCAGTCCGGCGTTGTTGACGAGGACGTCCGTGCCCGCGGCGACCCGCTCCGCCGCGTCGAGGTCGGTCAGATCGAGGACGCGCGGTTCGACGGCGCCCACCAGCCCCTTGGCGTCCGTGGCCAGGCCGTCGAGCCCTTCGCCGTCCCGGTCCACGGCTCTGACCCGGGCTCCGGCCGCCGCGAGTCGCAGCGCGCAGGCCCGGCCGATCCCGCTCGCGGCGCCGGTGACCAGGGCGACACGGCCGCCGAGGTCGAGTGCGACAGGAGCGGTCGGGGCGGTGGCCGGGGAGTGATCGGAAGCGGGTCCCCCGCCGGAGGCCTCCGCGGCAGCGGACCCGAGCGGGTGGGAAACGGGACCTGATGTGGTGGGCGCGGTCATAATCCGCACCCTAAGCAGCGCCCCAGCCCCGACCGATGTGGTCAGGGCCCACACTTCACCGGGAAGGCATGGGTTCGAACCATGTGGGTTCGTCGGTCAGCGCCTGCTTGATCCGCAGCAGCGCGAAGTCCGCCAGCTCCGGCAGCCCGTCCACCGGGAACCACCCGACCTCCAGGGACTCGTCGTCATTGACCCGCGCCTCGCCGCCCACCGCCCGGCAGCGGAAGGTGATGTCCATGTACTGGCATTCGTCGCCATTGGGATAGGTGACCGGCTTGAGCGCCTGGACGAGCACGACCCGCTCCACCACACACCGCACGGCGGTCTCCTCGTACACCTCACGTACCGCCGCGCCCGCGGGCTGCTCCCCCGGCTCCGGGATCCCGCCGATGATCGACCACCGCCCGGTGTCGGCGCGGCGCCCGAGCAGCACGCGCCCGTCGTCGTCGAAGACGATCGCGCTGACACCGGGCAGCAGAAGGAGCTGGTGGCCCGCGGTGGCGCGGATCTCTCGGATGAAGTCAGGGGTTCCCATGCCCCCGACCCTAACGGGCGTCCGCCGACTGCCTGCCGGCTCGCGCGGAACCGCGTACCGAGCGGGCCGTCGCCCAGCCGAGTCCGCCCAGCGCGACAGCCGCCAGCAGCCATTCGGGCAGCGTGCCGAGCCGGGTCGCGGGCGTCAGCGAGGAGCGGAGCGGGACCTTCGCGACCAGCGCGTCCGGAGTGAACATCCCGGACTTCTGCGTGATCGTTCCGTCCGGCTGGATGATGGCGCTGACGCCGCTCGTGACGGGCACCACGACGGTCCTGCTGTGCTCGACCGCGCGCACCCGCGACATCGCGAGCTGCTGATAGGTCATCTCGCTGCGGTCGAAGGTCGCGTTGTTGCTGGGTACGGAGATGAGCTGCGCGCCGTTCGTGACGGTGTCCCGTACCGCCCAGTCGAAGGCCGCCTCGTAACACGTGGCGAGCCCGACCCGCGTGCCCGCGAGGTCGAAGACGCCCGGCTCCGTACCGCGCCCGAAGTCCCGGCGCACCATGTCCGCGTACCCGGGGCTGATCATCCGTACGAGGGAACGAAGTGGCAGATACTCGCCGAAGGGCTGGATCTGCCGCTTGTCGTAGGTAGCGGTCGGGCCGCGCTCCGGGTCCCACAGGATCTGGGTGTTGCGCAGCGGTCCGGTGTCCGGGGTGACCACGGCGCCGACGGAGATCGGTACGCCGATCGCCTTCGCGGCCTGATCGATCACGGCCCGTGCGTCGGGGTTGCGGTAGGGGTCGATGTCGGAGGAGTTCTCCGGCCACAGGACGAAATCGGGCTTCGGCTCCTTGCCGGACCTCACATCGTCGGCGAGCTGGAGGGTCCTGCTCACATGGTTGTCGAGTACGGCGCGGCGCTGGGCGTTGAATTCGAGGCCCGCCCGGGGCACATTGCCCTGGATCGCGGCGACGGTCGCGGTGCCGTCCTCGGCGGAGTCGTCCACCAGCGGCAGTGCGGCGAGCGCGGCCAGGACGGGTACGAGGACGGTGAGGGCCGCGACGGACGCCGCACGGCGCGGGAACGTTCCGGCCGTACGGTACGCGAGGACCTGCCGCACCGCCTCGTACAGGCCGAGGCCGCACAGGACGACGGCGAAACCGAGCACCGGAGTGCCGCCGACCGCGGCCAGCGGCAGGAACACGCTGTCGGCCTGGCCGAAGGCGATCTTGCCCCAGGGGAAACCGCCGAACGGCACCCGGGCCCGGACCGCCTCGCCCAGGATCCACACCGCCGCGGCCCAGACCGGCCATACCGGCAGCCGCGACACGGCCGCGATCCCCATACCGGTGAAAGCGATGAAGAGCGCCTCGATCGCGACCAGCGCGAGCCATGGTCCGGGGCCGACCTCGGCGCCCGTCCAGACCAGGAGCGGCAGCAGAAAGCCCAGGCCCGCCAGATAGCCGAGACCGAAGGCGGCGCGCAGCCTGCGGCCGTACAGGCTCCAGCCCAGCAGGGCGAAGCCTGGCAGCGCCAGCCACCACAAGGTGCGGGGCGGGAAACTCGCGTACAGCACGACGCCGGACAGCGCGGCGGCGCCCGGCCAGATGAACCGTCGCAGCAGCCCGGACAGCCCTCGGCCCGCCGGGGCCGGGGCGGACGGGGTCGGCCCGGCGGTGGTGATGGTGGCGCTCACCCGGCGGAGTCTACGGTGGGCCGCCGTCGCGGGGGAGCACGGGCGCATGTAAGGGGAGCACGGGCGTGTGTAAGGAGTAGGGGCACCAGTCAGTACGGGCCACGGAGTCCAGGGGGACCGACAGTACGCGCGGTGCGCACGTCGTTGTGACGGTCGGCGCATGCGATCAACACGTACGGTGACGTTCCTTCGCAATCCCTCCACACATCGCCACCACTGCCGTTAGCGTGTGCGCCAGTCCTTGTCGCATGGCCGGATCCGGCGGTTGTGGGCGGGGCCCGTCAGAGTTCGGGGGGCGACGGGATGACCGCACCGGCGGAACCGCCGTTGGAACGATCAGTCGTGCGCGAACGCGGCAGCGCTCCCGACGTCCTCGGCGCCGCGGTCCTCGGCGGCTGCGCGTTGTGGGCGCTGATCAGCGCGGCGGGCAACGGCGGCAGGCCCGAGGGTGTCCTGCTCGCGGTGCTCGCCGTCACGGCCGGTTACGCCTGCGGCCGGATCAGCGGGTCCCTCGTACCGGTCGGGGCCGCCTCCGTGACGGCCGTCGCCGGGCTCGCGGCGGCGATCGCATCAGGCCATGAGGGGTTCGGCATGGCCCTCTCCGTGGGCACACCGCCCGGGGATGTGGGCGCGGTCGCCGGGCTGCTGGTGCTGGCGGCGGGGGCGGCCTGCTGCGCGGCGCCGGCGGCCCGGCCCCCGGCCGTGCGGCTGGCGCTGTGGCTGCTCGCGCTGACGATCACGGGAGCCGCGCTGCTCTTCGGGTCGATCGCGGGGTTCATCGCGGTGCTCGGGGTGGTGCTGTGCTCGCTGGCGGCGGCCAGGACGCGGCGGCGGGCGGCCGGTCTCGCCGGGCTGGCGCTGGTCACGGCGCTGGTGGTGGGTATGTCGTGGGCGGTGGCCGAGCAGGCGCTGCCCGAGGGGCTCTCGGTGTCGATCGAGGGGCAGCTCACCCAGTACCGGGTGGCGCTCTGGCAGGACGCGGCCGAGCTGGCGGAGGAGCGTCCGCTGCTGGGCTCGGGGCCCGACCGTTTCGGCGATCTCAGTCCGACCGCGACCCGTGCGCTGGACAGCGACGGCACTCCGCACTCGGCACCGCTCCAGCAGGCGGCGGAGCAGGGCGTCGTGGGAGTCGTGCTGCTCGGCGCGGTGTACGGCTGGCTGATGTACGGGCTGGCCCGCTCGGCGTGCTCGACGCCGGTGGCCCTGACGGCCGGGGCGGCGCTGACGGCACTCGCCGCCGTGGCGACCGTGGGCAACGCGCTGAGCTTCACCTCGGTGACGGCGGGCGCGGGGCTGCTGGCGGGCCTGGCCACGGCACGGCCGGAGACAAAGCCCGGCACCGGTCCCGACGGCCCGGGCGGGGGTCACGCCCGTACGACACCGGCCTGACGCGGACGACGCAACGCGCGGACGACGTAGAACACAGCCGACGTAAACAAGGTCCACGCGAAACCCAGCCGCCGCGCAGAACAAGACGGACAGGTCTCAGATACCCGCCGCGTTGGGCTTCGGCGCGAGTTGCAGACGGCTGCGGATGAACCGCACCGCCGACTCGGCGTCGTCCACCGTCACCGTGAAGATCCTGCCGTCGCCCAGCTTGAGCACCAGGGCCTCGCCGCGGCGCACCACCACGGCCGTACCTCTCTCGGGCCGCCAGCGGTATCCCCAGCCGCCCCACTGGCGCGGCGTGACCCGTGGCTCGAAGGCGGCGTCCACCACATGGGCGAGCAGAATGCGGCGGCGCGGCAGTCCCATATGGCCGCAGCGCACTTCCAGGCAGTCGCCCTCGACCCTGACCGCGACGTGCACGAACGCGAGCGTCCCGAACAGGACGAGCAGTCCCGCCGTCACACAGCCGACGACCGCCATCAGCAGCGCGGCGAAGCCGGAGGACCAGGAGAATTCCACGGCCAGCAGAACACCGAGCGCGATGCACGCGGCGCCCGCGGCGGCGAGGAGCCACTGCACACGGTTGGTGGCGCGGCCCGTCCAGGTGTCGGGCAAGGGCTCAGCGGCGTCGCCCTCATGCCGGGGATGCTCCCTCATGTCTTGCAGACTACCCAGGTTCCGCCGGGCCGGTAGCCCCTCGGCGAGCTGATGCCGCGTTACTCCAGGGGCACTCCCCGACCGCTCCCCGCGTACTCCGAACGTGGCCGCCCGTGTGTCCCGTCTGCCGTCCGAGCGCCTGCGCGCACCTTCGGCACGCCCGCGACGGACGTCCAGCAGGCGCTCCGGACGTACCCCGGACGCGCCCGTGAAGATGCTCCGTTCAGGTCAGCCCGGGTCAGCGCACCTGGCTGACGGCGGCGAGGAGCCGCCCTTCCGCATAGGCGAGCGCGGCCTCGGGCAGTACGCCCTCCCGGCCGCTGAGCAGTACGGTGAGCCGTCCGCCGGACGGACCCGTCGGCGTGACCGATGTCACCGGCCCCCGTCCGCCGCCCGCCCCGTCGGCGACGACCGCTCCCACCCTCCGCAGCGCCTGCGCGGCGACCGCGTCCGCCGAGCCGTACAGCACGACCGCGGGCAGCCCCGGCCGCTGGAGGGCCGTACGAATGCGTTCCTCGACCAGTTCGTAGTGGGTGCAGCCCAGGACGACGGCCCGAGCGTCGCGCGGTGTGAGCGCCGCCGCCGCGGCCACCGCGCGGTCGATCGCCGCCTCGTCCGCGGCGTCCACCGCGTCCGCCAGCCCCGGGCAGGGCACCTCGGTGACGTCCACCGCCGGGGCGAAGTCGCGGATCAGCCCGTGCTGGTACGGGCTCCCGGTGGTGGCCGGGGTGGCCCAGATCGCGAGGGGCCCGCCGCCGGCCGCGGCCGGTTTGATCGCCGGGACCGTACCGATGACCGGCAGCGCCGGCTCCAGTTCGGCGCGGAGTGTCGGCAGGGCGTGCACGGAGGCAGTGTTGCAGGCCACGATCAGCGCGTCGGGCCGGTGCTCCGCGGCGGCACGGGCGACGGCGAGGGCCCGCTCGGTGACGTCCTCCGGCGAGCGCGGGCCCCAGGGCATTCCGTCGGGGTCGCAGGAGAGGACGAGATCTGCCTCGGGGCACCGTCCGCGTACCGCGTCGGCCGCCGCCAGCAGGCCGATGCCCGAGTCCATGAGCGCGATCTTCACTCGGTCACCATAGTCGACCGCGTGTGCGGTCCCGGCGATGTGGGGCAGACTGCGGCGGATGAGTGCCGTTGCCTGGATCGCCATGGGTTCGCTGGCCGCGTGGGGCTGGCTGTTGCTGGGTCAGGGGTTCTTCTGGCGTACGGATCAGCGGCTCCCCGCGCACGAGGAGTACCACGTGCCGGAAGGGCCCGCCGCCTGCTGGCCGTCCGTCGCCGTCGTCGTACCGGCCAGGGACGAGGCGGCCGTGCTGCCCGCGAGCCTGCCGTCCCTGCTGGCGCAGGTCTATCCCGGCGAGGCCGAGGTGTTCCTGATCGACGACGGCAGCCAGGACGGTACGGGCGGACTCGCCCGCGAACTGTCCGCGCGCCACGGCGGGCTGCCGCTGACTGTCGCCTCGCCCGGCGAACCCGGGCCCGGCTGGACCGGAAAGCTGTGGGCGCTGCGCCATGGCATCGCACTGGCCCGCGAGCACGACCCCGAGTATCTGCTGCTGACGGACGCCGACATCGCCCATGAGCCGGACAGCCTGCGGGAGCTGGTGGCCGCCGCCCGCGCGCATGAACTCGATCTGGTCTCGCAGATGGCGCGGCTACGGGTGGTGAGCCTGTGGGAGAAGCTCGTCGTACCGGCGTTCGTCTACTTCTTCGCGCAGCTCTATCCGTTCCGCTGGATCAACCGCCCCGGCGGGCGCACGGCCGCCGCGGCCGGCGGCTGTGTCCTCCTCCGTACGGACGCCGCCGTGCGGGCACGGATTCCCGACTCGATCCATCAGGCCGTGATCGACGATGTGTCACTTGCGCGCGCCATACGGCGTGATGGTGGCCGGATCTGGCTCGGGCTCGCGGAACGGGTGGACAGTGTGCGTCCGTATCCACGGCTCGCGGACCTCTGGCGGATGGTCTCGCGCAGCGCCTACGCACAGCTCAGGCACAATCCGCTGGTGCTCGCCGGTACGGTGGCCGGGCTCGCGGTGATTTATCTGGCGCCGCCGCTCGCCCTGGGCGTGGGGGTGTCCGCCGGGGACACGGCCGCCGGGTGGCTGGGGTTCGCCGCGTGGGCGGTGATGACGGCGACGTACATCCCCATGCTGCGGTACTACCGGCAGACGCTCGCGCTGGCTCCGCTCCTGCCGTTGACGGCGTCGCTCTATCTGCTGATGACGGTCGACTCCGCCGTGCAGCACTACCGGGGCCGCGGCGCGGCCTGGAAGGGGCGTACGTACACCCGCCCCCGGGCCACGCCGGACCGCTGACGGACGGATCACTTCCTGCCGGGCGTCCAGTTCATGCCCCAGCCATAGGCGTAATCGATGGTCCGCTGCGGACTCACTCCGCGTTCCGGTACGAGAAAGCGCGCTTCGCGCTGGACGACGAGGTCCGAGCCGGTATTGGTGATCAGCGCGAGTGAGCAGACCGTCGAGGGCACGGTGCATTCGCCGAGTGAGAACTCGATCGGCGCGCCGTGCTGTGGCTGGAGGGTCACCGTCGCGTCGAGATCCGCGAAACTGCGCGCGCCTTCATAGATCGTCACGAAGATGACGATCCTGCGCAGCCGGTCCTTGTGGTCGAGGTTGATGGTGAGGTTCTCGCCGGTGTCGAGACCGCCCGTGCGGTCGTCGCCGTCGAGATGGATGTACGGCGGCTGGTTGAGCGCGCCGAAGGCATTGCCGAGCGCCTGGACGACGCCTTTGCGGCCGTCGCTGAGTTCATAGAGAGCGCACAGGTCGAGATCGAGATCGCCGTGCATGGCGACGGCCCGGCCGAGTTTGGCTCCCCAGCCCTTGAACTGTTTGCGCACCTGCCAGTTGAGGTTCACACGCATCGCGCCGGAACTGCCGCCCTGCTTGCTGAGGGAGACGGTCGGGGCCTCCTTGGTCAGGGTGACTTTGCTGAGCCGTACGGGTGCCGGGGCGGGCGCCGGAGCGGGCGCGGGTACCGGAGGAGCCGGCGGCGCGGCCGTACGGGCGGGCGCGGGCTGTGCGGCACGAGTGGGCGCGGGTGCCGCGCTCTGCTGCGGTTCGTCGACCGAGATTCCGAAATCCCTGGCCAGGCCCGCGAGTCCGCTGTCGTACCCCTGCCCCACGGCACGGAACTTCCAGCTCCCCTGCCGCCGGTACAGCTCGCCCAGGACGAACGCCGTCTCCACGGTCGCGTCCTGGCTGTCGTACCGCGCGATCTCGGTGCCCGCCACTGCGTCCAGCACCCGTACGTGGAGCCCCGGCACCCGGCCGAAGTTGCCGCCGTCGGCCGACGCCGCCAGAACGATCCGCTCGACCGAGGGCTCCACACGTGCGAGATCGACCGTGACGGTGTCGGTCACACCGTCTCCCGCGGTCTTCTTGTTCTCGTGCCGTACCGCGCCCGACGCGTGCTCCGGCTGGTTGTAGAAGACGAAGTCCGCGTCCGAGCGCACCTTCCCCGAGACGAGCAGGAGCGCGGACGCGTCGACGTCCGGTACGCCGGGTCCTGAACGCCATCCCAATTCGACCCGGACGGCGGGTACCGGTACCGGAAGATTGGCTCCCTTAAGCATGGACATGCTCGCCCCCATCGCGCGTCGGGTTGTCCGAAGATTTTGTGCCGCCAAACCTAATGGCAGGAACGTGGTTCGGACCCCGCGAGACCCGCCGTAACCCCCTGCTAGCTTGCCCTTTACACGATCCGAACACTGTCGGACGACCGTTTTTCCCAAGTTCGCTCGCATTGGGGATCCGAAGCCGCCCACAGCTCCCGAAACAACCCCCTTATCCGACTCCCCAACCGGCACATCGTGGGCTTAACTTATGTTCCATGACCTCCCCCCGCGCCACCTACGGCGGCGGTTACTACACCGCGCCGTCGTTCCCGGACACCCCTATCTACGACTCCTTGGTCGCGGAGCGGGGCACGCCTCAGATCGCCCCGATCAGAGTGCCTTCGGCCTACGACACGGGCAACAGCTATCTGCCGGCTCTGCCCTCAGCGCTGCCCGCCCTCCCCGCGGGGC
>NZ_LATD01000619.1 GCF_000981895.1 Streptomyces odonnellii | reverse complement strand
GTCCGGTGGGGTGGCGGGCGGCGGTGTCCGAGGTGTCGCCGGGGGGGCCGTGGGGCGCGGTGGTACGGGAGCGCGTGGTGCTTCGGTGCTCATCCGCCCCCCTGCCGCCCGTACCGACTGATCCACTCCGTCGCACACCGGCCGCGCGCGTATCTGGTCCCGCGCACACCGGTCCCGCCGTACGGGAGAAGCCCGTTCGACACTGCGTGTGCGTCACTCTACGGGCTTGCGACGGCCCGGCGGGAACGTGCGGCGAGGACCGGGGCGATCTGCCCCGATCATCCCCCTACCGTGCGGTAATCCGGTCTGGCAGGCTCTGGCCATGACTCCGCGTGCCACCGACCGGGCCCGGTACGACCGCGCCACCGCCCATCTCGACGCCCCGCTCGCGATCGTCGACCTCGACGCGTTCGACGCCAACGCCGACGATCTCGTACGGCGGGCCGGGGGCAAGCCGGTCCGGGTGGCCAGCAAGTCGGTGCGCTGCCGCGCGCTGCTCGAACGGGTGCTGGGGCGCGAGGGGTTCGCGGGCGTCATGTCGTTCACGCTCGCCGAGTCGCTGTGGCTGGCGCGGTCCGGGTTCGAGGACGTCCTGCTCGCCTATCCGTCCGCCGACCGCACCGCGTTCGCGGAACTCGCCGCGGATCCCAAGCTCGCCGCCGCCGTCACGGTGGTGATCGACGACCTGGCGCATCTGGATCTGATCGACGCCGCGCGCCAGGGCGGCCGGGAGGAGATCCGGGTCTGTCTAGAACTCGACACAGCCTTGCGGCTGTTCGGCGGCCGGGTGAGGATTGGTGCACTGCGTTCCCCGCTGAGCGAGCCGGCCGACCTGGCCGAGCTGGCCAGATCGATAGCCCGGCGCCCCGGATTCCGGCTCGTCGGACTCATGGCGTACGAAGGTCATATTGCCGGGGTAGGGGACGCCCTGGCAGGACAGCCGCTGCGCTCGCGGGCCATCCGGCTGATGCAGTCCGCGGCCCGCAAAGAGCTGACGGAGCGGCGCGCCGCTGTGGTGCGTGCCGTACGGACCGTCGCCCCCGAGCTGGAGTTCGTCAATGGCGGCGGCACGGGAAGTGTCCAGCACACGGCCGCCGAGGACGCGGTGACGGAAATCGCCGCGGGCTCGGGGCTCTATGTTCCACGGCTCTTTGACAACTACACATCGTTCACGGGCCGTCCGGCGGCGCTCTTCGCCCAGCCCGTGGTCCGCAGGCCGGGCGTCGGTGTGGTGACGGTGCTCGGCGGGGGCTATCCGGCGTCGGGGGCGGCGG
>NZ_LATD01000618.1 GCF_000981895.1 Streptomyces odonnellii | reverse complement strand
CCCCACCATGGCGACCACTGACTTCCGCCAACCCCCCGGCGCCGACCCCGAATCCTCCCTGACCGGCGTCCTGTACGAGGGCTTCCCCACCGACGCCCCGTATGTCGTGTACGGAGCGGACCACTGGGTCTTCAACGGTACGGGGGTGAGGCGCGGCGACTCCTTCGCCCATCTCGTCGGAGTGGAGTACGACCGCGTCACCCCGGGCGCGCCGACTCCCACCCCTGGGCCCGCGCCGATCGAGATCGTCGCCCACTCCCCGCTCGTCTGCAACGGCCGGAAGAGCCACTCCGACTCCGCGTACTACACCGTGCCCAGCGGTGCAGGCGTCTTCGCCACCGGGACGATGCGGTGGGTGGAGGGGCTGATGGCGGGGACGCGGGAGAACGGGCGCAACCACGGTATGGACGCGCGGACCGGCGCGTTCGTCACCCGTACCACCGAAAACGTGCTCCGCGCCTTCGCAGAGGGCCCGGCGGCAAGGACGAAGCCCAAGCCTAGGGACAACGTACGCGCGGTGTACGCGGTACGCACTCCGTGAGTACCCGGACGACACCGTACGGGCACCCGCCGGACACCAGTCAGCCGACGACCGCAGCAGTCCGCCGCCGATCCGTTCCCAATCCCGAGACGGCCTCCAGCCGCCCCAGGCCCGTCCATTAGGCTCGGCCCCATGGCCGACGCACCGTACAAGCTGATCCTCCTCCGCCACGGCGAGAGCGAGTGGAACGCGAAGAACCTGTTCACCGGCTGGGTGGACGTCAATCTCACCGACAAGGGCGAGAAGGAGGCAGTCCGCGGCGGTGAGCTGCTCAAGGACGCCGGCCTGCTGCCCGACGTACTGCACACCTCCCTCCAGCGACGCGCCATCCGCACCGCGCAGCTCGCGCTGGAGGCCGCGGACCGTCACTGGATTCCGGTCCACCGCTCCTGGCGGCTGAACGAGCGCCACTACGGCGCGCTCCAGGGCAAGGACAAGGCGCAGACGCTCGCCGAGTTCGGCGAGGAGCAGTTCATGCTGTGGCGCCGCTCGTACGACACGCCGCCGCCCGCGCTTGAGGACGGCACGGAGTTCTCGCAGAGCGACGACCCCCGCTACGCCTCGATCCCGAGCGAGCTGCGTCCGCGCACCGAGTGCCTCAAGGACGTCGTCGAACGGATGCTGCCGTACTGGTACGACGCGATCGTCCCGGACCTGCTGACCGGCCGTACGGTCCTGATCGCCGCCCACGGCAACAGCCTGCGCGCCCTGGTCAAGCACCTCGACGGCATCTCCGACGCCGACATCGCGTCCCTGAACATCCCCACCGGCATCCCCCTCGTCTACGACCTCGACTCCGACTTCCACCCCCTGACCCCCGGCGGCACCTACCTCGACCCGGACGCGGCGGCAGCCGCCATCGAGGCCGTCAAGAACCAGGGCAAGAAGAAGTAGCGTCCACGGCATCGCCCCACCGCCCCACCGCAGAACTTCAGTACTTCGGCACCTCCGGCCGGGCCCCGTGTGTGTTCGGGGCCCGGCCGTGTGCGTGTTCCCCTGGCAGCCGATCGGCTCAGTTCGTATCGCCGTCGGCCGGCGAGAACTTGTACGCCACGAATTCGGTGACCGGGGCGTATCCGATGCGCTGGTACAGGGCGTTGCTGGTGGGGTTGGCCGGGTCCGCGAACAGTACGACGTCCGTCGCGCCCGCGGTCAGCGCCGCCCTGCTCACCTCGGCCGTCACGGCGCCCGCGTAGCCGCGGCCCCGGAGGTGGGCCGGAGTGTAGACGGGGTCCACCCGGACCATGTCGGCGACCATCGAGGTCGTGGCAGCCATGGAGACGGGAGCGCCGTCCGGTGTTTCCCAGAACGTGAAGTGCCGGTCGCCGAAACGCGAGTCGGCCCAGGAACCGGCGCCGATCAGGTCGAGGGAAGGCTGTTCCCCGACGTCGACGCAGAACTCACGGCACCAGCGCACGACTTGCTCATGGTCCTGCTCGCCCGCGACGCGACCGCGGCCCTCGGCGAGCGGCTCCGGTGGGGTGAGCGTGCCGAGTCGGTAGAGACGGGCCCGCCAGTCGGGTTCCGACACCGCGCCCGTGTGCCGCTGCCATGCGTCGGCGAAAGCGGTGGCGGTGTTGTGGTCCGAGAGGACGCCGGGGAGGGGGTGGCCGAGGCCGGCCAGATGAGCGGCGAGGGTGTCGGCCTGCTCGGGGGAGAGGGCGGTGAGGGTCAGGCGGCGGGACGGGAGCCGGTAAAGGATGGCGTGGACCTCGCCCCCTGACTCCAGCCGTCCGAACAGGGTGGCTTCGGGCCCGTACGCGTCCGTCCCGTCGGTTCGCAGTTTCTCGATCACCGTCAGCGGTGTGTTGTGCAGGGCGGGCCGTGAGCGCAGGAAGTCTCCGGCTCGGGCGAGGAAGTCGTCGATGTCTTCGGTGAGGTGCCAGCCATCCGGTCGCATGCCTCATGCTTTCCCATGCTGTAGGCCTGTGACCAGTGGTTTTCGCTGATACGAGGCGGCTGGGCGCCACCGTCCAGGCCCACACCCAGCCCTCGTCCACGCCTGGGTTCCCCTGCCCCTACCCGTACCCGGACGCGCATCGCGCATACGAAAGGGGCCCCGCCCGCATTTCGCGGACAGGGCCCCTCGTCCTACCCAACTCTTTGCGCTCTTCTCTGCGCGCCGTACGCGGCTAGCCGCAGCCGCCGCCGCACTGGCACGAGCCGCCCGACTGGCAGCCGCAGCCGCAGCCCGAGCCGCAGCCGCATGCGCCGAGCATGGGCAGGTGGATGGCTCCGGCCGGGGCTTCCGGCCTGAGGTCGGTCGTCGGGGAATCGGCCATGGGATCCTCCTCAAAGGCGTGCGCGGATGACGCCTCTGCCCATTGCAAGCCCTCCCCGGCGGGCGCATCAACGGCGCATCTCCGGCGCATGCGCGCAAACACCGCTGCGCGCCCCTCCGCGACCTCCACACGGACGACCGCTCCGGCACAGACGACTGCTTCCGCACAGACGACCGCTTCCGTAAGCCCGACCACTCCCTTAAGGATGATCGTTTCCGCAAGGCTGGCCACTTCCGCAAGGCCGGTCACTTTCGCAACGCCGGCCACTTCCGCGACTACGACCCCGCACGGAGTACGCCCCCACCTGCCCCGCCCGTAAC
>NZ_LATD01000617.1 GCF_000981895.1 Streptomyces odonnellii | reverse complement strand
CCCGACGGCCACCGCCGCGGCCCCGACCACCGCCGCACGGGGCGCCGAAGGGGGGACCGAACGGGCCGAAAGCCCCGCGCCGCCCCTCAAAACCGCCCCACCCCGGCCGCCCGGGCCCACAGTGCTCAGCACCCGGTCCATGCGGACCGTGACCGTGCTCATGTCCATGTGAACGCATCACTACGCTCCTCCCATCGTTTCATCGTTGATCTGTCGTGATGCTTCAACGATATATCGGTACAGCTCGTTCGGCAAGCAATTTCGCATGCCACTTCCCGGTCGCGGCCGCACGGCCCCCGTCTCCTACGCTCAGTGCATGCGGATTCGAATCGTCGACGCCTTCACCGACCGGCCTTTCGCGGGCAACCCCGCCGGCGTGGTGCTCCTGGACTCCGACGGCTTCCCCGACGACGGCTGGCTCCAGCGGGTGGCGGCCGAGGTGAATCTCTCGGAGACCGCCTTCGCGCACCCTCTGCCGCCCAACGGGGACGCGGACTGGGCGCTGCGCTGGTTCACCCCGGTCACCGAAGTGGATCTGTGCGGCCATGCCACGCTCGCCACCGCGCATGTGCTGCGCTCCACCGGGCGTACGACAGGTGCCGTACGGTTCGCCGCCCGCCCCGGTGTCCTCGGGGCGACCGCGGCCGAGGACGGCTCCCTCACCCTCGACTTCCCGACCTCGTCACTGACGCCCGTGGAGATCCTGGACGGCATGGCGGAGGCGCTCGGCGCGCGGCCGGTCTCGGTGCACGACACCGCTGCCCATGTCGGCGACCTGCTCGTCGAGCTGGCCGACGAGCGGACCGTACGCGCGCTCGCTCCCGGCTTCGCCGCGCTCGTCGGCCTCTCCCGGCGCGGCGTCATCGTCACCGCGGCCGCCGAGAACCCGGGCCGGGGCTATGACTTCGTCTCGCGGTGCTTCTACCCGGGGGCCGGGATCGACGAGGACCCGGTGACCGGCAGCGCCCATACCGCGCTCGCCCCGTTCTGGTCCGCGCGGCTCGGCCGTACGGAACTGACCGGCCTCCAAGCCTCCGCCCGTACCGGACTTGTCCGTACGGCACTGCGCGGCAACCGGACCCTGCTCACCGGCAGCGCGGTCACCGTCATCGACGGCGAACTTCTCAGCGCCCCCTGAACTCGGCTCCCCCTGAATTCTGCTGCCCCTGAACCGCAGCCGCTCCTGAACCGCAGCGGCTCCCGGCGCTGCCCACGGCGCTACACCGTGGGCAGCCAGCCCACCTTCCCCGCCAGCAGCGCGTACCCCACGAACGCCCCGATGTCGAGCAGCGCGTGCGCCGCCACCAGCGGACCCACCCGCCCCCACCGCCGGTAGAGCAGCACGAACACCACGCCCATCCCCATGTTGCCCAGGAAGCCGCCGACCCCCTGGTACAGGTGGTACGA
>NZ_LATD01000616.1 GCF_000981895.1 Streptomyces odonnellii | reverse complement strand
GGTGATCGCGGCCGAACAGGCGGACGCGGTCCAGGACCGCGTCCGCCTGTTCGTCCGTGATCACCAGTGGCGGCAGCAGACGCACCGTCGAGCCGAACCGGCCGCCCAGTTCGATGATCAGGCCGCGGTCCAGGCAGGCCGTACGGACGCGGTCCGCGAGGGCCGGGGCCGCCGGGTGGGCGCCGCAGGTGTCGCGTGGGGACTCGGGGTCGACCAGTTCCACCCCGATCATCAGGCCGCGGCCCCGCACATCGCCGATCACCGGGAGTTCCGCGCGCAGGCCCTCCAGCCGCGCCATCATCCGCGCGCCCACCGTCGCCGCGCGTTCGACCAGGCCCTCCCGGGCCACATGCCGGAGCGTCGCCGCGCCCGCCGCCATCGCCAGGGTGTTTCCGCGGAACGTGCCCGTGTGGGCGCCGGGCAGCCAGCCGTCGTACTTCTCGTCGTACACGATCACCGCCAGCGGCAGGCTTCCCCCGATCGCCTTCGACAGCACCATCGCGTCCGGCGCGATCCCGCTGTGCTCGACCGCCCAGAACGCCCCGGTCCGCCCGACGCCCGTCTGTACCTCGTCCACGATCAGCGGAATCTCCCGTTCCGCCGTGATCCGCCGCATCTCGCGCAGCCAGCCGTCCGGCGCCGGTACCGCGCCGCCCTCGCCCTGCACCGCTTCGAGGATCATCGCGGCGGGCGGTACGACCCCGCCCGACGGGTCGTCGAGCAGCCGTTCCGTGTACGTCGCCGACAGCTCGGCGCCGCGCTCGCCGCCGATCCCGAACGGGCAGCGGTACGAGTACGGGTACGGCAGCCGCGTCACCTCCGCCGCGCCGCCCGCGACCCGTTCCTTCACCGCGACACCGCCGCTCGCCGCCAGCGCCCCCGCCGTCATCCCGTGGTATGCGCCCGTGAACGCGAGCACCCCGCTCCGGCCGGTCGCCGTCTGCATCAGCTTCAGCGCCGCCTCCACCGCGTCCGTACCGGCCGGCCCGCAGAAGTGGATCCGCGCCCGGTCGACGAAGGCCGGCGGCAGCGTCGCGAACAGCGCGTCCGTGAAGTCGTCCTTCTCCGGCGTCGCCAGATCGAGGACATGCAGCGGCGCCCCGCTGTCGACCGTGCGGCGGATCGCCTCCAGCACCACGGGGTGGTTGTGCCCGAGCGCGAGCGTCCCCGCACCGGCGAGGCAGTCGAGATAGCGGCGGCCGTCGGTCCCCTCGATCGTCATGCCCTTGGCCCGGACGGGGACGATCGGGAACGAACGGGCGTACGTACGGGCAGCGGACTCCCTGACCCGCTGCCGCCCCAGAATGGCGTCCGCGTCGGCCGGCGGCGCGGCGGCCGGGGAGCCGGCGGAGAGCCCGCTCGCGGGCACGGGCCCGTTCGCGGACAGGATGACGGGGGGCACGGTCATGACACGGCTCCGGGGTTCGGGGGAGAGAAAAGGAGAAGCAGGAGCAAGAAAGAGGAGCGAAAGGAAGTACGGCTCAGCCGCGCTCCGCGATCAGGCAACGGCCCGGTTCGGGCGGGAACTTCACCCCGGCCGGTGGTTCCATCCGTCCAGCCATTTCACCGGACCGAGTGACGTCGCACCGGCGCTGATACGCGGCACGGCCCGCCGCGTCGATCGCCCCGCCGCCCGCACGAAGGGGAGCAGCGAGTACGGCGACGGGAACGGCGGACAGGGGAGCGGCGGAGGGCGGGAACTGTAAGGGCACGGCTGGCTGTACCTCGCGAGTGGGGGCGAAAAGGACGGACCTCATGGCTGCCGGCCGGCGTGGGGCGGACCGGGCATCGGCGAACAGCTTGCGGCACAGCGGAATTGGCGGCGGCGCGGACGATGAGGGCGGTAGAGGCGCGGAGTTGACGACCGACTTGACGGCGAAGTTGACGCAAGGCGCCCGGACCTGACACGGCCGACCTGGACGCGGCCCGCCCTGAACGCCGCCTGCCGTGGACGCGCCCCATCCTGAACGCGGGCCGTCCTGGACGCCGCACGTCCTGGACGCGACCCGCCCTGGACGCGGCTCGCCCCGGCGCGCCAGGCAGCCCGATGCGCCGGGCAGCGCGCCAGGCAGCCCCGAAACCCCGGCCCAAACACTTAGGTGTGCCTAACCTAATCATCGCCGTTCAAGATACCAAGCACCCCTGAACAGCGACGGAACCTTCGCGGGAGTGCGGACACCGGCGCGGGAGTACGTTGGACGGAAGGAGGAGGCGAACGCGCCATGAGCAACTGGATCAGCGTGGTGGTGATCCTGGGCCTGATCGCGGTGGGATTCACGCTGATCAGCCTGCTCAACCAGGCCCGCGCCGAGGGCCGGGAGGGCGGCCGCCGACTGGGTCAGCGGCTGGGCGGTCTCACTTCTGGGCGTGCTGCCCGACGTAGAAAAGCAGCCAGATGAACCCGGCGAAGAGGTGCGTCCCGAAGATGTAGAAGAAGACGCGGAGAGCGACTCCGCGCTCCTTCCAGCTCTCGTCGTCGTTACTCACCACGGTCCTCCCATCGGGTCCCGCTCAGCGTACGACCAGGCCCCGAGCCCCGGCACGGGTCACCGTCCGGCGGTGTGACAGGCGGCCCTCCTCCCCGCCCATGGATGCCCCTGGCATAGGCCAAACGCATACATCCCGAGCCTGCGCCAGTTAGCGGTTCCAGTACGCCCCAGAGCCCTGCACCCGGTACGCACTGGCAGGCGATGGCGACCACGAGTGAACGGCTGCTGGGGCCGGAGCATCCGAGCACGGTGATGGCGGCGGATCTGCTGCGGTACTGGACGCGCGAGCGGAGTTCCTGAGGGCGGGGCGGCGCGGTCGGCGC
>NZ_LATD01000615.1 GCF_000981895.1 Streptomyces odonnellii | reverse complement strand
GGTCGGGGGTGTTCTGGGGGATGCCGAGGGCGATGGCGGTGTTCTTGACGGTGGCCGGGCCGACGTCCTCGGCCATCTGCGCGTAGACGGCGTTGACGGACTTGTCGGTGGCCTCGCGGACGGAGATGGGGCCGTAGCTGATGTCGTCCTCGTTGGCCGGGGCGTAGCCGATGGGTCCTTCCGGGCCCTGGACCTCGCGTTCGTTGTCGCCGTCGTACACGGTGCCGGGGGTGATGGTCTCGCCGTACCGGGTCCGGGACTGGTGCTCGATGGCGGCGGCGAGGACGAAGGGCTTGAAGGTGGAGCCGACCTGGTAGTCGCGGCGGGTGGCGTTGTTGACGTACTGCCGGGTGTAGTCGACGCCGCCGTACATGGCGACGACCCTGCCGCTCGCCGGGTCGATGGAGACGCCACCGACGCGTACGTTGCGGTCGGCGTCGCGTTCGTCGGTGTCGAGCTCGCTCAGCACATGGTCGTCGACGGCCTTGTCGAGCGCGTCCTGCTTGGAGCGCTCCAGTGTGGTGGTGATGCGGTGGCCGCCGGCGGCCAGGGTGTTCTCGTCGATGATCTTGTTGCTGGTGAGGTAGTCCTCGACGGCCTGGACGACATAGCCGCGCTGTCCGGAGAGTCCGCCGGAGGCGTGCCGGATCTTGCCGGGTACGGGGAACTTGAGCGCGGCCCGGTCGGCCCGGCCGAGCCAGCCTTCCTTGACCATGCCGTCGAGGACGTAGTTCCAGCGGGCCTCGGCGGCCGGCCGGTTCTCGGGGTGGACGGCGACGTCGTACTCGCTGGGCTGGTTGAGGAGCGCGGAGAGAAACGCGCCCTCCGCGACGCTGATCCGTTCGATGTCCTTGCCGTAGTAGGCCTGGGCGGCGGCCTGGATGCCGTACGCGTTGCGGCCGAAGTAACTGGTGTTCAGATAGCCCTGGAGGATGCTTTCCTTGCTCTGCTCGTTGTTGAGCTTGATCGCGATGAAGAGTTCCTTGCTCTTGCGTGCGAGGGTCCGTTCCTGGCCCAGGTAGTAGTTCTTGACGTACTGCTGGGTGATGGTGGAGCCGCCCTGGGTGCCCTTGCCGGTGAGGGTGTTCCAGAAGGCGCGGGTCATGCCCTGCAGATCGACCGCGTGTTCGTGGTAGAAGTCGCGGTCCTCGGCGGCGAGTACGGCCTGCTGGACGCTCTTCGGTACCTGGGAGAGCCGGACGTTCTCGCGGTTGACCTCGCCGTCGCGGGCGAGCGGGGTGCCGTCCGCGTAGAGGTAGAGGTTGGACTGGGCGGTGGCCTGGGCGTTGGCGGGCGGGATGCCGACGATCTGGTAGCCGATGAACAGGGCCGCCACCAGGAGGAGCGTGCTGATCAGGGTCGCGCCGAGGACGGTCCGCCGGTTGAGGAGGCGGCGCAGGCCGGTGCGGTTCGGGCTGTTGGGGTCGTCGGGGT
>NZ_LATD01000614.1 GCF_000981895.1 Streptomyces odonnellii | reverse complement strand
GGCCAGCCCCACCACGTACGCCACCCGCTCCCCGGCCCCGCCCTTCCTGCTCATCCACGGCACCCGCGACACGGTGGTCCCGTACAGCCACAGCAGCCGCCTGGCCGGCTTGCTCCAGGAGGCCGGCAACAAGGCGGAACTGATCCCGGTCCCCGACGCGGAACACATCTTCCTGAACGCGGACCCGACACCCTTGGTCGCCAAGAGCGTTGCCTTCCTGACGGAACACTTGACGGACCGCGACGCATAGCCGCCCCCGCCGCCGAGGACACCCGGTGGCCCGGCCGGCACTCACCGTACGGCCGGGCCTCGGCACAGACGGACGCCCCGTACCTCAGGCGCGTGTCCACTCGATCTTCAGCTCGCGGCCCTGCGCACGGCCCGCCTCGGCGCAGGGTCTGCGGGTGGCGGGGTCCAGGGGGTTGGGGCCCATCGCCGCGCGCGACGCCTCGTCCGGGGCGATGACCGCGACCTCGGCCCCGGCCGCGCGGAGTTCCTCGACGGCTTGGGCCAGCGGTTTTTCCGTGGGCAGCAGTGAGGCGTCACCCAGCGGTACGATCACCAGCACCCGCGACGCGCCGGCCGCGTAGTCCGCGTTCTCGCTGGAGCGGAGGCCGCCGTCGACATACCGGCGCCCGTCGATCGTCACGGGCGGCCATACGCCCGGTACGGCACAGCTCGCCGCGACCGCGTCGACCAGGCTCACGCCCGACGCGTTGTCAAACACCCGTGGCTCGCCGCTCTCGGCGTCCACCACGACGATCCGCACCGTACGGGCGGGCCACTCGGACGACGGCAGCCGCGACTCGATCACTTCCCGCCGCTCCGCCTCCGGAGCCGTATCGGCGGCGAGCGCGAACCTGCCCACCGCGCGTCGCATCTCCGGTACGGTCCCGGCGTCACGCACCGCGGCGGCGATCTCCGCACCGAAGGTCTCGATGTCCAGATCGACCATGATCTCGGCGGACTGCCGTTCCGGCTCGACCTGCCGGGCGTAGAGCGACTCCAGATCCGGTTCGTCCCCCAACTGCGCCGCGACGACCGATCCGGCAGAGGTCCCGACGATCACATCGGCACCCGTGACGTCCTGCCCCGCGTCGGCCAGCCCCGCCAGCAGGCCGGTGATCCAGCCGACTCCGGCGACGCCTCCGCCACCCAGTACCAACGCCTCGCCCATGCGCCCCGCACTCCTCAAGTCGACGACAACTCAGCGACGTACTCGTACTCACACGCGTACTCGTACGCGTACGCGTGTGAAGCCTAGTCCGAGCCCACGGGCCTGTCCGTGGGGCGAGCGGGGCTATTCCTTGTCGCTGCGCCTGGACGGGTCGACGGTCTTCGGCCGAGCGGCGGCCGGTTTCTCCGGTGCCGCCGCGCCGGACGCACCGGCCGTACGGCCGGAAGCGGTCAAGCTGCCCAGTATCGCCAGCAG
>NZ_LATD01000613.1 GCF_000981895.1 Streptomyces odonnellii | reverse complement strand
GCGCCGGGACCGGTGGGCGCCCGGGCCGGGGGCCCGGCTCCGGGCGCCGGACCCTGCGGCGCGGCTCGGCCGAGCGGGCCGGTCTCATCCCCCGTGAGCTGGAGCGGCTGGTCGACGACGCGGCGGCCTTTCTCGGTCCCTCCCCCGTCCGCCCCTGGTACGCGGGCGCCGTGCTGCTCGCGGGCCGGGGCGGCACGGTCGCCCTGCACCGGCCGATCGGCAAGGCCGTGCGCTACTCGGCGTACGACGAGAAGACCGGCGAGGGAGTCGAGTTCCCGGCCGAGCGGCAGATCGCGATGGCCGAGGACACGGTCTTCGATCTGGCGTCCGTCTCCAAGCTGTTCACCTCGATTCTCGCCGTCCAGCGGATCGAGCGGGGCGCGCTGGAACTGGAGGAGCGGGTCACGGCATACCTCCCGGAGTTCGGGCGGGCGGGCAAAGAGGACATCACGGTGCGTCAGTTGCTGACGCACACCTCCGGCTTCCGCGCCTGGGTCCCCCTCTATACGGCGCCGACCTACGAGGGCAAGCTCGAACTGCTGTGGAACGAGGCGCCGGTCAGCCCGCCCGGTACGGCGTATCTCTACTCGGACCTCAATCTGATCTCCCTCCAGCTCATTCTGGAGCGCATCACCGGACAGCCGCTGGACGCGCTGCTCCGGAACGAGATCACCGCTCCGCTCGGGATGCACCGCACCCGTTACAACCCGCCCGCCTCCTGGAAGCCGAAGATCGCCGCCACCGAGGACGCCCGGGCGCCCTGGTCCGGACTCGACCGGGGCCTGGTGTGGGGCGAGGTGCACGACGAGAACGCGTACAGCCTCGGTGGCATCGCGGGCCACGCCGGAGTCTTCTCCTGCGCCTGGGACCTGGCGGTCCTCGCCCGGACGCTCCTCAACGGCGGCGTCTACGGCCGGGCGCGAATCCTGCGTCCCGAGTCGGTGGAGCTGATGTTCACCGACTTCAACACGGACTTCCCCGGTGACGCCCACGGTCTGGGTTTCGAGCTGTACCAGCACTGGTACATGGGCGCGATGGCCACCCCGGGCACCGCGGGCCACACCGGCTTCACCGGCACCAGTCTGGTCCTCGACCCGACGACCGACTCGTTCCTAGTCGTCCTCGGCAACTCCGTGCATCCCGTGCGGAGCTGGCGCTCCGGCAGCGCGCCCCGGGTGGCGACCGCCGACCGGATGGCCCGGGCCGTCGCGGTCCGGCCGGAGCGGGGCCGTACCGCCTGGTTCTCCGGAATGGCCGCTGCCACCACGGCCACGCTCACCCTGCCCCCGGTCACCCCGGAGTCCGGGGACGCGCGGCTGCGCTGCTCCCTGTGGTGGGACACCGAGCCCGGCGCGGACGCCCTGTTCCTGGAGGCGTCGGAGGACGGCGGCGCGAGCTGGCGGGCGGTGCCCTTCACCACCGCACGGAAAGGGCAGAAAGGTGGGGACCCGCAGGAGCACCCGGCGGGCTCGGCGACCGGCTGGTCGGGACGGGTCTGGCACCGGCTGACCGCGGATCTCGCGCGGTGGCGGGGTACGGAGGTACGGCTGCGCTGGCGGTACACCACGGACCGGCTGTACGTCGGGCGGGGCGTGTACGCGGACGCCCTGCGGATCGAGGACGGCGGCCGTACGGTCTTCGACGAGGCGCGGCAGGAGGACATGGCGCGTATCGAGACGGTGGGCTGGACGGCCTCGGAGGACTGACTCCGCCCGCCCGCCGAGGGCCCGTGCTCACCGCCCGAGAGCCGCCATCGCCGCGTTGTGGCCCGGCACTCCGCTCACCCCGCCGCCCCGGACGGCGCCCGCGCCGCACAGCAGCACATTGGCGTGCGCCGTCTCCACGCCCCAGCGCCCAGTCTCCTCGGTGGCGTACGGGAAGGAGAGGTCGCGGTGGAAGATATGGCCGCCGGGCAGCCGCAGTTCGCGTTCGAGGTCGAGCGGGGTCTTCGCCTCGATACAGGGGCGGCCGTCCGCGTCCACCGCCAGACAGTCGGCGATCGGCTCGGCCAGCCGTTCGTCGAGCTGGGCGAGGGTCGCGGCGAGCAGCTCCGCCCGTACGGACTCGTTGTCCGCGGCGAACAGCCGGGCGGGGGTGTGCAGTCCGAACAGGGTGAGTGTCTGGTATCCCTGCCCCGCCAGTTCCGGTCCGAGGATCGAGGGGTCGGTGAGGGAGTGGCAGTAGATCTCGGACGGTGGGGCACTCGGCAGCCGGCCGGCGGCGGCCTCCCGGTACGCCGTCGCCAACTGCCCGTATCCCTCGGCGATATGGAAGGTCCCGGCGAAGGCCTCGCGCGGATCGACGGACCGGTCGCGCAGCCGGGGCAGCCTGCGCAGCAGCATATTGACCTTGAGCTGGGCGCCCTCGGCGGGAGCGGGCGGCTCGTCGCCGAGGAGTGCGGCGAGGGCCTGCGGCGACGCGTTCACGAGCACCTGACGAGCCGTCACCGTACCCTGGCCGCCGTCTGCTTGGAAGGAGACCTCGGCGGTGTTGCCGTCGGTGTCGATCCGGATCGCCTCGTGTCCGGTGACGATCTCCGCGCCCGCCGACCGGGCGGCGTCGGCCAGCGCGTCGGTGAGGGCGCCCATCCCGCCGACGGGGACGTCCCAGTCGCCGGTGCCGCCGCCGATCACGTGGTAGAGGAAACAGCAGTTCTGTACGAGTGAGGGGTCGTGGGCATCGGCGAAGGTACCGATCAGCGCGTCGGTCAGCACCACGCCCCGGACGAGATCGTGCTGGAACCGCTCCTCGACCGCGGCCCCGATGGGCTCCTCGAAGAGCGCGCGCCAGGCGGTCCCGTCGTCGACCCGCGCGCGCAGCGCCTCGCGTGTGGGCAGCGGCTCGGTGAGGGTCGGGAAGACCCGCTCGGCGACCCGCCCGGTCATCGCGTAGAACTCCCGCCAGGCCGCGTACTCCCGCTCACCGCCGGTCAGCGCGGCGAAGGACTCGCGGGTACGGCCCTCGCCGACCAGCAGTCCGCCGTCGCCGAGCGGGGTGTACGAGGAGACTGTCCGCTTGCGCACGGTGAAGCGCAGCCCCAGCTCCCGGACGATCTTCCGCGGCAGCAGGGACACCAGGTACGAGTACCGGGAGAGCCTGGCGTCCAGGCCGGCGAAGGGCCGACTGGAGACGGCCGCGCCACCAGTGGTGCCGAGCCGCTCCAGCACGAGGACGGAGCGCCCGGCGCGGGCGAGATAGGCGGCGGCGACCAGGCCGTTGTGGCCGCCGCCGACGATGACGGCGTCGTACGAGACATGTGCGGGCATGGCTCTTGGTAACACGAGGCTGATCGCGGGGCCAGGGGTACGGGTG
>NZ_LATD01000612.1 GCF_000981895.1 Streptomyces odonnellii | reverse complement strand
GTATAGGAGACAGGGCCGAGGGGCTACGCCAGGGGGCCGGGGGTCCGGTCCAGTGCCGGGCCGGGTCCGGGTCCGGTTCGGTGCCGGTCCGGGTCCGGTTCGGTGCCGGGTCCGGGTCCGGTTCGGTGCCGATGCCGGTGCCGGTGCCGGTCCAGGTGCAGTCCAGGTCCAGGTCCAGGTCCGGTCCGGTGCCGGTCCGGGTGCGTTGCGCGTACGTCCTCGTACGTTCCGGTACGTCAGGTACGGCGCAGCGCCGCCACCGCCGAGGCCGCCAGGTCGTCCAGATACCCCTTGGGCAGACCGCCCCGTACGACCACCAGCCGCCAGTAGAGCGGCCCGACGATCAGATCCAGCGCCCGGTCGGCGTCGGCGCCCTCGGGGAGTTCGCCGCGTTCGACCGCTTCCCGGACGATCACCGCCGCGATGCCCCGCTGCCCGTCCAGCAGCGCCGTCCTGATCGCGTCGGCGATCTCGGGCTGACGGGCCGCCTCCACCAGCAGATCGGGGATGACCTGCGAGGCCACCGGGTGGCGCAGGGCGTGCGAGGCCACTTCGAGCAGGGCGCGCACATCGCCGTACAGCGACCCGGTCGCGGGGGCGGGCAGCCCCTGCGACGCGAAGGCCGAGACCAGGTCGAGGACGAGCGCCAGCTTGGACTTCCAGCGCCGGTAGACCGCGGTCTTGCCGACCCCGGCCCGGCGCGCGATGCCCTCGATGGACATCCGGGCGAACCCGACCGCGGCCAGCTCCTCGAAGACGGCGGCGCGGATGGCGTCGGTCACATCCTCCCGGAGCACGGCGGCTCCCGCGGGGACGCGGCGTGAGGTGCGGGGGTCCGTGGTCATGAACACCGAGCATAGCGTGACCGAGACGTCACGACGAGACGGTTGCGTTCCGACGTACTCCGTCCTACCTTGGGCGTTGCGACGATACGGATCCGTTCCGACGTAAGCAGCCCGTAAGCACCCCGTAAGCGCCCGCCCTCCTGCGGCGCCCCACCGCCCCGCCCCGCAGCGCGTACGCCCGAGTACGCCCGGCACGCACGTACACCGGTACGCGCGTACGCCCCCAGCGCCAGCCCCCAGCCACCGCCGAAAGCCGACATCTCCGTCAGCCA
>NZ_LATD01000611.1 GCF_000981895.1 Streptomyces odonnellii | reverse complement strand
CCCCCCGCCCCGCCGTCCTGCTTAGCGCGCCGGCGCTTCGGGAACAGCCCTGGCGTGACCACGCTACGCATCGAGGACTACGCGCTCATCGGCGATCTCCAGACCGCCGCCCTGGTCGGCAGGAACGGTTCCATCGACTGGCTGTGCCTCCCCCGCTTCGACTCGGCGGCCTGCTTCGCCGCGCTGCTCGGTGACGAGGAGAACGGCCACTGGCGGATCGCCCCCACGGGCGCCGGGAACTGCACCCGGCGTGGCTATCTCGGCGAGACGCTGGTCCTTGAATCCGTCTGGGAGACCGGCACCGGCACGGTCAAGGTCATCGACTTCATGCCCCAGCGCGATCTCGCCCCCGACATCGTGCGGATCATCGAGGGCGTCAGCGGCTCGGTCGAGATGAGCGCCACCGTGCGGCTGCGCTTCGACTTCGGTTCCGTCGTCCCCTGGATGCGGCGCGCGGAGGGCCACCGGCTGGCGATCGCGGGTCCCGACTCCGTATGGCTGCGCAGCGAGCCCGCGGTCAGGACCTGGGGGCAGCAATTCAGCACCCGCTCGTCGTTCACCGTCTCCACGGGCGAGCGGGTCGCGTTCGTACTCACCTGGCACCCTTCGCACGAGGAGCGCCCGCCGCGCGTCGACCCGTTCGAATCGCTGGCGCAGTGCCTGGACGACTGGGCGGAGTGGGCGGCGCGCTGCCGGTACGCAGGTCCGTACCGTGCCGCCGTCATGCGCTCCCTCATCACTCTCAAGGCGCTGACATACGCTCCGACGGGCGGCATCGTCGCCGCGGCGACCACGTCCCTGCCGGAGCACCTGGGCGGTGTGCGCAACTGGGACTACCGCTACTGCTGGCTGCGCGACTCGACCCTGACACTGGGCGCGCTGCTGTCGGCCGGTTATGTGGAGGAGGCGGCGGCCTGGCGGGACTGGCTGCTGCGCGCGGTCGCAGGCGATCCGGCCGATCTTCAGATCATGTACGGACTGGCGGGCGAACGGCGGCTGCCGGAGAGCGAGCTGCCCTGGCTGGGAGGATATGAGCGCTCCGCTCCGGTGCGTACCGGCAACAGCGCGGTCGACCAGCTCCAACTCGATGTGTACGGGGAGGTCATCGACTCGCTCCATGTGGTGCGCGGGGCCGGTATTCCGCCGAAACTGCACGCCTGGCGGCTGGAGATGACGTTGCTGGACTTCCTGGAGTCGAAGTGGCGCGAGCCGGACGAGGGGCTGTGGGAGGTACGGGGAGGGCGCCGGCACTTCGTGCACTCCAAGGTGATGGCGTGGGTCGCCGCCGACCGGGCCGCGAAGACCCTGGAGAGCGACGCACGGCTCATCGGGGACGCGGACCGGTGGCGGGCGATGCGGGACGAGGTGCACCGGGAGGTGTGCGAGCGGGGGTACGACCCGGTACGGAACACCTTTACGCAGTCGTACGGTTCAGCCGAGCTGGACGCGGCGACGCTGCTCATTCCGCGGGTGGGGTTTCTGCCGCCGGACGATCCGCGGGTGATCGGTACGGTCGACGCGGTACGGGCGGAGCTGGGGCACGGCGGTCTGCTGCGCCGCTACAGCGGCGCGGCCGAGGCGGATGCGCTCGGGGGCACGGACGGGCTTGTGGAGGTGGACGGGCTGCCGGGTGCGGAAGGGGCGTTCCTGGCCTGTTCGTTCTGGCTGGCCGACGCGCTGCATTTGACGGGGCGTACGAAGGAGGCCAGGGAACTGTTCGAGCGGCTGCTCGCGCTCCGCAGCGATGTGGGGCTGCTCTCGGAGGAGTACGACCCGGTGACGCGTCGCCACCTCGGCAACTTTCCTCAGGCGTTCAGCCATATCGGACTTGTGACGACCGCCCTGACGCTGACCGGGGAGTGCACGGCAGGATAGGCCCATGGATCTTGGGCTGAAAGACCGTGTCTATGTCATAACGGGTGCGTCGCGGGGGCTGGGCCGCGCGAGCGCGGAGGCGCTGGTGGCGGACGGCGCAAAGGTCGTCGTCTCCGGACGGGACGAGCAGCATGTCGCGAAGGCCGCGGCGGCGTTGGGCCCCGACGCGTACGGGGTGGCCGGGGACAACGCGGACCCGGAGCTGGCGGGACGTCTGATCGCGACGGCGCGACGGGAGTTCGGGGGCTTCGACGGCATCCTGATCAGTGTCGGGGGCCCGCCTCCGGGGTCGCCCACGGGCAATACGGACGAGCAGTGGCGGGAGTCGTTCGAGTCGGTCTTCCTCGGGGCGGTACGGCTGGCGCGCGAGGCGGCGGCGGAGCTGGGTGAGGGGGGTGTCATCGGCTTCGTCCTGTCGGCCTCGGTCCACGAGACGATCCCGGGCCTGACGATCTCGAACGGCCTGCGGCCGGGGCTGGCGGGCTTCGCGAAGTCCCTGGCGTACGAGCTGGGTCCGCGCGGAATCAGGGTGCTGGGGCTGCTGCCGTACCGCATCGACACGGATCGCGTGCGTGAGCTGGACGCGCTGTCGGGGGACGCGGAGGGGGCGCGGGCGGCGGCGAGCGCGCGCATACCGATGCGGAGGTACGGGCGGGCGGAGGAGTTCGGCAGGACGGCGGCGTTTCTGCTGTCGCCGGCGGCGTCGTATCTGACGGGCATCATGCTCCCGGTGGACGGCGGCGCCCGCCACGGCTTCTGACCCAGGACCGCGCCCCGGACACCACTCGCTCGGGCTCTGCCGGTTATGCCCCGCACACCGCTGTGCGGGACATACCCCCTCCCCACCCC
>NZ_LATD01000610.1 GCF_000981895.1 Streptomyces odonnellii | reverse complement strand
TCGCCTCGCTCCTGATGTGGGCGTGACATTTGAAGACACGCCCTAGCGGCCGGCCGTCGGTGTGGCCGTTGGATGCCACTCGCGGCGGAGGAGGCCGAAGATCCAGGAGTCGGAGACGTCGCCGTTGACGACGCAGTCCTCGCGGAGGGTGCCTTCGCGGACGAAGCCGAGCTTCTCCAGGACCCGTGCGGATGCCGCGTTGCGGGTGTCGGTCCCGGCCTGGACGCGGTTCAGGTCCAGGGTGTCGAACGCCCACCGCAGGAGGGCGTGCGCGGTCTCCGTGGCGTAGCCGTGGCCCCACGCGGCGGCGTCGAAGACGTAGCCCAGGGACGCGCTGCGGAAGTCCGGGTTCCAGCCGGTCAGGCCGCACCAACCGATAAACGCGTCGTCGCAGACGCGGTCGACGGCCACCCGCGCTCCCGTGCCTTCCTTCTCGATCGTCCGGCTGGTCGCGATGAAGCGCTGGGCGCGGGCCGGTTCGGTCCACGGCGGGGAGTCCCAGTAGCGCAGCACGTCGGCGCTGCTGTGCAGCGCGTAGAGCGGCGCCGCGTCGGCGTCGGTGAACGGCCGCAGTCGCAGGCGGTCGGTGTGCAGCTCGGGGGTGGGCAAGGTCATGCGGAGCATCCTGCCGCGTCACGCTCGCCCCCGGCCATCCGTTTGTCCGGATGGCCGGGGGCGCGTACGTTCCCGGTGACGCCGGACGCGCCGCATGGGCTGTGAGTCCGCAGTACCGTGCCGGCATGGCGGGCAAACGGCGGCCGTACTGGCGCACCTTCGGGTCGGCGGCCGGCCTCGTCCTGTGCCGGACCCCGGGACGGATGGAGGTACGCCGTCCACTTCACCGGGCCGGCAGGCATCGCCGGCGGCACTCTTGCTGGTCCTGCGCCCTCGTCCGAGCCGGACATCGCGCAGGCGGCCCTGGTCCGGAAGGCGGAAGAACTCACCCGCCGCCGGCTCGGCGTTCTCTGGCACGCACCCGGTCAACCGGACTGGTGGACCGCCACGGTCACTGTCGCAGGGCCTCTTCCACCTGCCTGAAGACGGCGCGCCGATGCGGTCGGGGCACCAGACCCCGACGGTGTCGGCCATCGCACCCAGCGGCGACTTCTCCGTGTCAGCGCTGCTGTCGAAACCCGTGAACATTTCGATTCCCTCTCGGGCGGCGGCTGCCTCCCAAACGTGTACATCCGCTGCCAGTTCTCGCGGACAGAGCCAATCGCCGGGGAGCAGGCCGCTGGTTGCACGGAACCAGGGGTTGTAGCGGTGCGCGGGGCAGCACGTGGAGAACACCTGCTGGGGCTGTTCGGTGCTGCGGCGGTGTGCGGGGCCGGGGGCTGTCAGGCCGGCTATGTCGGGGGGTCCCGGGGGTTGCTGGTCTTCCCGGCGGTTTCTGCCGCGGCTTTCGGCAGGTGTGCGGGCGGTTCCGTGAAGGCCGGCGGGCCCGGGCCGGGTGCTGGGTGCCGGGCGGCTGGTGTCGTACGTGCGGGTGCAGTCGCGTATGCAGTCGCGCGGCCAGCAGTGTGTCCGGCCCGGCCGGGGAGTGCCGCGTCAGCTTGGCGCTTCCTCCTGCCGTCGGTCGTTGCTGGGTGTGGTGGGGATGGCGTTGTCGATGAGGACGGCGGCGATGGCGGCGGCGGTGGGGAAGGTGTCGGTGTTGAGGACCCGGGTGCGGGCCGCGGCGCCGTCGATGAGCAGCGCGAGCTGCTCGCCGAGCTGTTCGGGGTCGGTGGCGCCGGCTTCGCGGGCGGTGTCGGCGAGCCGCGCGGCGACGGCTTTCTTGTAGTCGTGTGCGTACTGGGATGCGGGGTGCTGGGGGTCGTGGAGTTCGACGGCGGCGGCGATGTAGGGGCAC
>NZ_LATD01000061.1 GCF_000981895.1 Streptomyces odonnellii | reverse complement strand
GAGTAGGACGCCGCCGAACAAACTTTATGGAAATGCCCTGTACCAGAGGTTCTGGTACAGGGCATTTCTGCGTTCAGGGCCTGCGTCTAAGGTCGGAGTATGCGCTACGAACTGATCATTTTCGACAATGACGGCGTCCTCGTCGACAGCGAGCCCCTCTCCAACACCATCCTCGCCGCCTATCTCACCGAGCTGGGGCACCCCACCTCGTACGAGGACTCCCTCCGCGACTACATGGGGGCCGCCGTCCACCGCGTCCACGACCTGATCGAGGAGCGGACAGGCCGCCGTCTTCCCATGGACTTCGACGACACCTTCCACACCCGTGTTTTCGCGGCGTTCGAGCGGGAGTTGGAGCCGGTCGAAGGTGTGGTCGAGGTGCTGGGGAAGCTCGCCGTGGACGGTGTGCCGTACTGCGTCGCCTCGTCGGGGAGCCATGAGCGTATCCGCGTGGGGCATCGCAAGACCGGGCTCGACCGGTGGTTCGAGGACCGGGTCGTCTTCAGCGCGCAGGATGTCGGGCGGGGCAAGCCGGCGCCGGATCTCTTCCTGTACGCCGCCGAGCGGATGGGCGTCGCCCCGGGGCGCTGTGCGGTCGTGGAGGACAGCCCACTCGGAGTCGCGGCGGCCAGAGCGGCCGGGATGGATGTGTACGCGTTCACGGCGATGACGTCGGCCGAGAAGCTCGCTGGCGCCACCGCGTACTTCTCCGCCATGGCGGAACTGCCCGGGCTGCTTGGCTGATCCATTGCCTGATCCTGGGTGTGATCCATCTATCCACGGCTAGGGGAGCGCCCTACGCTGTCCGGCCATGACAGACACGGCGGGCGCGAAGGGGCGTGCTCGGCTGCGGCGCGGCCGGGTCTCGCTGGCGCTGAGCTTTTTCGTCCAGGGCGCGACGTTCGCTCTGCTCGTGACCCGTATCCCCGCCGTCCAGGACCGGTACGGGGTGTCCGACGGGCTGCTCCCCGTGTTTCTCGCCGCCGTTCCCGTCCTCGCCGGGGTCGGCAGCGTCGCCACCGAGAAGCTCGTCGCGCGGCTGCGGCCGGGGGTGGTGCTGCGGTGGACCCAGCCCGTCGTCCTGCTCGCACTGCTCGGCGTCGGTGCCGGGGACGCGGTGTGGCAGCTCGCCTTCGCCCTGGGGGTGTTCGGGCTCGCGGTCGGGGCGCTGGACGCGTCCATGAACATGCTCGGGGTGAGCCTTCAGCGGGCGTACGGGCGCAGCATCATGCTGGGCTTTCATGCCGCGTACAGCCTGGGCGGTATCGCCGGGGCCTCGCTGGCGTGGGCGGGGGCGCACTGGGATCTGCCGCTGCTGGTGTCGTACCTCCCGGTGGTGGCGGTGCTGCTGCCGGCGGCGCTGACAGGAAGCCGTTGGTACGCGGATGCCGCCCGGCAATCCAAAGCCGAAGGGCCCGAGGCCGGCACGTCTGGAGCCAACGTGTCTGAAGTCGGGGTGGCGGAAGACGATCGTGGCAGTGCTGCCCAACCGGTTGCGTTCAGGCTGCTGCTGCCGCTCTGTCTGGTGATGGCCTTCGCCTATATCGGCGACTCCACCGTGTCCAATTGGAGTGCCAAATATCTTCAGGACGTGCTGGGCGGTTCGGAGGAGCTGGCGACCGTTCCGTACAACGCCTATATGGTCACCACGCTGCTGGGACGTGCGGTGGGGGATCTGGGGGTGCGGCGGTTCGGTCCTGTGGCTGTCGTACGGTGCGGGTCGCTGCTGGCCGCGGCCGGGTTCGGGACGGTCGCGCTGGCGTCCGGCGCGTGGGTGGGGATCCTGGGGTTCACACTGCTGGGGCTCGGGCTGTGTGTGGTCGTGCCGCAGACGTTCGCGGCGGCCGGGCGACTGTTTCCCGCCTCCAGCGATGCCGCTGTCGCGCGGCTCAACGTTTTCAACTACGTGGGCTTTCTGGTGGGATCGCCGCTGGTGGGAGCGCTCGGGGACGCGTGGAGCTACCGCGGCGCGATGCTCGTACCGATGGTGATGGTTCTGGTGACTCTGGCGTACGCCCGCTCGTTCGGGGCGGATCCGGCCCTATACGGTGGCGGGCATGAGCGTTCGCGCGCGGTTGATGTGGGATGACGGGGTAACGGGATACGACTTCGGGTCCAGCCATCCGATGGATCCGGTACGGCTCTCGCTGACCATGGGGTTGGTGCGGGCGTACGAACTGGACAGGGCGGTGGAGGTGACCTCCGCGCCGGTGGCCGGGGACTCGACACTGCGGCTGGTCCACCACCAGGAGTATGTGGACGCGGTACGGCGGGTCTCGCTGGACCCGCGTGCCGCTGACGGATCGTACGGGCTCGGCACGATGGACGACCCGGCTTTCGAGGGGATGCACGAGGCGTCGGCGCTGATCGCGGGGCTGTCGGTCGGCGCGGCCGAGGCGGTGTGGCGCGGAGAGGCCGCGCACGCCGTCAACTTCGCGGGCGGGCTGCACCACGCCATGCCGGGGTCGGCGTCCGGCTTCTGCATCTACAACGACGCGGCCCTGGCGGTGGCCCGGCTGCTGGAGCTGGGCGCGGAGCGTGTCGCGTACATCGATGTGGATGTGCACCACGGCGACGGGGTCCAGACGGCGTTCTGGGAGGACCCGCGGGTACTGACGATCTCGCTGCACGAGCATCCGCGGACTCTCTTTCCGCAGACAGGCTGGGCGGAGGAGACCGGCGGCGGCGCCGGTGAGGGCAGTGCCGTGAATGTGGCGCTGCCGGCCGGGACCGGGGACGAGGGCTGGCTGCGGGCGTTCCACTCGGTGGTGCCCGAACTGCTGGCGGACTTCCGGCCCGAAGCGCTGGTGACCCAGCACGGCGCGGACACGCACTTCGACGATCCGCTGGCGCATCTCGCGGTGTCGCTGGACGCGCAGCGCGCGGTGCAGGCGTCGTGCCACGAGCTGGCGCACGAGTATGTCGAGGGCGGGCGGTGGGTGGCGCTCGGCGGCGGCGGTTACGCGGTCGTGGATGTGGTGCCGCGTTCCTGGACGCATCTCGTGGGGATCGCGGCGCACGCGCCCGTCGACCCCGAGTCCGCGGTGCCGGAGTCGTGGAAGAGCGAGGTGTACGCGCGGACACGGCAGTTGGGCCCGGGCCGGATGACGGACGGGCGGACGCCGGCCTGGCAGCCGTGGGACGCCGGTTACGATCCGGCGGACCGGCTGGACCAGGCGGTCCTGGCGACGAGGAAGGCCGTGTTCCCGCTGCGGGGGCTGCTGCCGTAGCGCAACGCGGCGAAACGCGGTGCCAGGGCCCGCGAGCCCAGCAAGACCCACACGAGGGGCCCTAGGTATTCGGTGGCCCGTCCGTCCGTTACGCCAACTGTGGGGTGTACGCGGGGTTCCGGCCCGGGCGGGCGCCGGACGCGGAAGCATCGGCAGGGTGTTGAGCACCGGAGCGCTGCGGGCGCATCTGCTGGCGGCCGGTCTGGCCGGGCCCGTGGCCACCTCGCGGGAGGACAGTCTGCGCAGCTACCGTCTCTTCGCTGCCCGGGATCCGCGTGTCATGCTCGGTCTCGATCCCGAAGGGGCGTGGGGCGAGCGGGATGTGCTCGGTCTGATGGCCGACAGATGCGGGGTGTCGCGCGATCCCGGACGGGTGACGGGCACTGACGCGATCGACCCCGAGCTGACGCTGCGTGCGCTGGACGCGTTCGCGGGGCGGCTGCGCGCGGCCGTGGAGTGCGGGGCTCCGGTGCTGTTGGGGACGGGGCACCCGGAGCGGCTGCTCGGTTTCTACGCGGCTCTGGCAGACGCTTTGTCGGCGGCGGGATGTCTCGTACTCAGCCCGGCGCAGGGGCGATGTATCGACATAACGACCCGGTTCGGAGTACGCACGTACCGTCTGGACTACGTACGGGGAGTCGCGTTGGTGCGGACGGCGGGCGTGCGGAGCGGCGGGCGTGAGACCGGCGCACATACCCACTCGCCGCTGCCGGTCCGGGCGGTTCTCGACGGTCTGGCGCGGTCCGGCGGGCCGCTTCCCGGACTGGTCGTCGGCGATCACGGATGGGTCTGCGGAGCAGGTCAGCTAGGCATTGAGGCCATCGGTCCCGCCGATACGGATGATCCCGCGCTGTTCGTCGGAGAGGCCGAGGGGCGCGTGTCGGTGGCCGTTCCGCTCTGGGGAGGCGCGCGGTCGCCTTACTACCTGCCGCTTACGCGCTATGTACTCAATCGGGCGTGTCTGTCACAGTAGGCGGCCGTAGGCTGCTCCTCTTCCCCACTCGTATCACCCGCCCCTAGTCTGGATGTGAGCGCACAGCGACGAAGAGTTACCGGAGGGGAAGCCGGTGACCGTCGGGTGCGGAAGGTACAGGTGGGTCATGGCTGCTGGCAGCGAGAGGCCTCTCAACGAGGTCAAGTTCCTTACCGTGGCGGAAGTCGCCTCGGTGATGCGTGTGTCGAAGATGACCGTGTACCGCTTGGTGCACAGCGGTCATCTGCCGGCGATCCGGGTGGGAAGGTCATTCCGGGTTCCGGAGCAAGCGGTTCACGAGTATCTCCGCGAGTCCTTTGTGGGGGTTGAGTCCGCCTAGGACATCCCTCGGATTACGTCCCTCACTCGGTGACGGGTAGGCTGGGCCGACGTAGGTCGTGTGGGCCCAGACGCCCCGCACCGAGTGAAGAGAAGTGAGCGAGGGTAGTCGTGGGCTCTGTTATCAAGAAGCGGCGCAAGCGGATGGCCAAGAAGAAGCACCGCAAGCTGCTCAAGCGCACCCGTGTTCAGCGTCGCAACAAGAAGTAGGCGGCTGCTGTTCGCGCATTCGCGGCCCTTCCACCGGCTTGGTGGGAGGGCCGTGGTGTTTGCCGGTGAAAGTACTGTGCGACGCGTCGTACGGTCGTCGCCGCGTAATGCCGACCGGCTACGGTGACGCGTAGAGGAGACCTTCGGGGAGTCCTTCAGAGAGAGCTTTTCTAGCGGAAGGCGCTGATTCGTGGGCAAGGTCGTGCTCGTGACGGGAGCGGCCCGGCAGCTCGGAGGCCGTTTCGTACGGCGTGTTCAACGCGATCCCGGTGTCGAGCGGGTGATCGCGGTGGACGCGGTCGAGCCCGCCCATGAGCTGGGCGACGCGGAATTCGTCCGCGCCGATATCCGCCGGCCCGCCATCGCGCGGGTGCTGGCCGAGCATCCCGTCGACACGGTCGTGCATATGGATGTGACGGGTACTCCGCTGGGCACGGGCGGCCGGGCCACGGTCAAGGAGACCAATGTCATCGGCACGATGCAGCTCCTGGGCGCCTGCCAGAAGTCGCCGTCCGTGAAACGGCTGGTCGTCAAGTCCAGTACGAGTGTGTACGGATCGGCGCCCCGCGATCCGGCGGTTTTCACCGAGACCACTCCGCCCAAGTCGCTGCCGAGCGGCGGCTTCGCGAAGGACGCGGTGGAGGTCGAGGGGTATGTACGGGGCTTCGCGCGGCGCAGGCCCGATGTGGCGGTCTGCGTACTGCGTTTCGCGAACATCCTGGGGCCCGCGGCCGATTCACCGCTCGCCGAGTATTTGTCCCTGCCGGTTCTGCCGACGGTTTTCGGTTATGACCCGCGGCTCCAGTTCGTCCATGAGGACGATGTCATCGACGTCCTGATGATCGCCTCGGACGAGCCGAGGCGCGGCACCCTCAACAGCGGCACCTTCAATGTCGCCGGGGAGGGGGTGCTGCTGCTGTCGCAGTGCTCGCGGCGGCTGGGGCGGCCGACGGTGCCGGTGCCACTGCCCGCGGTGACGTGGGTCGGCACGGCGCTGCGCACGGTCGGGATGACGGATTTCTCGCCGGAGCAGATCAGGCTGCTGACGCATGGCCGGGTGGTGAGCACGGACCAGATGCGCGAGACACTGGGTTTTGAACCGACGTACTCGACCGCGGAGGCCTTCACGGACTTCGCGCGCGGCCGGGGCGCCGGGCTGCTGCCGCCCGAGGCGGTGGCCCGTACGGTCGACCGGCTCACCGGTCTCGTCAGCAAGGAGCGCACCTGACATGCCTGATGCCAAGGTCATCCCCTTCGGTGATGAGCCGCGGTCGAGGCGTGGCTCCGGCGGCGGCCGGCGGCAGCACGCGCAGCACGGGCAGCCCGCCAAGGAGTCGGCGGCGAAGCGCGCGGGCAAGAGCCCTGGCCCGGGGGCCGGGGCGGGCTCCGGATCGGGTACTGGGCCGGGTACGGGTTCGGGTTCGGGTCCAGGGCGTACGACGGGTCCGCTGAAGCCCGTACCGGAGCATGACGTACGGGAGCGGGATGTGCGCGAGCAGGACCAGGAG
>NZ_LATD01000609.1 GCF_000981895.1 Streptomyces odonnellii | reverse complement strand
GGACGTGGTGGCGGGCGGGTTCCGGCTGGTCGACCTGGTGGAGCCGGAGTGGCCGGACTGGAACTCGCAGGAGTGGGGCGGCTGGTCCCCGCTGCGCGGGAGTCTGATCCCGGGGACGGCGATCTTCGTCTGCGAACGGGACTGAGGGCGGAGCTGAAGGTACGGGGACGGGTACGGCGGGGGTACGGGTGCGGCCGGTTCGGGGGCCGGGGTCCAGGTACGGGTACGGCACTGGGCGCGGCTTCGGTGTGGCGACGGGGGCCGTTCGTATGACCGGGTGTCGTGCTCGTACGACACTGAGCGGGTGATCCGCGAAGACATCCTGGCCGGTCTGCCCGTCCGTACCGCCGTTCCCGCGCTGGAGCGGGCGCTCGAATCGCACGGTTGCGCGGTGCTCTGCGCGCCTCCGGGCACTGGCAAGACGACTCTTGTGCCGCTGGTGCTGGCCGGGCTGGTCGGCAACGGCCGTCCCGTACGGCGGGTGGTCGTCGCCGAGCCCCGGCGGATCGCGGCCCGCGCGGCGGCCCGGCGGATGGCGTGGCTGCTCGGGGAGCGGGTCGGGGAGCGCGTGGGCTTCACCGTGCGCGGGGAGCGTGCGGTGGGGCGCGGGACGGTGGTGGAGGTGGTGACCACCGGGGTGCTGCTCCAGCGGCTCCAGCGGGACCAGGAGCTGGCCGGGGTCGACGCGGTGATCCTCGACGAGTGCCATGAGCGGCATCTCGACGCGGACACGGCGGCGGCGTTCCTGCTGGACGTACGGGCCGCGCTCCGGCCCGAACTGCGGCTGGTGGCGGCCTCGGCGACCACCGACGCGGAGGGGTGGGCGCGGCTGCTGGGGGACGCGCCCGTGGTCGAGGCGCGGGGCGTGTCGTATCCGGTGGAGGTGGTGTGGGCGCCGCCGGGCGTGCCGGTACGGCCGCCGCACGGGATGCGGGTCGATCCGGCGCTGCTGGCGCATGTGGCGTCGGTGGTACGGCGGGCGCTGGCCGAGCGGGCGGGCGATGTGCTCTGTTTCCTGCCGGGGGTGGCGGAGATCGGCCGGGTGGCGGGGCAGTTGACGGACACCGGTGCCGAGGTGCTCCAGGTGCACGGACGGGCGCCGGCGGCGGTGCAGGACGCGGTCCTGGCCGGTTCCCCGGGGTCCCCGGACTCAGCCGTCCGGCGGCGGGTCGTGCTGGCGACGGCGGTGGCCGAGTCCAGCCTGACCGTTCCGGGGGTACGGATCGTCGTGGACGCGGGGCTGGCGCGGGAGCCGCGTACCGACCACGCGCGCGGGCTGAGCGCGCTGACGACCGTACGGGTGTCCCAGGCGGGCGCCGGGCAGCGGGCCGGGCGGGCGGGGCGCGAGGCCCCGGGGACGGTCTACCGCTGCTGGAGCGAGGCGGAGGACAGCCGACTCGTCCGCTTCCCTTCCCCCGAGATCAAGGTCGCGGATCTGACGGCCTTCGCGCTCCAGGCGGCCTGCTGGGGCGACCCCTCCGCGGAGGGCCTGGCGCTGCTGGATCCGCCCCCGGCGGGCGCGCTGGCCGCCGGGCGCTCCGTACTGGCCGCGATCGGCGCGGTCGACGGTGCCAGCCGCGCGACCGACCGCGGTACCCGGATGGCCCGTCTTGGCCTCCACCCCCGGCTTTCCCGTGCCCTCCTGGACGGCGCGGCTCAAGTGGGCGCGCGCCGGGCGGCCGAGGTGGTGGCCCTGCTGAGCGAGGAACCGCCGAGGGAGTACGGGGACGACCTGGCGGCGGCCTGGCGCACGGCCCGCAGGGGCGGTGACGGCTATGCGACGCGCTGGCGCCAGGAGGTACGGCGTCTGACGGCGGCGGTGGGTGGCGAGGGGCAAGGGGGCACGGTGCCTGAGCCGGG
>NZ_LATD01000608.1 GCF_000981895.1 Streptomyces odonnellii | reverse complement strand
CGGTCTCGTGGGCTCGGAGAGGTGTATAAGAGCCAGGGAGCATGTCCTGGTCGGGGCCGAGGGCGGCCCCGACCAGGACATGCTCCACGTCGTTCAGCGCGAGATCCTCCGCCCCGTGCGCGAAGACGTTGCCGCCGCCGGCGAACCCGCCGTGAAGAGCGCGCAGCCCACGATCCGCCGCTTCACCGGCGAAAAACGCGATGCACGCGTCGGCCCCCTGCGGTTCCTTGGCGAGGAGCGTGCCCGACTCCAGGACGTTGCCGCCGAGCACGGCTACAAAGGCGACTCCGGCTTCGCCGCCGATGTCGTCCTCGCCTTCATCACCGGGCGGTTCACTGCCAATCTCCCCCTGTCCGAGGACCGCCGCCGCACCCACCACTTCCGCGCTCAGGTGCTGCGCCAGCTCAACCGCATCGGCGTCAACGTCAACCAGATCGCCCGCGCCCTCAACAGCGACTACACGCCACCCGACATACGCCAGCGTCTGACCGAACTCCAGCAGTTGCTGGAGCTGATCGCCGATGCCCTGCGCCAGCCTGTCGAACTGGCCGAGCCGGAAGAAGAGGGGCTGTCCGCGTGATCGCCGCCATCAAACCGGCCGGGTGCAACACCCGTGGCCTGCTCGCCTACCTCTACGGCCCCGGCCGCCAGGACGAGCACCTCGACCCGCACATCGTCGCGGGCTTCGCCCTGCTCGGCATGCCCGACCCCGGCCGCGACGAGAGGGCCGCCCTCACCGAACTCGCCCGCTACCTCGACGAGCCCGTACGACTGCGTAACAGCGAGTTCGGACGTGCGGTCACCGACCACGTGTGGCACTGCCCCGTGCGCGCCGCACCCGAAGACCGCTACCTCTCCGACGCCGAGTGGGGCGAGATAGCCCAGCGCGTCGTCGAAGCCGCCGGCATAGCCCCGCCCGGCGACGACCTGGCCTGCCGCTGGATCGCCGTACGCCACGCCGACGACCACATCCACATCCTGGCCACCACCGTCCGCGAAGACGGCCGCCGCCCCAAGCTCCACGACAGCGGCCTCCGCGTCGGCGACGCTTGCCGGGAGATCGAAAAGGACTACGGGCTACGCCAGTTGAAGAAGGGCGACTGCACCGGCAGCCGCCGCCCCACTCAGGCCGAGATGCACAAGGCCCAGCGCATGGGCTGGGAGCAGACCAGCCGACAGTGGCTCGAAGACCGTATCCGTGCCGCCATCCCCCACGCCCGCACGGCCGAAGAACTCCTCGCTTATCTCGAAGCCGACGGCGTCGCGGTCAAGCCCAGGCGTGGGCCCTCTGGAGATCTCCTCGGCTACGCCGCCGGACGCCCCGGCGACCTCAATGAGAAGGGCGAGCAGATCTTCCACTCGGGGAAGAAGATCGCTTCCGACCTCACCTTGCCCAAACTGCGGGCCCGTCTGGAAGCTGTCGTGCCCGAGGAGCACCCCACGGCCCGCCGCAACAGGCCCACCACCCCCTGGCAGCAGGCCATCGACGCTCTCGATACTCTCCACACCCAGCTCACCGACACCACCGGTGCCGACAGCGGCGACGAGCGCTCCCAGGCCCACATCGCCGCCCTCGGCGAACTCATCGAGGCTGCCGCCCAGCAGGCGCCGACCAACCTGCATGCCGAACTCCATGCCGCAGCAAAGGCGTTCGCCCGCGCCCAACGTTCCCAGATCCGAACCGAAGACCGGGCCGCCGACGCCGTACGCCTCGCAGCCCGCGACATCATCCACACCGCTACCGGCCCGGACGGCAGCGCCCTCGCAGCCCTGATCGCCGCCCTCGTCTGGTCCGCGATCCTCTCCCGGCGCTGGCACGAGGCCAAGCAGCACGCCCACCAGGCCGAGGCCGCCCGCCAGGCCCTCCACCACCTCCAGGCCGCAGCCGACCACGCCATGGGCCCCGTGCTCGCCGAACTGGAGCACCGCCAGCTCAAGGAACAGGCCCGCCTCACCCTGGCCAGCGACGTGCGCGCCGCCGTCCCCGCCCACGCCGCCCGCATACTCGCCGACCCCAGCTGGCCCCCCCTGGCCACCCTCCTCGCCGACGCCGAAGCCGCCCGCCACCAACCCCACCAACTCC
>NZ_LATD01000607.1 GCF_000981895.1 Streptomyces odonnellii | reverse complement strand
CCTTCCGGGTGGGGGCGGCGGACCCGGCCGACGATACGTCGTACGGCGGGGGTTGCCCGGCCGCCGTGCCAGGACGGTCAGCCCTCTGTTCCCGCGCGTTTGCGGAACCGGCCGGCCAGGGCGGCGCATCCCATGGCCAGAGCCGTGGCCGCGGCCGTACTTCCCACCACGATCGCCCAGTTCAGCGGATAGTCGTGCGGGAGTACGGACGGATTGCCCGGTTTTCCGGGGCGCAGCAGCAGGGGCAGCGCGAGCAGGGTGAGACAGCCCGCCGTCAGCAGTCCGGCGCGCAGCACCGGGCGGAACCGGGTTCCGGCGATGAGCAGTCCGGCGGCGAGGACCAGCGGGACCAGGACTCCGTCATGCAGGACGACGGCTCCGGCGAGCCAGAGAGCGACCTCGGCCAGACCGCCGGGGCCGGTACGGCCGAGGAGTTGCCAGCCGCCGAAGCCCAGGGCGAGTACGCCCACGGCTCCCAGGACGGTCCGCGTGAAACCGGCGGCGCCCCTCGGCCTTGTGATACGCGTGGTGCTCATGCCAGGACCTCCAGCCGGGTGACCCACTTCGTCTGGAGCGCGCCGGGTCGGTTGGGCGCGATGATCCGCGCGGGATAGCCGTGATCGGGTGCGAGGACCGCGCCGTTGAGACGCAGGGCCAGCAGGGTGAGTCCGTCACGGGTGTAGGCGCGGTCCATCTCGGTGACGCCGTAACCGCCCCGGCGCTGCAAGGAGACGATCCGCAGTGGCGCTCCGTCGGGCAGTCCCGCGCGCGCCAGCAGGTCCTTGATACGGACGCCTTCCCAGTGCGCCGACTTCGACCAGCCCTCCACACAGGCGATGGGCAGCTCGGCCCGGTACTGGCGCATCGCGCGCAGCTCGGCCAGGGTCAGTTCGTACGGCTTCGGGCCGTCCACCCGCAGCCGCCAGGAGCGCAGGTCGTCGCCGGTGATTCCGGCGGCGGCGAACGTGCGGTTGACGGGCAGTCCCTGGGGGCCGGTGTCGGGGTCGCGCGGCGCGAGCAGCGCCAGGTCCTTGAGCGGGGTGACGGACTGGCCGGCCGATACGAGGGTGACGGCACCGACCGACGCGGCGAGCCCGAACAGCAGCGACCGCCGGTCCACGCGGTCCGCGGCGGGTTCGGCCCCGTCCCCGCCCGGATCCACGGCGGCCTCCGGATCGGCAGTGGCCGGACGACGCCAATGCGCCGCGATCACCGGTGCTTTCACCGCGAGATGGAGCAGCAGCGAGCCGATGACCACCCAGGCGAGCGACCAGTGGACCTGCCGGAAGGAAAAGGGCCACGGATACCACTGCACGGTATTGAGCAGCCCCATGAACACTTCGAGCAGAGTGGCCGCCACCAGTACCGCGATCGAGGCGCGCTCCAGGGCGTGGAGTACGGAGCGGACCGGGGGCCGGACGAAAAGGCGCGGATAGACCGTCCACAATTTCACCAGCAAAAGCGGAATGGCGGCGATACCGCTGATGACATGAAGTCCTTGGGTGACGCGGTATCCGGATATGGGCCGGGTCGGAAGATGCCCGGCGAGCCATATGGGCGGCTCCTGGAGGTAATGGCTGAACACCCCGGTGAGAAAGCAGACCAGAATGGCCGGTCCGAGCAGCCGTCCCACCACGGTGGCGGTACGGGGATCGTGGGAGCGGCCCCGGAAACGGGGCGGAAAGGGCACGGGCATCGTGTTCTCACCAGTTCGTCAGCAGCAGATGGTTGACCAGCAGGGCCGTGCACGCCCCCGCGGCCAGCCAGCCGCGGCGGTCCCGTACGGGCAGCAGCGCGGCCAGGGCAGGGAGCCACAGGGCGAACGGCAGCCAGATGCGCTCGGTCTCGGCCTTGCTCATCCCGGACAGATCGGCGATGACCAGCGCCAGCAGCACGGCCCCCACCAGCAGCACGAACCGCGCGTCCGCACCGCCCTCCGCACCGCCTTCCGTACCGCCGTCTCCACCGGGCTTTCTTCCTTGGCTCAGCGGGAGCGGCCGGCGCAGGGCGCGCCCCAGCCCGGCGAAGGAGGCGAGCCCCGCGGTGACGACGAGGGTGGAGAGATTGGCCCACACCCAGTAGCCATAGGGGCGTTCACGGGCGACCCCCTGGTAGTAGCGCTCCACCAGCAGGTCGTACGCCTCCCACCACCGGAACCCGGCCAGCAGAAACACCGCCGTCACCGCCGCGAACCCCAGCAGGGCGAACGGCAGCGGACGGGCCGTGCGGGTGATCAGGAGCACCGCCACCGCCGGGACCGCCATGAGCGTCAGTCCGTACGAGAGGTACATGGCCAGGCCGAGGAGCAGCCCTGCGCCCGACGCGGCAGCCCAGGGCGCCCGTACGGTCCGGGTCGCCGCGAGTGTCAGCAGGGCGAGGGCCCAGGCGGCGACGGCCGTGAAGTAGCCGTCGGCGGACGCGCCGATCCAGACGGCCGCCGGGGCGAGGACCAGAAAGGGCGCGGCGGCGCGCGCTGCCCGCTCGGCGCCCAGCGCGCGCATCGTGACCAGAACGGCGGCGGCCGTCGACGCGCCCGTGGTGATGCAGAACGCCGAGGCCCAGGCCCCGCCGCCGAGGCCGATCCGGTCGAGTCCTACGAAGGTCAGCACGGCGGCCGGGGGGTGGCCGGCGATATGTGTCGGCCAGTAGTCCGGCGAGTACATCAGGATGTGGTGGGTGAAGTCGCGCAGGGTGGCGGGGATGTCCTGGAACCGGTCGACGGCGCTGAGGTATTCGTGCGGGGTGGTCAGCCGGCCCGCCACGCCCCGCTGCCAGCCGTCCACCAGCGCCAGTGACCAGATCCAGGCCATGGCGGCGGCCCAGCTCCCCCAGACGAGCCGACGCCAGGACAGCCTGGCGGCGAGGCCCGGCCCGTACCCGACGACCAGGGCGGCGACGAGCAGCGCGGGGACGGTCCCGGGGCCGAGGTGCGGCCTCCACTCGGCCAGCAGGGGTGCCCAGGAGACATGGAGGGTGCCGTCGTACCGCTCGATCAGCGCGCCGGCGACGGAGGCGACGAGATAGAGCAGTACGCCCGCTCCGGCGGCCAGCAGATCGGGGCGACGGCCCGCGGACGCGGGGGACGACGGGCGGGCGTACTGCTCTATCT
>NZ_LATD01000606.1 GCF_000981895.1 Streptomyces odonnellii | reverse complement strand
GACCACCCCCGCGTCCCCCACCGGCCGCCGCTGGGCGGTCCTGGGAGACACCCTGGCCGCACCGGACGACCTCTCCCTCGTACGGGCAGCATCGCTGCGCGAACTCCTCGACTCCGGGGAACCGCTGCCCGACCTCGTACTGGCCCCGGCCGTCAGCGACCTGACGGAGCATCAGGATCAGCGGGCAGCCCTGCCCACCCGGGTACGGACCGTGCTGCGCACCGTACTGGACCTGCTGCGCACCTGGTCGGCCGACCGGCGGACCGCCGGATCACGGCTGGTGTTCGTCACCCGGGGCGCGGTCGCCACCAGTGCCGGGGAGGACGTCCGGGATCTCGCGGCGGCGCCGGTCTGGGGCCTGGTCCGCTCCGCCCAGTCGGAGAACCCCGGCGCCTTCCTGCTGCTCGATCTGGAGGACCTCCACGACACCACCACCCTGCGCACCGTCCTGCCCGCGCTGCCCTCTCTCCTCGACATCGGGGAGACCCAGGCGGCCGTCCGCGGCGGCGAGATCCAGGTGGCCCGGCTGGCACGGCTCGCCCAGGGACAGACCCGCTCGCACGGCAGCGGCGTCCGGTCCTGGGACCGCGACGGTACGGTCCTGATCACCGGCGGCACCGGCGGCCTCGGCGCCGAACTCGCCCGCCATCTCGTCACCGGCCACGGCATCAAGCATCTGCTGCTCGTCAGCCGGCGCGGCCCCGACGCCCCCGGCGCCAAGGAACTCCGCGCCGAACTGGCCGCCCACGGCGCCGAAGTGACCGTCGCGGCCTGCGATGTCGCCGAGCGCCCGGCCCTGGACGGGCTGCTCGCCGGCGTACCGGCCGAACACCCGCTGACCGCCGTGGTGCACACCGCCGGTGTGCTGGGCGACGCCACCATCGACTCGCTGACCCCCGCGCTGGTCGACCGGATACTGCGTCCGAAGGCGGACGCGGCCTGGCATCTGCACGAGGCGACCCGCGATCTCGGCCTGGCCGGGTTCGTCCTCTACTCCTCGGTCGCCGGCATCACCGGAGGCCCCGGCCAGGGCAACTACGCCGCCGCCAACACCTTCCTGGACGCCCTGGCCCTGCACCGCGCCGCCCTCGGACTGCCCGCGGTGTCCCTGGCCTGGGGGCCCTGGGCGCGTACCGGCGGCGGAATGACCAGCGGTCTCAGCGACGCCGACATGGGACGCATGGCCCGCTCGGACCTGGCACTGCTCCCGGTGGACACGGGACTCGCGCTGTTCGACGCCGCGACCGCGCGCGACGAGGCGTTGCTCGTACCGGTCCTGATCGCCGAGGGCGCGGGCGCGCGGGCCGCCGGGACCACGACGGAGATTCCGGCGATCCTGCGCGGACTGCTCCGCAGGCGGCGCCGCACGGCCGCCGCGGGGCGCGGGCGTGCCACCGGTCTCGTCCAGCGCCTGGAGGGGCTGGCCGCAGAGGAGGCGGAAGCCCGGCTGGTCGAGCTGGTACGGGCCGAGACCGCCGCCGTGCTGGGGCATACCGACGCCGACGCGATCCCCGCCGACCGGGACTTCAGCAGGCTGGGCTTCGACTCGCTGATGGCGGTGGAGCTGCGCACCCGGCTGACCGGGGCCACCGGGGTACGGCTCTCCGCCACCCTCGTGTTCGACCATCCCACCCCGGCCGCCGTCGCCCGGCACCTGACGTCGCAACTGCTCGGCGACACCGGGCCGGGCTCGGCCCCCTCGCCGCTGGCCGCGCTCGGCACGCTGGAGGAGGCGCTCGCCGCGGGCACGCTCGACGAGGTCACCAGGAACGGGGTCGCCGGACGGCTGCGGCAGCTCCTCGCGCGATGGGACGCACCGGGACCGGAGACCGGCGGACTCGTCGTCACCGAACGGATCGAGGCCGCCAGCGCCGACGAGGTGCTGGCCTTCATCGACAACGAGCTGGGCCGGGCGGCGGAGTTCTGATCC
>NZ_LATD01000605.1 GCF_000981895.1 Streptomyces odonnellii | reverse complement strand
GGTGGCGGGCGCGGGAACAACGGGGGTGGCAGGAGCGACAGGAGTGGCAGGAGTGGTTCTGGGCACAGTGGATTCGACACCGGACATGGCTCTCCTAAGGGAAGAGTCTGAAGAAACGTCGGCGAACGTCGGCGGGGGAAGCGCCCCGGGCGCAGTCGCGCCGGCCTCGGAGGGGGCCTGGACCCCGGGGCTCTCGGGCAGGGGTCAGAACACCGCTTTGGCCAGCGAGAGCGCGCCCTGACGCCAGGGGTCCCTGCTGGTGCGCCCGGTGCCGAATCCCTGGTGACGGGACCTGTCGCGCCACCACTCGAAGCTGCGCAGGATCGCCTCCCGGTTGGAGTGGCGGGGTGCGAAGCCGAGTTCCTTCTGGATCCGGGTGATGTCCATGTACGAATCCGCGCGGAGCTTGTGGATCAGACGCATATAGACCGGTGAGAGGCCCGCCCGGGCGAGCAGCCCCAGGGTGGCGACGGCCGGGCGCATCGGCAGACCGATGACCTTCTTGCCGTGGCCGGCCGCGTCCAGCACGGTCTGGAAGTCGTCGCGCAGTGTCCCGAACTCGGCCGCGCCGACGTTGAATTCGGTGTTGACGGTCTCCGCGGGGCCTTCGGCCGCCAGCAGGATGGCGTCGATGAGATCCTCGACGTCGAGCATCTGGCTGCGTACCCGTCCGGAGCCCAGAACGGGGAAGTGATGGCCTTCCTCGGCCCATTCGAAGAGCATCGCGAAGATCCCGAGCCGCCCCGGCCCCAGAAAGGTCTTCGGACGCAGTACCGGTACGACCATGCCGTCGGCGCGGGCCTTCTCGACCAGTTCCTCGGCTCTGGCCTTGGCTCTGCCGTACGGGTCGATGGGCCGCCGGGGAAGGGTCTCCGGTGTGGGCACCTGGGTGGGCAGTCCGTAGACGGAACCGGTCGAGAGATACACGACGCGGGGCACGTCCATCCGTCCGGACTCGCTGAGCACCGTTCTCGTGCCCTCGACGACGATGGAGTCGATCTGCTCGGCCGGATAGCTCGGCAGGGCCGAGGCGCTGTGCACCACGAGATCGGCCCCGCGGACCGCCGCCCGTACCGCGTCGGCGTCGCGTATGTCCGCGTGGACGACCCGGGAGGCCGCGGAGTCCTGCCGGTGCACGATGTCGAGGCCGACCACCTCGCGTCCGTCGGCCGCCAGCCGCTCCACCAGAGCGGTACCGAGCATGCCGTTACTGCCCGTCACTACGACACGGTTAAGCACGTGTCCACCTTTCGGGCCGGAGGGGCGACGGTCCGACGGCCTGGCTGTGCCGCATTCTTGGCCATGCGATTGCAACGTTTCATTCGCGTCCTCGTTCCTTGTGCCCGCCGCCGTGGAACAGGTGGCGGCGCAGGGGAGTCGAGCGGGTGAAGAGGGCGCCGCGGTTCGCCTTCGAACCCGCGGACGGAGCCTCGCACCGGGCCAACGGCCGGCTGTGTTCAAGACATCGGCCCAGGTGAGCCCATGCCGCGGAGAACCATGACATGTTCGGCCGGGCGTGCCCAGGGGGCACTCGCACGGGAAGGCCACCGGGCGGCGGTAACAGGCCAGCGGGACACGGAGAGCCGGGCCGGGATCGTAGACGATCTACGGGTCGTTTCAGCAGCACAGATCGGACAACGATGTCAGCAATCAGGGACGGGTTAGCGCCCGCGTTACCGCGTTGACATATTCACGATGGCGGAAAGTGACCGCACGAGAGCTTCAAGTAGCCATTGAATATGCCTCATTCGGTGACAAAAGCGGATGGAGCTATGCGGGACGGCGAAGTCGAGGCCACGGCGGGGCAGGGTGCGAGGGGGCTGTTGACAGTGATCAGCCGCGGTGGCAATCATGGCGGCGTGGGAGCGCTTCCATGAGCGCGCGAGCCAGCGTCGACTCGCGTGGAGTTCCCCTCCCCCCATTCCCCCGCCCTG
>NZ_LATD01000604.1 GCF_000981895.1 Streptomyces odonnellii | reverse complement strand
ACACACCGACGACACCGCACACCAGTCCGACGACCGCGGCGACCGCGAACGCACGCTACATGAAGGGGAGTTGCCAGGGCTCCAGCAGAAACTCCATCATGTCGTCACCACCTTGGCGGGGGTGGAAGCGGAGCCGGAACCAGAACCAGAACCGGTGGCGGTGGCGGTGGCGGTGGCGGTGGCGGTGGCGGTGGTCGAGGCTGTCCCGTTGATCGCCCGGTCCAGTCCGAAGGCCCGCAGCATCTGCTCCGTGTCCGAGAGCAGTCCGGGACCGCCCTCGGCCACCACACTTCTGTTGAGCAGCACCACGCGCGTGCAGGCGCGGGCCGCCGCGGCCAGGTCGTGGGTGGTCATCAGCAACGCCCGCCCCTCCCGCGCCAGCCTCGCGAGCAGGTCACCGAGCACGTCCTGTGTCGGTACGTCGACTCCGGTGAACGGCTCGTCCAGCAGCAGTACGTCCGGCTCGGTGGCCAGGGCGCGGGCCACCAGGACCCGCTGCCGCTGTCCGCCCGACAGCTCACCGACGGGGCGCCTCCGCAGCGCGGTCAGCCCCGTACGCTCCAGCGCCTCGTCGACGGCGGCCCGGTCGCGGGCCCCGGCTCGCCGCAGCCAGCCGATCTGCCGGGTACGTCCCGAGAGCACGGCACCCCGCACATCGACGGGGAAGTCCCAGGCGAACTCGTGCCGTTGGGGCACGTAACCGATACGCGCCCGCGCGGTGACAGTGCCGGATGCCAGGGGCAGCAGGCCGAGGACCGCCCGTAGCAGCGTCGTCTTCCCGGCGCCGTTCGGCCCGAGCAGCCCGACGAGTTCGCCCTCGCGTACCACGAGTCCCGCCTCGCACACGGCGAGGCGTCCGCCGAGTCGCACGGAGACGGCGTCGACGGTCAGTGGCGCGGGCGCGGGCGGGGCCGAGTCGGCGGGTTCAGCGGTAGGAAGGGCCGTGGGCGCGGTGGGCACGCCCGCGGGCGTGTCGCCGGACGGACCGGCAGGTACGTCGGCCGGTGTCATGCCGTCCCCCGCCGGCCGCGCCGTGTCACGACCACAAAGCCCGTACCGGCCGCCGCGAGCCCGGCCGCCGTCACGCCGATCAGCAGAAGTCCATCGGCCCCGGTATGTGCCATCGCCCCGGACGTCCCGCCGTCCGCCGTCCGCGCCCCGTCACCACCGGCCCCGTCATCGCCGCCACCGTCATTGCCGGACGACGAAGCCCCGCCGTCGGCACCGGAGTCCGTTCCCGGCTCTCCGCCGCCTGGCGAATCGGGTGAGGCGTCACCCGGATTGCCCGTGCCGCCGCCGGACTGAACCGTGTTCGGATCGGTCGCCCCCACCACGAAGGCCACCGTCTCCGTGTCGCTGACCGGACTCCCGTTCGCGAGTGTGCCCGACATGGTGAACGTCAGCCGGTACACGCCCTCCTTGCCGAAGGCCCAGCCGCCGTGCGCGTGCGTGTTCTGCGGTACGTCGAAGGTGTCGGGCACACCGTCGCCGCTGTTGAAACGGATGGTCGCGCCGGACATCCCGTCGTAGTTGTACAGCGCGAAAACACCGGGTCCTTCGGCCTTGGCCAGCTTGAATCCGACAGTGCCCTTCGTCTTCCCCGGCTCGATGTTCTCCGTGGACCAGCCGGGCCACAACTGCCCGTCCTGCTGGACCTGGTCGAGCAGCCACACCGGGTCGCCAGGCCTGCCCAGGAACGCGAAGTCGTCGCCGTCCGGGATCTCCTTCCTCGCGGCGGGCTTGACGTGCAGAACCACGGACGACGGCTCCCGCCAGGTCGTCTTCCCGGCCACCGTGCCGTCCTTGATGTGGATCTGCATCTTCCCGTCGACGACGCGGGCTGCGAAGTCGATGTGCCCGTTGTCGAGCACCTTCTCGGTGGTGTCGGCCTTTCCCTCGGCCCTGCCCTCGGTGCTCTCCTGGGCGAGCCGCGCCTCCGACACCTGCGTCTGTGCTTCCGAGAACTGTCTCGCCGCCGAAGTCAGTGCGTGCGCGGGGCTTTCCGGTGCATGGCTCGACGCGGGGGCCGCCGTGCCCGCAGCGTCCTGGTGAGCCGCCGGCGGAACTGACGGCCGGGACGGCATCGCGGGAATGTGCGGCGCGGTGTCGCCCCCGACCCGTACCTCGTACCGTACGGACGCCGCGAGCGCCTTCCCGTCCCGTTCCCGCGCGGCCGCAGTGAACGTCAGTGTGTACGCCCCGGCCGCGCCGAAGGCCCACCGGGTGTCGCCGCTCGCGCCGGTCGGCAGGTCGTAACCGTCCGGCAGACCGTCCGAGCTGTCGAACCGCACCGTCGGCCGCGCGCCCGTCGTCTCGTACACGGCGACCGTGCCGGGCCCTTCCACGGCAGCGAGCGACCAGCGCACCGTGTCGTCCCGTACGCCGCCCGGCGCGATGCCCGAGGTGTCCCACGGCGCGTCCGTGATCTCCCAGACCGGTGTGCCCGGTGCGCCGAGGAAGGCGTACGCGGAGTCGTCCGGGACCGGCGTCCGGTGTGTGTCGTCGATCGCGACGAGCCCGCCGCGCCCCAGTCCGAGCCCCCGCTCCCCGAGAGTGACCCGCGCCTGCGGAACCGCCGCGACCGCCTCCGGAGCGCCGGTGGCCGCCTGAGCGGTGGGCCCGTTGCCCGGTATCACCGCGACGGCAACGGCCATCGAAGCGGCAGCGGCCGCCACGAGTCGTACGCCGGTCCCCTTGCGCGCACCACCGGCACTACTGACACCACCAGCACCACCGGCCCGAAGCGCACCCCATGTGTTGTGTCCGTCGTGTGTGTCCCGTTCGCCCGTCACCATCAGCCAGTCCTCCCCAGGCACCGGGCCAGCTCGCCCGCGTTGTGCCGCATCATCGATATGTAGTCGTGGATCTTGTCGTCGAACGAGTCGCCGTAGATGGTGCAGACCCGTACGCCCTCGTCCTCGGCGACCCGGCGCAGCACATCGGCGCGCGCGGCGAGATTCGGTTCCAGGAAGACGGCCGGGACCCGTTTCTCGCGGATGGTGTCGCCGAGCGCGCGCACCTCGGCCGCGCTCGGTTCCTGGCTGGGAACGGGTACGACGAAGCCGACGACCTCCATGGCGTACGCCTTCGCGAGATAGCCGAAGGCGTCATGGGTGGTGATGAGCTTGCGGCGGTCCGCCGGGATGGCCGCGAGCCGTCGGGCGACCTCCAGGTCCAGCGCGCCGAGCTGCTTCAAGTACCGTGCCGCATTGGCCTCGTAGACCTTGCGGCCTTCTGGGTCGGCCTTGATCAGTTCGGCCTCGATGCGTCGTACGTACGCCTCGGCGTTGGCGACGTCCTCCCAGGCGTGCGGGTCCAGATCGCCGTGCACATGCTTGCCCAGCACGGCCTGCGGCAGCACCCACACATCGGCGCCGGGCGTTCCGAGGAACCGGAAGGCGTCCCCCTCCGGCACCCGCGCCCTGGCGCGATCCGGCACGGACATCACCACCTCGCCGGCCGGGTGATGGGTGCGTTCCCCGGTCTCCGGGTCGTCGACGCGTACGTACACCTGGCCCTTCTCGGCGTTGAGCGCGACGTCGGCGTGCCCGCTGTCGAGGACCGTACGGCCGCTGGGCGCACCGGGTGCCGCCGACGGAGCGGATGCCCCCGGCGCGCCGGACCCGGCCGGTGAGCCGCCGACCTCGAAGGTCACCGTGCCGCGCCCGATCTCCGCGGTCTTCCCGTCGAGCGTCTCGGTCCGGCCTTCGACCGTCAGCCGGTACGTTCCGGGCTCGCTGAACGACCAGTTGACATGTGTATGGGCCTCGGGCGGCAGAGCAAAGGAGTCCTTCGCGTCAAAGCCGTCCGTGGAGTCGACATAGCTCGTGGGCCGGCCGAGTGTGTCCGTCAGATATACGTGCAGGTCACCGGGTCCCGTCAGGCCGACGGCGGTCGTACGCACCTGGGAACCCTCGCCCGCGACCTCGCCCTCCACCGCCCAGCCCAGCCAGAGCACATCGAGTCCGAGGTCCTCCTTGAGCTTGATCACCGAGCCGCCGTACTTCTCCAGCGTCTCCGTGATGGCCACCTTCGGAACGCCCTCGCGGGTGTTGGTGTGGACCATCTTCATGATCCCTGGCTCTTCGAGCAGCAGTCCGTTGCTGAACACGAGATCGGCCCGTGCCACCTTGGCCGCGTCTCCGGGGCTGGGCTCGTACGAATGAGGGTCGCCGTGGTGCGGCACGATCGACGTCACATCGACCCGGTCGCCGCCGACCTGGCCGACCAGGTCAGCGATGATGGCGGTGGTGGCCGAGACGGTCAACGCGCTGTCGGACGCGCCTGGTTGTGAGCGTCCGCTGCACGCGGTGAGCAGTGCGGACACCACGACCAGCGCGGCGGACATGCGGAGTGGGGCCCGCATCGGGCTCCTCCCTTTCCTGGGTGTGGAGGGGCGGGGCGTGGACGGCGTGTGCCCCGGGTCTCCTGGACGGGGCCCCGGGGCAGGGCACTCGTCGGCACGGCCCCGGGGCAGGTGTCACGCCTGTTCGGGCTCTCCGCCCGGGGCACGCGTACGGTCACGCGTACGGTGGCGTCGGCGTACGGCGAGGAACGCGACGCTCCCCGCCGCGACAGCGGCGACGGCCGCCGCGAGGGGCACGAGCACACCGGCTCCCGTCGCGGCGAGCCCGCCCTGCGGGGACGTACCGCCGCCGGACGGACCGCCGGAACCCGGGGCACCGCCGGAGCCGGGGACCGACGGGCTGCCCGAGGGGGTGTCCGGCGAGTCGCCCGGCGGATTGCCGGACCCGCCCGGATCGCCCGTCGTGACGGACGGCGCGGGGGAATCCGAGGGTGTTACGGAGGCCGAGGCGGTGGGTCCGCCCCCGTCTCCTCCCCCGTCCTCGCC
>NZ_LATD01000603.1 GCF_000981895.1 Streptomyces odonnellii | reverse complement strand
CATGGAGCGTGAACCTCCGTGGCGTGGAAGGGGGGCGACGGGGGTTGTGCGGTTTGTCGAGCGTAAAGCGCGAAAGGGCTGGTCGCTCCTCCACGACGGTCCGTTGTGGGAGAACTCACCTGCGCTGTCACCGGTTCGGATGGACTGCCACGGCGGGGTCTTGCGTTGCCGGAGGGGGTCCGGGGAGCGCCTGGAGAAGCCCTGGAGACGGCTGCGGCCCCCGGCCCGAGTCGGGCGGGGGGCCGGGGGTGCGATCCGGTACGGCGTGTACGGGGCGGGGGTACGGGCACGGCGCCGGGCCCTGGGACCCACCCGGGGTGTTCCGGCCACGGGCGCCGGAGGCCCGGACGGAGCCCGCCGGTCCGGAGGCCCAGACCCGGAGCCCCGGACTCGAAGGCCCGGACCGGCGCACCGCGCGCTCTCACACGTCGCGTGTCACCTCACACGTCGCGCGCGCGTCACCGCGCCACTGCGTCACCCGGTTACGCCCAGAGCTGGCCGTGCAGGGTCTCGATGGCCTCTTCCGTGGTGGCCGCCGTGTAGACGCCCGTGGACAGATATTTCCAGCCGCCGTCCGCGACGACGAAGACGATGTCCGCGCTCTCGCCCGCCTTGACCGCCTTGCGGCCGACCCCGATCGCCGCGTGCAGCGCCGCGCCGGTCGAGACGCCCGCGAAGATGCCCTCCTGCTGGAGCAGTTCACGGGTACGGGCGACCGCGTCGGCCGAGCCGACGGAGAAGCGGGTGGTGAGGACGGACGCGTCGTACAGCTCGGGCACGAAGCCCTCGTCCAGGTTGCGCAGCCCGTACACGAGGTCGTCGTAGCGCGGCTCCGCGGCGACGATCTTGATGTCGGGCTTCTGCTCTCGCAGGAACCGCCCGACGCCCATCAGCGTGCCCGTCGTGCCGAGCCCCGCCACGAAGTGCGTGACGGACGGCAGGTCGGCGAGGATCTCGGGCCCGGTGGTGGCGTAGTGCGCGCCCGCGTTGTCGGGATTGCCGTACTGGTACAGCATCACCCAGTCCGGATTCCCGGCCGCCAGCTCCTTGGCCACCCGTACCGCCGTGTTGGAGCCGCCCGCCGCCGGGGACGAGATGATCTGCGCGCCCCACATCGTCAGCAGGTCGCGCCGCTCCTGGGAGGTGTTCTCCGGCATGACGCAGACGATGCGGTAGCCCTTGAGGCGGGCTGCCATGGCGAGCGAGATACCGGTGTTGCCGCTGGTGGGCTCCAGGATGGTGCAGCCCGGGGTGAGCCGCCCGTCCTTCTCGGCCTGCTCGACCATGTGCAGGGCGGGCCGGTCCTTGACGGATCCGGTGGGGTTGCGGTCCTCCAGCTTGGCCCAGATCCGTACGTCGTCCGACGGGGACAGCCTGGGGAGCCGTACCAGGGGCGTGTTGCCGACCGCCGCCAGCGGGGAGTCGTACCGCATCAGGCCGGGTTCGATTCGAGCGCCCCGCCGGCCACCGCCGGGAGGATCGTGACGCTGTCGCCGTCCGCGAGCTTGGTGGCGACCCCGTCGAGGAAGCGGACGTCCTCGTCGTTGAGGTAGACGTTCACGAAGCGGCGGAGCTGGTCGCCCGCCGCGGGGTCGATGAGCCGCTCCCGGATGCCGGCGTGCCGGGTTTCGAGGTCGGTGAACAGCTCGGAGAGCGTGTCGCCGGTGCCCTCGACGGCCTTCGCGCCGTCGGTGTAGGTGCGGAGGATGGTCGGGATGCGGACCTCGATGGCCATGGCGTGGGCTCCTGTCGGGAGATGGCGTGACGGGCGCGCGGCTCGGGCCCCCGCGCGAGGGGGTGATGCGGTACGGGACGGGTACGGCGGGCGGCGCTCGCGGCCGTCGCTCAGCCTGCGCGGCCGGCGGAAAGGACCGCGCCGCCCGGACAGATGGCGCTGGCGAGGCGGCACAGGTCGACGTGCAGCCGCGCGACGAGCAGCGGGGTGCTCGGCGTCTTGTCGCTCACGTCATGGAAAACCATGGGTTCATCGTATCGATTCCCGGTCCGCGGCCCGGCATGTGATCTCGTATGGCGGACCAAGGACGTTCGTCACGTGGACGACAGTCCTGGACAGGTGGACTTCGGTCCTGAACACGTGGACGGCGGGCCTGGAAGCGTGCGGAGCCGGGAGCGCGGGGCGGGAGCTACGGGAGGTAGACGACGGTGGGGGCGCCGGTGACCGGGTGGGTGTTGATCTCCGCTCTCACTCCGTACACCTCCGCGAGCAGCTCGGGGGTCAGCACGGAGCGCGGCGGGCCCGAGGCGACGGTCCGGCCGTCCTGGAGGACATGGATGCGGTCGCAGTAGTAGGCGGCCAGGTTCAGATCGTGCAGGGCGAGCAGATTGGTGGTGCCCGAGCGGCTGATCAGGGTCAGGACATCGAGCTGGTGGCGGATGTCCAGGTGGTTGGTCGGTTCGTCCAGTACGAGCAGGGCCGGCCGCTGCACCAGGGCGCGGGCGATGAGCGCGCGCTGCCGCTCGCCGCCGGAGAGGGACGGGAAGGCCCGGTCGGCGAGCGGGGCGATACCGACCCGGTCGAGGGCGGCGGTGGCGAGTGCGGTGTCGGCGGCGGTGTCGGCCTCCCAGAAGCGCTTGTGGGGCGAGCGGCCCATGGCGACGACTTCGCGGACGGTCAGCTCGAAGTCGACCCCGCCGTCCTGCGGGACGGCGGCGACGCGGCGTGCCCTGGCCTTGGGGGACATCGTGTGCAGGTCGTCGCCGTCGAGGAGGGCGCGTCCGGCCGTGGGGCGGAGCGTTCCGTACACGCAGCGAAGCAGGGTGGTCTTGCCGCTGCCGTTGGGGCCGACGAGTCCGACGGTCTCGCCGGGGGCGGCGGTCAGTTCGACGCGGTCGACGAGAAGGCGGCCGTCGGTTTCGTACGAGAGCGCTTCGACGCGCAGTTCGGCGGCGGGGGCCGGGGCGGACGGTCGGCCCGGGGTGCGGGTGCTCGTACGGTCGCTCATTCCGGGGCTCCTTCCGGACGGCGGCGCATCAGCCACAGGAACACCGGGCCGCCGATGAGCGCGGTCAGCACGCCGACCGGGATGTCCTGGGGCGCGGCGAGGGTACGGGCCGCGAGGTCGGCGACGACCAGCGCGACCGCCCCGGCCAGCGCGGCGACCGGCAGCAGTGCCCGGTGCCCGGCGCCGACGGCCATCCGCGCGGCGTGCGGCACCAGCAGTCCGATGAAGCCGACCGCGCCGCTCGCGGCGACCATCACGGCGGTGACCAGGGAAGCGAGTACGAAGACCGCGGCCCGGAAACGCGAGGTGTCGAGACCGAGGACGGTCGCGCCCTCCTCCCCGGCCAGCAGCAGATCGAGCGGCCTGGCCAGCGCCATGAGCAGGGCGGTGCCCGCGACGAGGGCGACGGCGGGCGGTACGAGCGTGGCCCACCGGGCACTGCCGAGGCCGCCCAGCGACCAGAAGAGGGCCTCCTGGAAGTGCTCGGGCCTGGCGGAGACGACCAGGATCAGAGTGGTCAGCGCGGAGAGGATGTACGAGACGGCCACCCCGGCGAGGACGAGCCCGCCCCCGCTCATCGTCGGGCCGCGCCGGGCCAGCCCGTACACGAGCGCCAGCGCGAGCAGCGATCCGGCGAAGGCGGCGGCCGGCATGGCGACGGTGGTGGTCACCCCGCCGCCGATGCCCAGCACGAGGACCAGCACGGCACCAGTGGAGGCGCCGGAGGAGATCCCGAGGAGGAACGGGTCGGCGAGGCGGTTCCGTACGAGCGCCTGGAGGACGGTCCCGACAACGGCCAGCCCGCCCCCGACCACGGCCCCCAGCAGCACCCTCGGCAGCCGCACATCGAGCACGATGGTCCGGAACGGGCCGGGCTCCGCGCGTCCGGTGAGGACCTCGATCACCTGCCTGGGCGGAATCCACACGGAGCCGAGGGCGAGCCCGGCGACGACGGCCGCGGCGAGCGCAAGGGTGAGGAAGCCGAGGGCGAGGGGCAGTGGCGGCCTGCCTCTGGGCTGCCGCCGGGCCCCGGGTTGCGGCCGGAAGGGGGCCGGGGGCGTAGGCGAGTGCGAGGACCGCGGGGCGGTTCCGGCGGGGCCCTGGGG
>NZ_LATD01000602.1 GCF_000981895.1 Streptomyces odonnellii | reverse complement strand
AGGTCGCCCGGGGCGACCTCGGTACGGGATTCAGCGAGGCGGACGAACTGTACGGGGTGTACAAGAAGGTTCACACTGAACTCCAGAACCTTTCCCGGGGACTGGCGGGCCAGATCGAGGCCCTGGGCATCGCCGTCGACGGCTCCCGCAGGGGGTACGAGAACATCGACGACGACATCAGGCGGCGTATGCAGCGCATCAGCCAGAGCGCGCAGGAGGAGTACGACCGCCGCGAGGAGGAACGGCGCGGGGAGCAGGAGCGTGTGGCGGGCGGGGCGCCCGCCGGGGAAAGCGGCACGGACGCCGGCAGCGCATTCTGAGGCCGGCCTGGCCGACACGGGGACTTGGGAATACGGGGGTACGGGGATATGAGGGGCCGAAGCCATGCTTGACAACGGCGGGGGCGGCGGATCGTACGCGGCGACCACCGACTTCGAGGCGCACACGCATCAGCAACTGCGGAACATGATCGAGGCCGCGAACCCTGACACGCTCAAGAGCCACGCCGAGCTGCTGGCCGAGGCGGCTCAGGCGATCGACACCATCGGCCAGGATCTCAAGACGTACATCACTTCGGTGGACTGGCGGGGTGAGGCGGGCGAGGCGTTCGAGGCATGGGGCGACCAGACCTGGAAGGCCACGCTGCTGCTGGCGGACTACACGGACGTCGGCGCCGTGTGGATGGGTGACGCGGCCCAGACGCTCAGGGAGGTCAAGGCCGCGCTTCCGCCGGTGGACGCCTCGGCGCAGGGGAACCTTGACGCGGCCCGGGAGTTCCACAACGACCCCGATTCGCAGATGATCGCGTCGCAGGCGCGGGCCAAGCTCAGAGAGGACCACGCGGAAGCCGTCCAGCAGATGACGAAGCTGGCGCAGTCGTACTCGCTGTCGTCGTCGGTGATAGGGGCGCAGGACCCGCCGGTGTTTCCGCCGCCGCCGCAGGCGTTCGTGCCCGATGCGACCCGTTACGGCTCGTCCGACGCTTCCTGGTCCACGGGGCAGAGCACGGGCGGCGGCGGTGCGTCCGGCGCTTACGTGGGCACGAGTCATCAGGTCTCGTCGGAGTCCCGGAACGTTCCGCCGATGACGGGGCTTCCCACGCAGGTCCAGACGACGTCGCCCTCTGCGGAACGTCCTGTGGCCATGGAGATCGACAGCGTGGCCACGCTGCCCCCGACCCAGGTTCCGCCGACCGGGACTCCGGGCGTGGTTCCTCCGGTGGGCCGTCCCGATGGCGGCATGCCCCCGGTTGGGCTGATTCCGCCCGCGTTCGGCGGCAACCCCGGCTCGCCGCCCGGCGGAGGCCGGGTCGGCGGTGTCCGTCCGCCTTCGCTCTCCGGGCAGTCGCCACTCGCCAGTTCTCCAGGCGGGCGGATGCCACGGGACACCGGCATTGTCGGTGGTCGTCCCGTACCGCCGCAGGCTTCGGGCCGTCCCTCGGGCGGGATCCCGCGCGGCACGGTCGTGGGCGGCGAGGCGATGCACGGCCGTCCGCCGATGGGCGGTGCGACCGGCGGTGGCACGACGGGCGGTGGCGCCGGCGCTTCCGGCGGCACGGCTGCCGGGCGTCGTCTGGCGGGTGAGACCGGCGGCATGGTGGCTGGTCGGCCGCAGCAGCCAGGGACGGCCGTCGGCCGCCCCTTCACCCCTGGCGGCTCGGGCCTGGTCCGTGGCGCGGGGGCGGACGGCGGAGCCCGCTCGGGACAGACGGGACGCCCCGGCGTGACACTGCACTCCCCGCAGCGGCCCGGTCGGCGCCCCGAGGACGAGGACGGACAGCGCCCCGACTACCTGACAGAAGACGAAGAGACCTGGCAGCAGGGCGGTCGCCGCATCGTGCCGCCGGTCATCGACTGAACTCCCGTCCCTGCCCGAATCCGGTGAGAAGGACCGTACATGCGCGCCAGCAGCACCCGAGCCACCCGGTGGAACGTGCTCATATCCGGCTCTCTGGGGCTGCTGCTGGCGGGCGTGGCAGCCACCCCTGCCCACGCCGAGACGGTCAGGTCGAGACAGTGGCATCTCGACGTCATGAAGGCCGAGGAGATGTGGCGGACCAGCACGGGTGAGGGCGTCACCGTCGCGGTCATCGACTCGGGTGTGGATCCGGAGCCCGACCTGGAAGGCCAAGTGCTGCCGGGCAAGGACTTCTCTGTGAAGCCCGGGGACGAGCGCGACGACTTCGGCAATCACGGTACGGGCATGGCGGCGCTGATCGCGGCGACGGGCAAGAGCCATGGCGGGGACGGCGCTTTCGGTCTCGCTCCCGGGGCGAAGATCCTTCCGATCAGGGTGGACCTTAGCGCCGGTAGGCAGGCCGACGAGCAAAAGGCCGAGGCCATTCGGTACGCGGTCGATTCGGCGGCGAAAGTCATCAATATCTCGCTCGGCAGCCCTTACGACGGCGCCGCTGTTCGTGAAGCCGTGAAGTATGCGCTGAGCAAGGGCAAACTCATCTTCGCCGCAGTCGGCAACAGTGGAAATCAAGGCCTTGATGTCGAATTTCCTGCCGCGACACCGGGTGTTGTAGGCGTCGGCGCGGTGGGCAAGGATGCCAAAGCCACCCGCGAATCGCAGCGCGGCCCAGAAGTGGATCTGGTCGCGCCGGGCACCGACATCATCACAGCCTGCGCCGGTGAGACCGGCCTCTGCAACACCAGCGGCACCAGTGACGCCACCGCTCTCGCCTCCGCCTCCGCCGCCCTCATCTGGTCCAAGTACCCGGACTGGACGAACAACCAGGTGCTGCGCGTCATGCTCAACACGGCCGGTGGTCCGACCAGCGGTGCCGAGCGGAACGACTCCGTCGGGTACGGCTTCGTCCGCCCGCGCATAGCCCTCACCAACCCCGGCGACCCCGGCCCCGCCGACGAGTACCCGCTGCCCGACCTCGCGGCCGCCGCTTCCGCGTCGCCGTCCGCCGAGACTTCGAAGGACACGGACGGGAACGTCGACAAGGCTCAGCAGCCCGCCCCCGCCCCGGCTGCCTCCTCCGGCGACGGCGACGGTGGCGACGGTGGCAACACCGGCCTCTGGAT
>NZ_LATD01000601.1 GCF_000981895.1 Streptomyces odonnellii | reverse complement strand
GGCTCGGACCGGGTGGGCGCGGCTTAGGCTGGGGGCGTGCTGCTGCGGGTCGATGTCACCTTCTGGGTCGTGCTCGGGCTGCTGCTGGTGGCAGCCGTGGGCGTGGCCGCGTTCGCGCGGCTCGGGCGGGCCCGTGAGATCGCGGTCGCGGGCGTACGGGCCGCGGTCCAGCTCGGCGCGGTCTCGCTGGTGATCGGCTGGGTGATCGGGGCGGTCGCGCCGCTGCTCGGCTTTGTGGCGCTGATGTACGCCGTCGCCGTACGGACCGCGGGGCGGCGGGTCACCCGTAACCGGACCTGGTGGTGGGCCGCCCTGCCGATCGGGGCGGGGGTGGCGCCCGTCATGGCCGCGCTGCTGCTGACCGGCGTCGTACCGCTCAAGGGCATCGCGGTGATCCCGGTCGTCGGCATTCTGATCGGCGGCGCGCTCACCTCGACGGTGCTCAGCGGGCGGCGCGCGCTGGACGAACTGCACGCGCGGCGCGGCGAGGTCGAGGCGGGATTCGCGCTCGGGCTGCCGGAACGGGACGCCCGGATGGAGGTGGCCCGGCCCGCGGCGGCGGACGCGCTGCTGCCGGGCCTGGACCAGACGAGAACGGTGGGCCTGGTCACCCTGCCGGGCGCCTTCGTCGGCATGCTCCTGGGCGGCGCCTCCCCGGTACAGGCGGGCGCGGTACAGCTCTTCGTACTGGTGGCACTGATGGCGGTGCAGGCGGTGGCGGTGGGTACGGTGCTCGAACTGGTCGCGCGGGGAAGGCTGCACCGGGACGAGTGAGACGGCGGGGCGATCGTCCGGTGGATGCGGGTCTGCCGCCCGCGAAGGTGTGGTGGTCGTTTGGGGCGGTGGCCTCGCGTACGCCGACGAAAGGCCCCGCCGACGGCGGACCGGACCGGGCCGTGCCGGAGGTTCCCGGGCTACGACCCCGTGTGCAGGCGGATTTCGCCCGTCGGGAGCGCTTCCACCCGCAGTTCCGTCAGGTCCTGGACATGGATGTCCGGGGTCAGTGCCGCGGCCCGCGGGCCCACGCCGACCACGCGCATGCCCGCCGCGCGGGCCGCCGTGATGCCGGCCTCCGAGTCCTCCAGCGCCACGCAGTCCTCGGGTGCGAAGCCCAACTCGGCCGCGCCCAACAGGAAGCCCTCCGGGTGCGGCTTGCTCGCGGCGACGCTCTCGGCCGTGACGCGGGTCTTTGGCATCGGGAGCGCGGCCGCGGTCATCCGGGCCTCGGCCAGGGGGACGTTCGCCGAGGTGACCAGGGCGTGGGGCAGGTCGGCGATGGCCGCCATGAAGTCGGGCGCGCCGGGAATCGGGACGACGCCCTCGGTGTCCGCGGTCTCCTCGGCCAGCATCCGTTCGTTGTCGGCGAGGTTCTGTTCCATGGGCCGGTCGGGGAGCAGGGCGGCCATCGTCGCGTAACCCTGCCGGCCGTGGACCACCTTGAGCACCTCCTCCGGGTCCAGCCCCTGGCCGACCGCCCAGCGCCGCCAGATGCGCTCCACGGCCGCGTCGGAGTTGACGAGCGTGCCGTCCATGTCGAGGAGGAGGGCGCGGGTGGTCAGGACGGAAACGGGCGTCGTGGTGGCGGTGGTGGCCGTCATCGGCGGACTCCAGAGGCGCGGGAGCGGAGACAAACGGGACAGGGCAAGCGGCGGGGGCCGGGTGTGACGCAGCGGCGGAACGGAGCGGGCGGAGCAGACAGAAGCGGCTCCGCCCGCCGGTCAGGGTATACGGGCGGAACCACTTTGTTTCGATACTATACAAAGCGGCTCAGTGGCGTCGACCGCGCCCCCGGGTCTCAGCCTCCAGCGCCCGCCGGGTGTTCGGCCCGTACACGCCCTCCGGGTCGCCCTCGATGCCCCTGTACGACTGGTAGATGCGTACGCCGCGCTCGACGCGGTCGTCGTACTGCCCGTCCGCCTGGCCGTAGAACAGCCGGACCTCCTCCAGTCGGTGCTGCAACTCCACCACCTCGGGTCCCGAGTCGCCCGGCCCGAGCGATCCGCCCTGCGGTGCCTGGGAGGGGCGGCTCGGGGGCGGCGGCGCGGACGAGGGAGTCTTCTCCTGGAGGTGCTGGACGGGCGCGGCGCGGA
>NZ_LATD01000600.1 GCF_000981895.1 Streptomyces odonnellii | reverse complement strand
CCGGGGCAGGGGTGCTGGGGTCGCCGGCGCCGGGCACCGGCGACCCCAGCACCCCTGCCCCGGACCCCGTTGTCGCCCGGATCGAGAAGACGGCCTCGGGCGCGCTGAGCGCCGTGGCCGGAAGTGCGTTCGGCGAGCGCCCCGGGGTACGGGCGGAGGACGCGTCCGGCAAGGCCATGGCCGGCGTACCCGTGCACTTCGAGATCATCGGCAGCACCGACGCGAGCTTCTCCGGGGGCGCGTCCAGCGTGACCGTCGAGACCGGCGCGGACGGTACGGCCACCGCGCCGGCCCTCCAGGCGGGCGAGCAGACCGGTGAGTTCACGGTCCGGGCCTCGGTCGCCGTCGCGGGCGTCGACGCCGTCGAGTACACCGCGAGCGTCACGGCCCGCCAGGTGGACGCCCTCGCCAGGACCACCGACGGGGCGCTGACGGCCGCGCCCGGCGCGGAGTTCGGCACGGTCGAGGTCAGGGCGACGTCCGGGGGAGTGGCCGTCGGCGGTGTCTCGGTGACCGCCGAGATCACCTCGGCGGACGGTGCCACGCCCGTGGGGGCCTACTTCAAGGACGCGGCGGGCAATCCGCTCCACAGCCTCACCGGCCTCACCACGGACGCCAACGGTGTCCTCCAGCTCCCGGCGGTCTACGCGAGCGACACCGCGGGTACGTTCCTGCTCCGCCTCCAGGCCGAGGGCGGCGCGACGCTCACCATCGAACTGAACGTCGTCGCTCCCGCCGTCTGACCCGGCGCGGGCCCCGCGCCCAGTTCCGCCCGCCGCCCTCCGTCCGTCCGGACGGAGGGCGGTCCGGTTCCGCTCAACGCCCGTCGTTTCAGCGCCGGTTGTTCGTACGACGCGTCGCCACCGCCGCCGACGGGTCCTCGGGCCAGGGGTGGCGGGGGTAGCGGCCACGGAGTTCCGCCCGTACCGCGCGATAGCCGTCCCGCCAGAAGGACGCCAGATCCGCCGTCACCGCCGCGGGCCGCCCCGCGGGCGACAGCAGATGGACCAGGACCGGGACGCCCGCGACGCTCGGGGTCTCGCTCAGCCCGAACAACTCCTGGAGCTTCACGGCCAGTACGGGCTGCGGCCCGCCGTACTCGACCCGTACCCGCGAGCCGCTGGGCACCTCGATCCGCTCCGGCGCCAGTTCGTCCAGCCGCGCCGCGTCGCCGGACGCCCAGGGCAGCAGCCGCCGCAGCGCCTGCCCCGCGTCGATCCGCTCCAGATCGGCGCGGCGGGCGGCACGCGACAGCTCCGGCTCCAGCCAGTCCCCGGTACGGGACAGCAGCGCGGCGTCCGAGACATCCGGCCACGGCGCGCCCGCCTCACGGTGCAGAAACGCCAGCCGGTCGCGCAGCGCCTCCGCGTCCCGGGTCCACCGCAGCAGCCCGAGCCCCTCCCGCTCCAGACCGTCCAGCAGAGCGGTCCGCAGAAGACCGGGAGCGGGCCGCTTCAACGGCTGTACGGAGAGGTCCACGGCCCCGAGCCGTTCGACACGCCGGGCCACCACGTCGCCGTCCTCCCAGCGCACCTCCTCGCCCGCCACCCGCAGCCGTCCCGCGGCTGCCCGGGCGGTGTCCTCGTCGATGACGGCGGCGAGCCGCACCCGCGCGGAGGCCGAGTGCGCGGGCCGGTCCGCCACGGCCACCGCCAGCCACCCGGCCCCACGCAGCCCGGACCCTTCCCCCACCTCGGCCCCGGTCCCGGAAACCATGAGGAACGCGGCCCCGCCACGCGCCCGCGCGACCCGCTCGGGAAACGCGAGAGCGGCCACGAGCCCGGCGGCGGCGTCATCGGACCCGGCCCAGAGCCGCGACACCCCCCGGGACCGAGCCCCGGGCACGGGTCCGGCCGGGTGCTCGGCTCCGGGCACGGTCCTGGCCGGGTGCTGGGCTTCGGGCACGGTTTCGGCCCGGGGCTCGCCTCCCGGCAGGGTTCCGGCCCGGTGCTCGGCTTCGGATACGGTCCGGTGCTGGGCTTCGGGCACGGTTCCGGACCGGTGCTCAGCTCCCGGCACGGTCCCGGCCTGGGGTTCGGCTCCCGGCACGGTCCCGGCCTGGGGTTCGGCTCCCGGCACGGTCCC
>NZ_LATD01000060.1 GCF_000981895.1 Streptomyces odonnellii | reverse complement strand
CGACCGTCCCAGGGGCACGAAGGGCTCCGGAGGCGCGGCGAAGCCCCGGGCCGCCAATGCCGCCCGCACCGGGCCGGAAGCCCCGGCCGCCCAGAGCCCCGCCCAGCCTGCCGCCACCCGGCCCCCGGGGCGCAAGACCCGTCCCCCGCAGGAGGAGAGACCATGAAGTATCTCGACGAGTTCAGCGATCCCGATCTCGCCGCCCGGCTGTTCGACGACATCCGGGCCACCGTCACCCGGCCCTGGGCACTGATGGAGGTCTGCGGCGGCCAGACCCACTCGATCATCCGCCACGGCATCGACCAGCTCCTCCCCGACGAGGTCGAACTGATCCACGGACCCGGCTGTCCGGTCTGTGTGACGCCCCTGGAGACCATCGACAAGGCGCTGGAGATCGCCTCCCGGCCCGATGTGATCTTCTGCTCCTTCGGCGACATGCTGCGGGTACCGGGCAGCGGCCGGGATCTGTTCAAGGTCAAGAGCGAGGGCGCGGACGTACGGGTGGTCTACTCACCGCTCGACGCGCTCCGGATCGCCCGCGAGAACCCCGGCCGTCAAGTGGTCTTCTTCGGAATCGGGTTCGAGACGACGGCACCGCCCAACGCGATGACCGTGCACCAGGCCAGAAAGCTCGGCATCGAGAACTTCAGCCTGCTGGTCTCCCATGTCCGGGTCCCCCCGGCGATCGACGCCATCATGAACGCGCCCGCCTGCCGCGTCCAGGCCTTCCTCGCCGCCGGCCATGTCTGCACGGTCATGGGCACCGCCGAGTACCCCGAACTCGCCGCCCGGCACCGCGTTCCCATCGTCGTCACCGGCTTCGAACCGCTGGACATCCTGGAGGGGATCCGGCGCGCCGTACGCCAGTTGGAGGCCGGTGAGCACACCGTCGAGAACGCCTATCCGAGGGCGGTACGGGCGGAGGGCAGCCCGGCCGCTCGCGCCATGCTGGAGGAGGTCTTCGAGGTCACCGACCGGGCCTGGCGCGGTATCGGCGTGATCCCGGCCAGCGGCTGGCGGCTGTCCCCCGCCTACCGGGCGTACGACGCGGAGCACCGCTTCTCCGTGACCGGTATCCGAACCCAGGAGTCCACGGCCTGCCGCAGCGGCGAGGTGCTCCAGGGACTGATCAAGCCGCACGAGTGCGAGGCGTTCGGCACGGTCTGCACCCCGCGCACCCCGCTCGGCGCCACCATGGTGTCCAGCGAGGGCGCCTGTGCCGCGTACTACCTGTACCGAGGTCTGTCGGCAGTGGACCCGGCGGCCGACGCCGGATCGGGAACACGGGAAGAGGTGACCTCCGTTGGCTGAGGCAATGCCGACCAGGACCCGCGAGGCGGACGCCGTCCGGCCCGAGGTCCGGACCCGAGTGCGCCCCGCCGCACCGGACTTCGACGGGTGGGCCTGTCCCGTACCGCTCCGCGACCACCGGAAGATCGTGATGGGGCACGGCGGGGGCGGGCGGCTCTCCGCCGAACTCGTCGAGCATCTCTTCGCCCCGGCGTTCGGCGGCGAACTCCTCGCGGAACTCGGCGACTCCGCGGCGCTCACCCTCGGCGGGGCACGGCTGGCCTTCTCCACCGACTCGTATGTCGTGCGCCCGCTGTTCTTCCCCGGCGGCAGCATCGGCGATCTCGCGGTCAACGGAACGGTCAACGACCTTGCCATGACCGGCGCCCGACCCGCCTTTCTGTCCTGTGCGTTCATTCTGGAGGAGGGCGTCGAGCTCGCCACGGTGGGCCGGATCGCCGAGGCGCTCGGCGCGGCGGCCCGGGCGGCCGAGGTGACTGTCGCGACGGGCGACACCAAGGTGGTGGACGCGGGGCACGGCGACGGCGTGTACATCAACACGGCAGGCATCGGCTTGATCCCCGACGGTGTCGACATCCGGCCGCGCCGCGCCGCGCCCGGCGATGTCGTGATCGTCAGCGGCCCGATCGGCGAGCACGGCGTGGCCATCATGAGTGTCCGCGAGGGTCTGGAGTTCGGGGTGGAGGTCGAGAGCGACACCGCGCCACTGGCCTCGCTGGTGAGGGCGATGCTGACCGCCTGCCCCGATCTGCACGCGCTGCGCGATCCGACCCGCGGCGGTCTGGCGACCTCGCTCAACGAGATCGCGTCGGCGGCCGGAGTGGGTATCACTCTCAGGGAGCGTGCGCTTCCGGTACCGGAGGCGGTGGCCAACGCCTGTGCCTTCCTCGGCCTCGATCCGCTGTATGTGGCCAATGAGGGCAGGCTCGTGGCGTTCGTACCGCGGGCGCACGCCGACGCGGTGCTCGCGGCGATGCGCGCGCATCCGCAGGGCGGAGGAGCGGTGGTGATCGGTACGTGTACGGCGGACCATCCGGGCATCGTGGTGGTGAACACCGGACTCGGCGGGACCCGGGTGGTGGATCTGCCACTGGGTGAGCAACTGCCGCGTATCTGCTGAGGCTTGGCCTGGGAAACGGAAGGGGCCGGATGGCGGAACCCCCTGGTGTGAACGGAGTTGAAGAGGATCACGGAGTCCGTGGCACACATGGATTCTGCGATGAGCGGTTCACCGCCGTACGGGACACCCTGGCCGGGCTGCTCGGCAACGGCGACCTCGGCGCGGCGGTCTCGGTCCGGCTCGGCGGAATACCCGTGGTGGACCTCCGGGGCGGCCGGTCCGATCCGGCGCGGAGCACGCCCTGGGGTCCTGACACGCTGGTCGGGGTGTTCTCCGTCACCAAGATGATGACCGCGCTCTGCGCCCATCTCCTCGCCGACGAGGGCGAGTTGGACTTCGGCGCTCCGGTGGCCCGGTACTGGCCGGAGTTCGCCGCGGCGGGCAAGGACGAGGTCCTGGTACGCCATCTCCTGGGGCATACGGCCGGACTGCCCTCCTGGGACGATGAGCTGGCGGTCGAGGACCTGTACGACCGGGAGAGGGCGACCGGGCTGCTGGCGGCGCAGGCGCCCTGGTGGCGGCCGGGGACCGAGTGGGGCTATCACTCGGTCACCTTCGGTTTTCTGGTCGGGGAGGTCGTCCGCCGGATATCCGGGCTGTCCCTCGGCGCTTTCTTCCGTACCCGGCTGGCCGAACCGCTGGGTGCGGACTTCCACATCGGTGTGCGCCCCGGGGACGATGCCCGTATCGCGCGCTACCGGGTGCATCCCGCGCTGTTCGACCCGCCCGGGCCGGCGGAGGGGCTGGCGCCCGAACTGATCGCGCAATTACGGAAGTTACTCGGCAATCCGCCGGTGTCGGCGGACACCGTCGAGTCCACCGAATGGCGCCGCGCCGAGATACCCGCGTCCAGCGGCTACGGCACGGCGGGCGCGATCACGGCCGTACTCTCCGTCCTGGCCGGAGCCGGTGAATCGGGCGGTACCCGGCTGATGTCACCGGCGGTCGCCGACCGGGTCCTCGATGTGCAGTTCGACGGCGCCGACCGGTACACGGGCGCCCCTGTCCGCCACGGCATGGGATACGGCCTGAACTCACCGGCGGCGCCCTTCTCCCCCAATGAACGCGCCTGCATATGGGGCGGCTTGGGCGGCTCGGTCGCGATGGCCGACCTGGACGCCGGGATGAGCGTCGCGTACATCACCAACACCCTGAATCCGGGCGGCGGTTCGGACGGCCGACGCGGTCTGTCGGTCATCGCGGCGGCGTACGAGTCGCTGGCCGCGCGCTGAGACCGCAAGCCGGACCACGGACTGCGAGCAGCGGTCCGCAGACCGCAGAGGCGGGCAGCGGGCAGCGGCTGATGCTGCGGCCCGCCCACCCAGCCTGGGCCCCTCCCGTCGGCGTCCGTCCCGCCGTTTAGGGGCCACGGGGCGCCCCCGCTACTCGGGCGGCGGTACGGTGCCCGTACGGGTCACCCGGGCGTACCAGTGGGCGCTGGACTTGAGCGTGCGGCGCTGGGTCGCGTAGTCGACGTACACCGCGCCGAAGCGCCTCCCGTAGCCGTACGACCATTCGAAGTTGTCGAGCAGCGACCAGAGGAAGTAACCGCGGACATCGGCGCCCGAGGCGATGGCCCGGTGGACGGCCGCGAGATGGTCCCGGAGATAGGCGATCCGCTCCGGGTCCCGGACCTCGCCGTCGGGGGCGGCGTAGTCGTCGAAGGCCGCCCCGTTCTCGGTGATCATGACGGGCAGCCCGGGGTGGTCCCGCCGTACCCGCATCAGCAGTTCGTACAGACCGCTGGGGTCGATGGTCCAGCCCATGGCGGTCCGGTCGCCGGGGGTGGGGTGGAAGACCACCTCGTCCGCGCCCGTCCAGGGGCTGTGATCGCTCACCGCGTGTCCGTCGGATCCATGTGTGGCGGGCCCATGTGTGCCGGCCCCATGGGAGACCAGGGTGGGTGAGTAGTAGTTGACGCCGAGGAAGTCCAGCGGCTGGTGGATGAGTGCGGTGTCGCCGTCCCGGACGAACGACCAGTCGGTGACCCCCTCCGTGTCGGTCAGCAGATCGGCGGGATAGGCACCGGCCAGCATGGGTCCGGTGAAGATCCGGTTCGCGACGGCGTCGATACGCCGGACCGCGTCCGCGTCCCCGGCGCTCCCGGTCAGCGGGCGCACATGGTGCAGATTGAGGGTGACGGAGACCTTGGCGTCGGCCGGCAGCCGCTCGCGCATCGCCTGGACCGCCAGACCGTGGCCGAGATTGAGGTGGTGGGCCGCGCGCAGGGTGTCGGCGGGTTCGGTACGGCCGGGGGCGTGGACACCGGAGCCGTACCCGAGGAAGGCGCTGCACCAGGGCTCGTTGAGGGTGATCCAGGTGCCCGCCCGGTCGCCCAGCGCGTCGGCGACGATGCCCGCGTACTCGGCGAAGCGGTACGCGGTGTCGCGCCCGGGCCAGCCCCCGGCTTCTTCGAGTTCCTGGGGCAGGTCCCAGTGGTAGAGGGTGACGACCGGCTGGATGCCCTTCTCCAGCAGTCCGTCGGCCAGCCGCCGGTAGAAGTCGAGGCCCTTCTCCGAGGCGGGTCCGCTGCCGGTGGGCTGGACGCGGGGCCACGAGACCGAGAAGCGGTACGCCCCGACGCCCAGGCCGGAGAGGATCTCGATGTCCTCGGGCCAGCGGTGGTAGTGGTCGGTGGCGATGTCGCCGGTGTCGCCATTGCGTACCCGGCCCGGGGTACGGGAGTAGACGTCCCAGATGGAGGGGGTGCGCCCGTCCTCCTGCGCGGCGCCTTCGATCTGGTAGGCGGCGGTCGCGGCGCCCCAGAGGAAGCCGGGCGGGAAGCTCAGGGGCGCCGCGGGGTCGGGGGCATGCCCGGGGGCGGTTTCCGAGGTGGCCACAGGGGTCCTTCCGCAGAGGGCGGGCAGAGGGCGAACGGCGGTCGTACAAGCGGGTCGTGCGGCCGTGGGAGTGCGGTGCGGAGGAGCCCTCCCCCACGGATCAGGAGTCCGGCGGACCGGCCCCTGGGAGCGCTCCCACTCGATTGTGGAAGACTCTCCGTGGAGACCCTGCCTTGTCAAGGCCACTTTCCGTTCCGTGCCCGGACGAGTCCGGATGCGGACGGGCACGGGCATGGACGGGCGCGGGCCCCGGGCCGCCGGCTCTCCGGCGGCCCCGCACGATTTCCCGGTGAGCGCCACGGCGCGGCACCCGGGACGAAGGGCAGGAGACGACGGATGAGCAGCGCCGCACAGCCGGACAGGAGGCCGACCCTGGAAGCGGTCGCCCGGCTCGCGGGCGTGGGCAGGGGTACGGTCTCCCGGGTCGTCAACGGCCTCCCAGGGGTCAGCGCGAAGGCCAGGACCGCCGTCGAGGCGGCCATCGCGGAACTGAACTACGTACCGAATCCCGCCGCCCGCAGCCTGGTCACCAGCAGGACCGACAGCATCGCGCTGGTGATCCCCGAGTCGGAGAGCCGGCTGGCCGCGGAGCCGTACTTCGCCGCCGTGATCCGGGGGGTGAGCAGTGAACTCGCCGACACCGAGATGCAGTTGCTGCTGATCCTGGTGCGCGACCGGCGCGAGCTGGACCGGCTGATCCGGTTCGTGGAGGCGCGCCGGGTGGACGGAGTGCTGCTGGTGTCGGTCCACCGCGACGACCCGCTGCCTGCGTTCCTGGAGAAGACCCGGATACCGACGGTCCTGGTGGGACGGCGGTCGGTGGATGAGCCACTGAGCCACGTCCACTCCGACAACGCGGGCGGCGCGGCGCAGGCCGTACGGCTGCTGCTGGACCGGGGGCGTACGGTCGTCGCCACCATCGCCGGACCGCTCGACATGGATGTCGGCGACAGCCGCCTCCAGGGGTGGCGCGACGCCCATGCCGAGCGGGACATCCTGCCGGACGAGTCGCTGGTCGCGGCGGCGGACTTCACCGAGGAGGGCGGCCGGGCCGCCATGGGCGAACTCCTCGGGCGCCGCCCGGACATCGACGCGGTCTTCGCCGCGTCCGATGTGATGGCCGCGGGCGCGCTGACCGAACTGCGCGAGCGGGGGCGGCGGGTGCCGGAGGATGTGGCGGTCATCGGTTTCGACGACTCGATCGTGGCCCGTCACACGGTGCCGCCGCTGACGAGTGTCAGCCAGCCGACCGAGGAGATCGGCCGGACCATCACCCGGCTGCTCCTCGACGAGATCAACGATCCCGCCGCGCCCCGCCGCCGTTTCACCCTGCCGACGACCCTCACGGAACGCCGGAGCACCTGAGCGGCTGGGGCGTGTCCGGCGGATCTTCGTGGACCCGCGGAGATCCACCGGAGAGGGCGGCCCGGGTCAGGTCCGCGCCCAGAGGCAGAAGGGGTGTCCCGCCGGGTCGAGACAGACCCGTACATCGTCCTGGGGCTGGAAGCGGTGCGGGACCGCGCCCAGTTCCTCGGCGTACGCGACGGCGCGGTCCAGATCGTCGACCTCGATGTCGAGATGGATCATCATCTGCTGACGGCCGGACTCGGAGGGCCACTCGGGCCTGGTGTACGCGGGCTCCGACTGGAACGCCAGGCCCGCGCCACCGCCCGGCGGAACGAGCTTGACCCAGTCGGGCTCGTCGGCCGCCACCGTCCAGCCGAGAAGCCGCTGGTAGAACGCGGCCAGCTCGCGCGCGTCCGGCGCGTCGAGCACCGCGCCGGTGAGTGTCGTCCGTGGTCGTTCGGCCATCGAGCCACCTTCCCCCGGCCCGGTGGGCCCCGGTCGATCGTAACGGCCGGTGATCAACGTACCGCGCCCGGCCGGGGAGCCCTCCCCGGCCGGCACGCGGGGTCCGCTCAGACGGCGGACGCGAACGCGTCGACCCCGGTCAGCTCGGCCGAGAGCCGCCACAGCCGCGCCGCCTGCTCGGGATCGGTCGCCCAGTCCCGTACACCGCCCCGCACCGAGGGGTCGGCCGCCGCGGGCTCCGCGATCTCGCAGTCCTCGCAGTACACCCCGCCCGCGTCCGCCAGCTGGGGCGATGTCGCCGCCCAGAGCTGGGTGGCCGCGCCCTGCTCGGGCGACTTGAAGGAGGGGTTCAGCGGATTGCCGTCCTCGTCGACCCAGCCCGCCGCGACCATCTCCTCCCTGGCGAGATGGCGCTGAAGCGGCGTGAGGATACCGCCGGGGTGCACCGAGAACGCCCGTACACCGGCGTCACGGCCGAGCGCGTCGAGCTGCACGGCGAAGAGCGCGTTCGCCGTCTTGGCCTGGCCGTAGGCCACCCACTTGTCGTAGCCGGTCTCGAACCACAGGTCGTCCCAGCGGATGGGCGAGCGGTGGTGCGCGCCGGAGGACAGTGAGATCACCCGCGCCCCGCCGGGCTCGATGGCCGGCCAGAGCCGGTTGACCAGCGCGAAGTGGCCGAGGTGGTTGGTGGCGAACTGCGCCTCCCAGCCGGGGCCGACCCGGGTCTCCGGGCAGGCCATGACGGCGGCGTTGCCGATGACGATGTCGATGGAGCGGCCCGAGGCGACGAAGCGCTCGGCGAAGGCGCGGACGCTGTCGAGATCGGCGAGGTCGAGTTCGTCGATCTCGACCCCGTCGATGCCGGTGAGCGCCTCCTCGGCGGTCGCGGGCCGCCGGGCCGGTACGACGACATGGGCACCGGCGCCGGCGAGCGCCCGGGTCGTCTCCAGTCCGAGGCCGGAGTAGCCGCCGGTGACGACGGCGAGTTTTCCGGTGAGGTCGATACCGCGCAGTACGTCCGCCGCGGTGCTCCGCGCTCCGAACCCCGATCCGATCTTGTGCTGAGACGTGGTCATGTCCTGAAGGCTACGAACTGGAGCGCACTCCAAGTCAAACGTGCGAGCACCACCCCACGGCCGGAGCTGATCCGAACACGGTCCGACCCGGTGACGGAGCGGCCGCATGGGCGACCGATATGTCGGCCGCACGAGCGACCGTCGAATCCACCGGCGGACCGCGGGGCGCGAACCGCCCACGATCGGGTCAGCGATGCGGGGTCCGGGCGGATCAACTGCTAGGCAGGCAGGGACGTCGTTGTCCCTTCCGCAGCTCTGGAGTCATCCATGTCCTTCGACACCGTCCTCGCCCAGGGCCAGGAACCGCCCAGTGCTCGCCCGCTGATCCCGGGGCAGGAGGCGGACGAGGGGACGGGCCCGGGTACGGAAGCGGGCGCGGGAACAGGCATGGGCACGGGCCTGGCGGGCACCACGGTCGAGGAGCGGGATCTCGCCTTCGACGGGTTCCGCTACACCTGCCGGGTCGTACGCAACGGCGAGCGGCTGACCGAGCCCCTGCTGGTGCTGGGCGGCTCGTCCCAGGACCGCAACTCGTGGATCCGGCACGAGAAGTGGCTCAGCCCGCTGGGCCAGGTGATCACGGTGGATCTGCCGGGGTACGGCACCGCGGACTTCCTGCCGGCGTCGTACGGGGTGGACTTCCTGGCCGCGGCCGTACGGCAGTTGCTCACCGAACTCGACGTGCCGCGGGTCAATCTGGTCGCCGCCTGTTACGGCGGAGCAGTCGGGCTGCGCTTCGCCCAGCACTGCCCGGGGATGCTGGCGCGGCTCCTGCTGGTCGGGATGACCACCCGGATCCCGGCGGACTACGCGGCGGCGATGGAGCGCTGGGCGGTCATGATCGACCAGGGCGAGACGGAGTCCATCGCACGTGAGCTGGCCGACCGTTTCATGTCGCCGCCCGGCACGGGCCGGGTCCGCAAGCACGCCGCCGTCTCCCGGCTCGTGTACCAGCAGATCGCCGGCCAGGACCCGGAGCAGCTCCGGAAGTCGGCGGAGCACAACACCCGGCTGATGCGGCACGAGTGGTACCGGCCGGAGCCGGTGCCCGCCGTACCGAGCCTGGTGGTCACCGGGGAGTACGACACACTGTGCACCCCGGAGATGGGGCGGGAGGTGGCCGCGCAGCTCCCTCGCGCGCGGTTCATGACGATCGACGAGACCGATCATCTCGCGCCGGTGGAGCGGATCGCGGACTTCGCCGATCTCGTGGTTCGCTTCTGCACCGACCGCCCGCTGGACGAACTGCCCTACTGCAGCAGGCCGGAGACCCTGGGCACGTCGGTGGCCGTGCCGGTCCGGCCGTAGCCGCACGTTCGATGGGCCGCGCCGGATCCGGTGCCGCTCGGCCGAAGGGGTGCCGGGCGCCGGCGGGCGCCCGGCATGGGTGTGCGCGGCCGGTGGTACGGTCACCCGTCCAGCCGGTCCAGTTCCTTCAACTGCCCGGCGCGGCGCTCCCCCAGGTCCCTGGCGAGGCCTGTCGCGGCGGGCGCGGCTCCCGAGTCCTGCTCGCCCCGCGAGAGAAGGATGCCCTGTTCGAGGTGCTCGCGGAGATAGGTCTTGGCGAGGGTGTCGAAGGCCTTGCCCCGGTTCTCGGCGACGGTCCGCAGCTCCGCGTCGGTGACCATGCCCTTCATGTCATGACCCTCGTGCGGATTGGTGCCGGCCGCGCCTGTCGCCTTGAGGACCGCGCGCAGCCGGGCCAGTTCGTCCCGGTGCGTCACCTCCGTACGCCGCGCGAGTTCCGAGAGGCCGGGGTCGGCCGCGCGGTCGGCGACGAGGTCGAGCAGGAGGAGGGTGCGTTCGTTCATGGGTGCCATGAGCTGGGCCCAGCCGCGGTCGGTGGCGTTGTAGCCGCCGGGCGCGACGGCGTCGGCGGAGTAGGACGGTGTGGCGCTCTTCGCCGGAGGCCGGGCGCCGCCGTCACCGCCACCGGTGCTACCGCCGTCGCCACCGCCGCAGCCCTGCGTCCCGAGCAGGGCCAGCGTCAGCAGTGCGGCCGGAAGGACACCCGACAGGTTTGTACGGCCCGGACGGGGCGGCGGCCCACCACCCTTGCGCGGCCGACCGCCGCCCCACGGCATCACGGGTTCCCGTTGGCGCCGCATTTGATGATCGGGTTGATGCAGTTCTTCACGCGGCGCTCCATCTCCCCCGCCGGCCAGGCGTTGAAGAAGTCACCGTGCATGGTGTAGCCGGGCCCGGACGCGAGCCGGAAGCCCGCCGGGTTCCCGTTCACCGGGTAGCGCAGGACCTGGCGCAGCTTGGGCACCGGGACCGGGTGGCTCGCCGGGCACGCGTTGTTGACCGGGTAGGACATGTGGCTCTTGTGGTCCGCCGAGTCGAGGTCCCTGCCGTTCCAGCACTGCGGGAAGTCGAGGTACGACTCCATCATCGTGCCGGCCGGGCAGTTGACGAAGTCCTTCGACGGGGGGACATGACCGGCGTGCAGGCACGACCAGCGCGAACGGGTGTCCACGTCGTTCGGACCCGTCGCCTTGGCGTTGCCGGCCACGATCTTCAGGCCCTCGGGTATGGGCTGCGTACGGGCGATGATGTCGTCCGAGACGCCCTCACCGAGGTAGTAGAAGGTGGTGCCGGTCGGCTCGACGGGCTGGTTGTTCACGTAAAGGGTCGGAACCCAGTACGCGGAGAGGTCGACGACCGGGTCGCACGTGGTGGGAGCTCCCTTCAGGTCGCCGAGGTTGGTGTACGCGTTGGTGGCGTGGCTGCCGAAGAAGCTGTGCATGTGCGAACCGCCGGGCAGACCGGGCACCACGATCGGGTCGTCCGGCAGCCGGTGGCTGAACTTGCACTCGGCCACGAACTCGGCCACACGCACGACGTCCGGCGCCGCGGCGGCCTTGGCCGGAGCGGCTTGCCGGGTGACTTCACTCTCCACCTGGGCGACCGCCCCGGTGGTCCCGAAGATGAGCTGAGCGGCGACGGCGCACACCGCCACTAAGCCGGCGAGAAGGGCCCGCACGCGTCCCCTGCCGACGCGGCGGCCGTTCTCGGACCGCGATGATCTCATGACCACTCCAAACGGAGTCGAGGATTCCGCACACCGTCCGCACCGGTCACCGACCGGTGCTTGGGCAGTGCGGTATTCCGAGGGTGGGGGGCGGGGAGCCACGGACTGAAGCTCCCCTCGACTGCCGGACGCTAGAGTCGGCCCCAGGTGCCGTCAAGGTGCTGCGTCAAGTTCCGGAACTGACGTATCGTCAGTTCCGGATGACGGCAGAAGGCTTGGCGGCTTCCCCGGACGGACCCGGTGGATCATGCCCGGACGCCCGTACCTGGTCCCCTCGCGCCGCCGGGACCAGCAGGAGGCCTCCGTTCCCGGGCCCCGGTCGTGCTTCGGTCCGGCGACGCGACGTGCCGACGTGTTCAGTTGGTGAACGTTTCGGGTAGGTGCGCTGGGCCGTACCTTCGACTAACGAATCGGGGCGTTCGGCCAACGCATCAGGGCGAGCCCCGCCCGGAGCCCGGTCCGGCCCCGGAGCCCGGTCCGGCCCCGGCGCCCGGTCCCGCCC
>NZ_LATD01000006.1 GCF_000981895.1 Streptomyces odonnellii | reverse complement strand
CTCCCGTTCTGCACCACCCCCACTGACCCCCGCCCCGGCCGGACGCATCCCGGCAAGGACTCCGGCCGGGAGCGGGTCACCACCCATCCATCAGAACGGGAGACCCGAAGCGTGACCAAGAAAAAGGACACCGTCAAGGCCGCGAAGAACACGGTCCGGCGCGATTCCAAGGACACCAAGAGCGCGACCCGCAATCAGGGGTTTCTGGTCGACCGGCATATGCGTCACCACACCCCGGATGAGGACCGGGACGACAACCAGAACAACGCCGCCAACAGGAACTGATCAGCGGGTCGCACCGACGAACCCCGCCGCCGGCCGGACGCATCCCTGCCAGGACTCCGGCCAGCGGCTCACCACCCATCCGAAAACAGGAGGCACATATGAGTATCACCGCTGCTCAGGCGCCCGCGATACGGGACGCCCGATCCCTTCTGACAGACGAGGAGTTCGCCGGCGTCGTCTCGACCGTCCTGCGTGCCAACCCCGGCATGGACAACACGCTCGCCCGGCGCATTGTCCTGGAGGCCCTGAAGTTCGTGGCCACTTCTGCCAGCCGCCCTGGATTCGCCCCGGCACCGTCGCGCGTGGTCGACGAGGGATGGCACGCTCTGATCCTCCACACCCGCACCTACACGCGCCTCTGCAAGAGCCTCGGCAGTACGGTCCACCACGTCCCCCAGGCCCCGGACGCCGACCGCGCGCCCGGCATCCTCGAACGCACCCAGGCCGCGATCGTGGCTGCGGGCTTCGCGACCGACCCGGAACTCTGGCTGCCCGCGCAGGATCGATCCGTCACCGTGGCGGCCGACTGCCAGCACAGCCCAAGTCCCTGCGAGGATCACCCGTGCGATGCACCGAGCTGCGAATCCGGACCGAACTGAGTCCGGGCCGCCTACAGTTCTGCCATGAGCACACCTGGACGCGAGCAGCAGCAGGCCGCCGTTGCCGAGTTCCGTGCCCGGTGGCGAGCCGTGGCGGCACGGCGCCCTGAACGTCGGCGTACGGGCCGCTGCCAGGGCAACGGCATCGTGACGATGGCCACCAGCCAGGGGCCTGTCACCGTGCCGTGCCTGTGCTGCGGAGGCGGAGCCTCAACGGTGTAACGGAGTACCCGGGATCTCCGGTCGCACAGGCGGCCGGAGATCTTCTACCACCCCGGCCGGTCCGCGTCCCCAGCACCCGGCCGGGGCCCCTCCTCCCGCACCAGATCCTCAATCGCGATGCCCAGCCCGGCCGCGATCAGCACAAGGTCCGAGAACTGCGGATCCGACACCGCGCCCTCGTACCTCTGGATGCTGCGGCGCTCCAGTCCGGCACGGTCAGCGAGCTGGTCTTGGCTAAGCCCGCGGGCAGCACGTAGGGCCGCGATGCGGTGGCCGAGGGCGCGGCGTTGGGCGACGACCCAGGCGGGTCGGGGAGTGCGGCGGCGGGGCATCCTGCACACGCTGTGCGCCCGGCAATCCCCAGTCAGTACCTAAGTTGTCGCTAGAAGAGACCGGACGCCCTACCGTGCCCTGTGCAGACGGGCAGCGGAGAGACCGCCCGATGAACTACCTGCCCACCCGGAGGGACGCATGACCGACCTGCCCGACTGGCGGAGCCGCCTCAGCCACCCGGCCGTCGTCGATACGCGCACGGGCGCCGTCGGCCGACGCTTGAGAACGGATGGCAACGTAGCCGTTCTCCAGCCGGTGACCGGTGGGGAGGAGTGGACCGTGCCCACAAACCAGGTGCGGCCGGCAACCCCGGACGAGGTAGCTGCCGCCCTGGCCGACCCGGACTGACCCCGGCTCAGTCCCGGCGCTGCCGCTGCCCCCACCAAGCCATGATCTGGGGCACGGATCGGGCCCCGAGCGCGACCTTCACCGCCGCCAACTCCTTGGCCACGGTGCGCCTGCCGAGTTTGGTCCGCGCGCTGACCTGCTCCTGGGAGTCCCCCATCTCCAGCGAGCGGAGAATGGCCTCCTGACGCTCTGTCAGGCCACTGGCCGGGGCGGGGCGCAGGTCGTGCCAGCGGGTGCTCCGATCCCAGACGAGTTGGAAGGTCTGGCGGGCCACGGCCACCGCAGCCCGGTCGGAGACGTGCCAGCCGGAGTGCGTTTCGGCGCCGTCGACGACCAAGTTGTCGATGAACAGGTGCTCACCGTCCACGATGATCATCCGCTGGAAAGGTTCCGCGCTGATGCGCACCTGGCCGCCAGCGGCGCTGATCTCCTCGACCGATGCCCGGGTTTGCTCGTCGCCGTAGGCGAGGGCCGTGTAGAGGGTCATGACCTCTGCCCCGCGTGCGAGGGCTCCCACGTTGCGGGCGACGCCCTGCCGCACTATTGCCGGGTCTCGCTCATCCGGGGCGCTGGGTTGCGCCGTGCACAGCTCCTGGCTCGCGTTGCCCACAACCTCTCCGACGCGCGCGTTCATCTCGGCCGGGCTCCCGAGGAACTCGCTGCCTGGGCCGCCGTACCACCTGTGCGGGTCGAAATGTAGGTGCAGGGCCTCAAGAGCGGGTAGGTGGCCCATCTGGTCTACAGCCCGGCTGAGGTCCTTCTGATGCTGGGCCCGGAGGCGTGAGGCGACTCCGCGGGGGTCGTGAGGGATCCAGGTGTCTGACTGGTAGGCGCTGGGGGAGACGAGCCCAAGGCTGACGAGGCGCTCGACGGGCCGGTCTCCGGGGTCACCGCCGCTGGCGATGATCCGATAGGTGTCCTCGTCTTCTGCTGTGAGTGGCAGGTCCGATGCGCTTGTCATATTCCCCCCTCGCGATGCACAAACGTGCCGCGGCACAAACTCGCAGCCGCGACCCCTTGGATATCACGCGTCTCGCATGGCACGCTGACATTCAGTCACTCGCCCGCATGCGTGTTCGAAGTGCTATCGAAAGGATCGCTATGCCCAGGACGGCCTACCGCCTCGCGGTCGCATCTCTGCTCGCACTCGCCGCCGCCATCGTGCCCGCCGCCACCGCGTCGGCCGATGAGGCATCCCAGACCGTGACCGTCACCACAGACGCCGGCTGGGGCTCCGCCCCGACGACCACCCCGGACGCCGCCCTCACCCAGGACGATGCCGGCTGGGGCTGACACAAGACCTCCGGCCGGGTTCGGGAGGCCCCGGCTGGACGGCGAAGCCCCCCTGCCGCTGTATTCGGCAGGGGGGCTTTGTGCGAAAGGGTAGCCGCGCACTTGCGCCAGAGCGATAGCCCGAAGGGGCCAGGAAGTTCCTGCAAGTTACGGGGCAGTAGCGGGGTAGTGCTCCCTCGAAATGTAGATGGCCCTGTAGATGAAAATCACCTACAGGGCCTCTGACCTGCTACGCGAGTCTGGTGGGGCTAACAGGATTTGAACCTGTGGCCTCATCCTTATCAGGGATGCGCTCTAACCAACTGAGCTATAGCCCCGCGCTGCCCCTGAAGATTAGCGCACTTCAGGGCCAGCCCCAAAATCGATACCCGCTGCTCACTCGTCCTCGGCGAGCGTCAGCTCGACACCGCCCACGAAGCCCGCCGACAGGTTGTAGATGAAGGCTCCGAGCGTCGCCAGGGCGGTCGCCAGAACCACGTCGATCACCGCGATGACGGACGTGAAGAGAAGCACCCTCGGCAGCGACAGGAACGACTGCAGATCGAAACCATTGCTCTCGTTCGAGCCCGTGGCCTCGCTGATCGTCCCGCCGACCGTCGAGAAGACGCCCATCGCGTCCATGACCATCCACAGCACGGCCGCCGCCACGACCGTGCACACGCCGAGCGCGATGGAGAGCAGGAAGCTGACCTTCATCACCGACCACGGATCGGCCTTCGCCACCCGCAGCCGCGCCTTGCGGGTACGCGGAGTGGTGCGCGCGCCGGTCCTCGGCCTGCGTACCGCCGTGCCCCCGGCCCCGGGCCCGGTCATCGCACCCGGACCCGGACCGCCCGGACCTGCCATGTTCTGCTGGGGCCCCGGCTGTCCCGCCTGGGTCCCTCCGCCCGGCGTGGGATACGCCTGCGGCGGGTGATACGGCTGCGCGGCCGGCTGCGACTGCTCAGCGCCATAGGTTTCGTACGGGGGCTGGTGCCCCCGGGTATCGGTCACCGTTACCCCCTGGGAGTCCGTGGCAGGGCCACGGGCACCGTTCGCTCCGGAAGCGGCCGATCCGGCGCCCGTGGCTCCACTCACGCTTTACTCCTCGTGCTCCCCGGCCGAGGGCGGATTGCCCCCGGCGACGACCTCGGCCGCGCCCGCCTCATCGGCCCCCGGGTCCTCTGTCCCGTCGACCTCTTCCGCCTCGCGGCCCGCCTCGGCGTTGCGCGCGATACCCACGACGGCATCGCGCTTGCCCAAATTGATCAGTTGGACGCCCATGGTGTCACGGCCCGTCTCCCTGACTTCGTTGACTCGCGTGCGAATCACACCGCCGCCGAGGGTGATGGCAAGGATCTCATCCGTTTCCTCGACCACCAGCGCGCCGACAAGAGATCCACGGTCCTCCACAATCTTGGCGGCCTTGATTCCGAGACCACCACGGCCTTGGACGCGATACTCGTCCACCGCGGTTCGCTTCGCGTACCCGCCATCCGTGGCGGTGAACACGAACGTACCGGGCCTGACGACATTCATCGACAGCAGTTCGTCGCCCCCGCGGAAACTCATCCCCTTCACGCCCGAAGTGGCACGCCCCATCGGGCGCAGGGCGTCGTCCGTGGCGGTGAAGCGGATCGACTGCGCCTTCCTGCTGATGAGCAGCAGATCGTCCTCCGCCGACACCAGTTCGGCGCCGATCAGCTCGTCGTCCGCGCCCGCCTCGGTCTCCCGGAGGTTGATCGCGATGACTCCGCCGGACCGGGGCGAGTCGTAGTCCTTGAGCGGGGTCTTCTTCACCAGGCCGGCCTTGGTCGCCAGGACCAGGTACGGCACGGCGTCGTAGTCGCGGATCGCCAGGATCTCGGCGATCCGCTCGTCCGGCTGGAAGGCGAGAAGATTGGCCACATGCTGACCCCGGGCGTCCCGGCCGGCGTCCGGCAGTTCGTACGCCTTCGCCCGGTAGACCCGGCCCTTGTTGGTGAAGAACAGCAGCCAGTGGTGGGTCGTCGAGACGAAGAAGTGGTCGACGATGTCGTCTTCCTTGAGCTTTGTGCCCCGTACGCCCTTGCCGCCGCGCTTCTGCGAGCGGTAGTCGTCCGTCTTCGTACGCTTCACATAGCCGCCACGCGTGATGGTGACGACGATGTCCTCCTCGGCGATCAGGTCCTCGATGGACATGTCGCCGTCGAAGGGCACCAGCTTGGAGCGCCGGTCGTCGCCGAACTTGTCGACGATGACGGCCAGTTCCTCGCTGACGATCTGGCGCTGCTTCTCCGGCGAGGCCAGGATCGCGTTGTACTCGTTGATCTTCTGCTGGAGTTCGTCGTGCTCGGCGACGATCTTCTGCCGCTCCAGGGCGGCCAGCCTGCGGAGCTGCATCTCCAGGATCGCGTTCGCCTGGATCTCGTCGATCGTGAGCAGGCCCATCAGGCCCGTACGCGCGGTCTCGACCGTGTCGCTGCGCCGGATCAGCGCGATGACCTCGTCGATCGCGTCCAGCGCCTTGAGCAGACCGCGCAGGATGTGCGCCCGCTCCTCGGCCTTGCGCAGCCGGAACCGGGTCCTGCGGACGATGACCTCGATCTGGTGCGTCACCCAGTGGCGGATGAACGCGTCCAGCGAGAGCGTGCGCGGCACGCCGTCGACCAGCGCCAGCATGTTCGCGCCGAAGTTGGTCTGCAGATCCGTGTGCTTGTACAGGTTGTTCAGGACCACCTTGGCGACCGCGTCCCGCTTGAGGACGACGACCAGCCGCTGTCCGGTACGCGAGGACGTCTCGTCGCGGACATCCGCGATGCCGCCGATCTTTCCGTCCTTGACCAGATCGGCGATCTTCTGAGCGAGGTTGTCCGGGTTGGTCTGGTACGGAAGCTCCGTGACAACCAGGCACTGCCGGTTCTGGATCTCCTCGACCTCGACCACCGCGCGCATCGTGATCGAGCCGCGGCCCGTACGGTACGCGTCCTCGATGCCCTTGCGGCCGACCACCAGGGCGCCGGTCGGGAAGTCCGGGCCCTTGATCCGCTCGATGAGCGCGTCCAGCAGCTCCTCGTGCGTGGCCTCCGGGTGCTCCAGCGCCCACTGCGCGCCGGCCGCCACCTCCCGCAGATTGTGCGGCGGGATGTTCGTGGCCATACCGACGGCGATCCCGGCCGAGCCGTTGATCAGCAGGTTCGGGAACCGGGACGGCAGGACCGTCGGCTCCTGGTTGCGGCCGTCGTAGTTGTCCGTGAAGTCGACGGTCTCCTCGTCGATGTCACGGAGCATCTCCATCGACTGCGGCATCATCCGGCACTCGGTGTACCGCATGGCCGCGGCCGGGTCGTTGCCCGGGGAGCCGAAGTTGCCGTTGGAGTCCACCAGCGGCATCCGCATCGACCACGGCTGCGCCAGCCGGACCAGCGCGTCGTAGATCGAGGAGTCGCCGTGCGGGTGGTACGTACCCATGACGTCACCGACGACACGGGCACACTTGTAGAAGCCCTTCTCGGGCCGGTACCCGCCGTCGTACATCGCGTACAGCACACGCCGGTGGACGGGCTTGAGACCGTCCCGTACGTCCGGCAGCGCGCGCGACACGATGACGGACATCGCGTAGTCGAGATACGAGCGCTGCATCTCGGTCTCGAGCCCGACCGGCTCCACGCGCAGGGCCAGGCCCTCCACCGCGGTGGCGGTCTCCGGGGCCGCGGCGTCGGGCACGGCGGGCGTGCCGGGGGTGTCAGGGGTGTTCTCGTCGGCCATTGCTGGTCAGTGTTCCTTTCGGCCTTTTCGAATCCGTCGGCTGAGATCTCGGATCCGTCGGCTGGGATCCGTCAGCGGTGACCGACTCAGATGTCGAGGAAGCGGACGTCCTTGGCGTTGCGCTGGATGAAGGACCGCCGTGCCTCGACGTCCTCGCCCATCAGCACCGAGAACAGGTCGTCGGCCTGGGCCGCGTCGTCCAGGGTGACCTGGCCGAGCACCCGGTGGTCGATGTCCATGGTGGTGACGCGCAGCTCCTCGGCGTTCATCTCGCCCAGGCCCTTGAAGCGCTGGATCGAGTCCTCGCGGATGCGCTTGCCGTTCTGCTTGCCCAGCTCGACCAGGGCGTCGCGCTCGCGGTCGGAGTAGGCGTACTCGAAGTCGTCCCGGCCCCACTTGATCTTGTAGAGCGGCGGACGCGACAGATAGACGTGCCCGGCCTCGACCAGCGGCCGCATGAAGCGGAACAGGAAGGTCAGCAGCAGCGTGTTGATGTGCTGGCCGTCTACATCGGCGTCCGCCATCAGGATGATCTTGTGATAGCGGAGCTTGTCGATGTCGAAGTCCTCGTGCACACCGGTGCCGAACGCCGAGATCAGCGCCTGGACCTCGGTGTTCTGGAGGATCTTGTCGATCCGCGCCTTCTCGACGTTCAGGATCTTGCCGCGGATCGGCAGGATCGCCTGGTACATCGGGTTGCGGCCGGACTTGGCCGAGCCGCCGGCGGAGTCGCCCTCGACGATGAAGATCTCGCACTTCGACGGGTCGTTCGACTGGCAGTCGCTCAGCTTGCCGGGCAGGGACGCGCTCTCCAGCAGGCCCTTGCGGCGGGTGAGGTCCCGTGCCTTGCGGGCCGCGACCCGGGCCGTCGCGGCCTGGATCGACTTGCGGATGATGTCCGCGGCCTCGTTCGGATTGCGGTCGAACCAGTCCGTGAGGTGCTCGTGGACGACCTTCTGGACAAAGGTCTTCGCCTCGGTGTTGCCCAGCTTGGTCTTCGTCTGGCCCTCGAACTGGGGCTCGCCCAGCTTCACCGAGATGATCGCCGTCAGACCCTCGCGGATGTCCTCACCGGTGAGGTTGTCGTCCTTCTCGCGCAGCAGCTTCTTCTCGCGCGCGTACCGGTTGACCAGACCGGTCAGGGCGGCCCGGAACCCCTCTTCGTGCGTACCGCCCTCATGCGTGTGGATCGTGTTCGCGAACGAGTACACACCCTCGCTGTACTGCGCGTTCCACTGCATCGCGATCTCGACGGAGAGCATCCGCTCCTTGTCCTCGGCCTCGACGTCGATGACCGTGGGGTGGATCAGCTCGCCCTTGCGCGAGTTCAGGTACTTCACGAAGTCGACGATGCCGCCCTCGTAGTAGTACTTGACCGTACGCGCGGTCTCCGCCTCCGGGCCCTCCGTGACGTCCGCGCCCGCGACATCGGCGCCCGCGACGGCCTTGGCCGACTCGCGCTCGTCCGTCAGGGTCAGGGTGAGCCCCTTGTTGAGGAAGGCCATCTCCTGGAAACGGCGTGACAGCGTTTCGAAGGAGTACTCGGTGGTCTCGAAGATGTCCGGGTCGGCCCAGAACGTCACGGACGTACCGGATTCGCCCGTCTCCTCGTTGCGGAGCAGCGGGGCCGTCGGCACACCGAGCTTGTAGTCCTGCGTCCAGCGGTAACCGTCGGTCCTGACCTCCACCGCGACCTTCGACGACAGGGCGTTGACGACCGAGACACCCACGCCGTGCAGACCGCCGGAGACGGCGTACCCGCCACCGCCGAACTTGCCGCCCGCGTGCAGCACCGTGAGCACGACCTCGACGGCCGGCTTGTTCTCGGACGGGACGATGCCCACCGGGATGCCGCGCCCGTTGTCGATCACGCGCACCCCGCCGTCGGCGAGGATCGTGACGTCGATGGTGTCCGCGTGCCCCGCCAGGGCCTCGTCGACGGAGTTGTCGACGACCTCGTACACCAAGTGATGCAGTCCACGCTCACCCGTCGAGCCGATGTACATGCCGGGCCGCTTGCGAACCGCGTCAAGGCCTTCGAGAACGGTGATGGCACTGGCGTCGTACGAGGCGGTGACCTCGCCGTTCTCACCAGTGGCGGTGGACGGAGTCTTCTCATTGGGGTTGCCGGAATCGGCCACGAAGCGCCCTTTCTGGCACAGCACAGGCCGTTCTCCGAGCTAGCGGGAGCGGCTGCGTCGTTCGGCTTGTGACAGCATCTGTTGACGGTTCCCGCAAGCGCAGCGGGATTTCCCATCAGTCTACCGGTAGCGCCGACCCGAATGGGGGTTTGCCGGTACCTGAGTCCGCATGTGCCGCCCCGAATGAGCCCCTGCCGACTCCCCATATTCGGGAAGGGGCTCCAAGAGGCTCACACGGGCATTGAGCGCTTCGGGCTGTCAACCTCCCGCTACGGTGAGGGACACCTCGGGCCGACGGGGCGCTTCCGCAGGTCACAGGCGCGTTCGGAGGGTCGCTGGGGGTGACGGGGGCGCATGACAGGGGCGCGCGCTTGGTCAAGGCTGGTGAGGTAGTTCACCTGGACGGGTGGGAGACCTGTACGGCCGGGTGTACGGGGAGAGGGCGGACGAGAGAGCGGACATATGGGCGGCGGTCCGGGCGCCGCGGGTGCTTCGGTTCGCTTCGCGGGTTCGGGAGCGGGACAACGAAGGCCTCGGTACGGGATGCCGTGGGCCTGGGTGCTGGGGGGGCGCGTGGGGGCGCGGTACGTACGGATCTCAGCCGTAGGTGTCGCCCGGGCCCTTGCTCCCGGGGGCGCGCAGCCGGCCGTACCGCTGTGACGGCCCGCCGGGCCCCAGCACCTTGATCATCCGTACGGTGCCCTGCCCCAGATCCTCGTTCAGCCGGGCCACCAGCCGGGGCGCCAGCAGCCGGAGCTGGGTCGCCCAGGCCGTCGAATCGCACTGGACCGTCAGGACCCGCTCGTCCCTGCCGTCGTCGTACCGCTGCGGCACACAGTGCTTCGCCACGTCCTCGCCGACGATCTGCGGCCAGCGGCCCATCACCCCGCCGACAGCGGCCGGTGTCTCCCAGCCCCGCTCGGTGATCAGCCGGTTGATCGCCGCGCCGAGCGGCAGCGGATCGCGGCCGTCGGCCCCGGCTCCCGAACGGAGCCCGCCGCCCCGTCTGGCCTGCTTCTTCTGCTGTACGGCGGCTCCCCGGGCGCGCGCCTGCTCCTTGGCGGCCCGCAGCGCGACCCGCGCCAGATCCACTCCCGACGACTCGGGGACGGCCGGGCGCGCCGCCGCCCCGGCGGGTTCCACGGACCGCTGCTCGGCTCCTCCGAAGCCCGGCCCTCCGAAGTCGGTCATACGCGCTCCACCGCCCCGTCCGCCACCAGGAATCTGGCCCCCGCCAGCACCCCCGGAACGTCGTCGTCCACCGCCGCGGTCACCAGCACCTGCTCGCCCGGAACGACCAGTTCCGCGAGCCGCTCCCGGCGCCGCGCGTCCAACTCGGCGAACACGTCGTCCAGTACCAGCACCGGCTCATTGCCCTCGGCGCGCAGCAGATCGTACGAAGCGAGCCGCAGCGCCAGCGCGTACGACCAGGACTCGCCGTGGCTGGCGTAACCCTTCGCGGGCATCCGGCCCAGATTGAGCAGCAGATCGTCACGGTGGGGACCGACCAGCGTGACGCCCCGCTCGATCTCCTGCTTGCGCACCCCGGCCAGCGCGGCCAGAAGCTGGGCGTACAACTCGTCGCGGGTATGGGCGGACGGAGCAGCATCGGGGCCCGGGCCCGGTCGGGGGCCGTCGGCGGGGGTGCCCGAGGTGTCGGAGGCCGCGAGGGCGGACGCGTCCAAGGCGGAAGCGTCCAGGGCGGAGGAACGGTACTCCAGCGCCACCGGGCCGCCCCCCGGCGCCAGTTGCTCGTACGCCTTGTCCGTCAGCGGCTGGAGCGTGGCGATCAGATCGACCCGCTGCGCCAGCAACTCCGCGCCCGCGCGCGCGAGATGCTGGTCCCACACATCCAGCGTCGACAGATCCATGCCGCGCCCGCCGTGCCGCCGCGCCATGGCCGCGGATTTCAGCAGGGTGTTGCGCTGCCTGAGCACCCGGTCGTAGTCCGAGCGCACCCCCGCCATCCGGGGCGAACGGGCCGTGATCAGCTCGTCCAGAAACCGGCGGCGCTCGCCCGGATCGCCCTTCACCAGCGCCAGATCCTCCGGCGCGAACAGCACGGACCGTACGATCCCCAGCACATCACGCGGTCTGACCTGCGAGGACCGGTTGATACGGGCCCGGTTGGCGCGACCGGGATTCAGTTCGAGCTCGACCAGTTGGGACCGCTCGCCCTGGGTGACCGCGGCCCTGATCACCGCACGGTCCGCACCCATCCGTACCAGCGGCGCGTCCGACGACACCCGGTGGCTGCCGAGGCTCGCGAGATAGCCCACCGCCTCGACCAGATTGGTCTTCCCCTGGCCGTTCGCCCCCACGAAAGCGGTCACGCCCGGGTCGAGCGGGACCTCGACCCGGGCGTAGGAGCGGAAGTCGGCCAGCGACAGATGCGTGACGTGCATGGGTGTGCGTGGGCCTCCCCCGGTGCTCTGCTTCTACGACTCGTCCGTCGTTTCCGCTGTTTCTTGTGCCAGGTGCTGCTTGTTCGTTCCGCGTGCTACTTGTTCGGCTCGCTCGTCTCGACCGAGTGCCCGCCGAACTGGTTGCGCAGCGCCGCGATCATCTTCATCTGCGGCGAATCGTCCTGCCGGGACGCGAACCGCGCGAACAGCGACGCGGTGATCGCGGGCAGCGGCACCGCGTGGTCGATCGCCGCCTCGACCGTCCACCGGCCTTCGCCGGAGTCCTGCGCGAAGCCCCGCAGCCGGTCCAGGTGCTCGTCCTTGTCCAGCGCGTCGACCGCGAGGTCCAGCAGCCAGGAACGGATGACCGTGCCCTCCTGCCAGGAGCGGAAGACCTCCCGGACATCGGTGACCGAATCGACCTTCTCCAGCAGCTCCCAGCCCTCGGCGTAGGCCTGCATCATGGCGTACTCGATGCCGTTGTGGACCATCTTCGCGAAGTGGCCCGCGCCGACCTTGCCGGCGTGTACGGCGCCGAAGTCGCCCTCGGGCTTGAGCGCGTCGAGGATCGGCTGCACCTGCGCCACATGCTCGGGAGTGCCGCCGTACATCAGCGCGTAGCCGTTCTCCAGGCCCCAGACACCACCGGAGACACCGCAGTCGACAAAGCCGATGCCCTTGATGCCCAGCTCCACCGCGTGCTTCTCGTCGTCCGTCCAGCGGGAGTTGCCGCCGTCGACCACGACATCGCCGTGCGAGAGCAGGGCCGCCAGCTCGTCTATGGTCGCCTGGGTCGGGGCACCGGCCGGGACCATGACCCAGATCGCCCGGGGCGCCTTCAGTTTGCTGACCAGCTCCTGGAGGCTGTGCACATCGGCGAGGTCGGGATTGCGGTCGTATCCGATGACGGTGTGGCCTGCGCGACGGATGCGCTCGCGCATATTGCCGCCCATCTTGCCGAGACCGATGAGACCGAGCTCCATCAGGCATTCCTTAAGCGTTGAGGCGATTTCGTACCCGGATCCGAGCCTACGCCCGGACCCGGCCACTCACCTGTGGGGTCAACCGCTCAGGCGTACCGGCATGATCAGGTACTTGTACGCCTCGTCCGCCTCCGCGTCGACGGCCGGCCTGCCGCTGAGGAGCGCCGGCTTGGTGGAGGTGGTGAAGGAGAGCTGGGCCACCGGGGAGTCGATCGCGCTCAGACCGTCCAGCAGGAAGGTCGGGTTGAAGGCGATGGAGATGTCGTCGCCCTCGAGCTGCGCGTCGACCCGCTCCACAGCCTGTGCGTCGTCGCTGGAACCGGCCTCCAGGATGAGCACGCCCTGCTCGAAGCTGAGCCGCACCGGGGTGTTCCGCTCGGCGACCAGGGCCACGCGCTTGACGGCTTCGACGAACGGAGCGGTCTCGATCACCGCGACCGAGTTGAACTCGGTGGGGAACAGCGTGCGGTACTTCGGCAGATCGCCTTCGAGCAGCCGCGTGGTGGTGCGCCGCCCGGCGCCCTCGAAACCGATCAGCCCCTCACCGGCACCGGCCCCGGCGAGCGCCAGCGTGACCGTGTCGCCGTTGGTGAGCGCCTTGGCGGTGTCCAGCAGCGTCTTGGCGGGCACCAGGGCAACCGCGGAGATGTCGGGGGACTCGGGCTTCCAGAGGAACTCACGGACCGCGAAGCGGTAGCGGTCGGTGGAGGCCAGGGTGACCGTGTCGCCCTCGATCTCGATCCGTACGCCCGTGAGCACCGGCAGCGTGTCGTCGCGGCCCGCGGCGATGGCGACCTGGGAGGCGGCGGAGGCGAAGACCTCACCGGGGACGGTGCCGGTGGCCGTCGGCATCTGCGGCAGCGCCGGGTACTCGTCCACGGGAAGCGTGTGGAGCGTGAAGCGGGAGGAGCCGCAGACGACCGTCGCCCGTACACCGTCGGTGGAGATCTCCACGGGGCGGTTGGGGAGCGCGCGGCAGATGTCGGCGAGGAGCCGGCCGGAGACCAAGACCGTGCCGTCCTCCTCCACCTCGGCGTCCACCGAGACCCGTGCCGAGACCTCGTAGTCGAAGCTGGAGAAGCTGAGCGCGCCGTCCTCGGCCCTCAGCAGAAGGCCCGCAAGGACGGGCGCCGGCGGACGGGCCGGAAGGCTGCGGGCCACCCAGGCCACCGCCTCCGCGAGTACATCGCGCTCCACCCGGATCTTCACCGGAACCGCCTCCTGCTGTTGCTGGCTCGCCCTGCTGGCCTTCGTCGTCGGCTGTGATGCCGGGGACCAGTCTGACGTACGGCACCGACAGCCGGTGCGGTCGCGGGTCAAGTCGGTGCCGGAGGCGGAGGAGGCTCCGAGGCCGAGTTGTGCACAGGCCCTGCTTCGAAACGGATTCCGAGCTAACTCTAAGTGGGAGTAGTAGTAGGGCCTGTGGAAACCGTGGATAACGTCGTTTGCGCAGGTCAGACCTGATTTTTTATCCACCGGCCCTGTGGGCCGCGCCGTGGACAACTCGACGATTCTGTGGACAGCCAAAAGTTGTGCACAGCCCATGCACAGGCCACAGGAGTTTCTCCCCAGTCCTGTCCCCAGCTTTACCCAGGTTCCCCACAGCCCAATCCGCCTTCCCGGTGTGACGCCTTTCACTCGATCCAGCGACGCCGGGCGTTTCGTTGCCGAACAGTGGACAGGGGTGTGGACAGGTTGTGGGCAACGCGGGCCGGCCTGTGGGTTGCCGGTGGACAACCTCGGGCCCGTCCTGTGGAAGATTTTTCTGTCCACAGGCTGTGGAGCGGCGTCACGCACAATTCCACAGGGGGCTGACCTGGCTCGATGGTTCCCGGGCGGCCGAGCCTGTGGACAGTATCTGGACAACTTCGCAGTCCCCAGGCTGTGGACGGAAAATTTCTCCCCAATCTGTGGAGAACACCCGTGACCTGCCCTGTATTCGAACGGAGCTGAGGTGGCCCTGAGGCAGCGCCGACGCGCGACGGCCCCGCCGGCGTGCCTCGGGTGGGGCCGCTGAGCCGCTCGGAGTACGGCATCGGAGTACGGCAAAGGGCGCCCGGGAGATGTCCCCGGGCGCCCTCGCCAGCGGTCCGTGCGCCGCCGCTGTGCCGGCCCTTGGCAGCCGGCCGCGTCAGCCTTTAGCCGGCTGCGTCAGCCCTTCGCCGGACGCGTCGGTCCGGCCTCGACTGCCGTCTGTCTCAGCCGTTCTTGATGCGGTTCGTCAGTTCGGTGACCTGGTTGTAGATCGAGCGCCGCTCGGCCATCAGCGCGCGGATCTTCCGGTCCGCGTGCATCACCGTCGTATGGTCGCGGCCGCCGAACTGCGCACCGATCTTCGGCAGCGAGAGATCGGTCAGCTCGCGGCAGAGATACATCGCGATCTGGCGCGCCGTCACCAGCACCCTGCTCCGCGAGGAGCCGCAGAGATCCTCCACCGTCAGACCGAAGTAGTCCGCGGTCGCGGCCATGATGGCGGCGGCGGTGATCTCCGGGGCCAGGTCCTCCCCGCCCGGGATCAGATCCTTGAGCACGATCTCGGTGAGCCCGAGGTCCACCGGCTGCCGGTTCAGCGAGGCGAACGCGGTGACCCGGATCAGCGCGCCCTCCAGCTCGCGGATGTTGCGGGAGATACGGGAAGCGATGAACTCCAGCACCTCGGGGGGCGCGTTGAGCTGTTCCTGTACCGCCTTCTTACGGAGGATCGCGATACGCGTCTCCAGCTCGGGCGGCTGGACATCGGTGGTCAGCCCCCACTCGAAGCGGTTGCGCAGCCGGTCCTCAAGCGTGATGAGCTGCTTGGGCGGCCGGTCCGAGGACAGCACGATCTGCTTGTTGGCGTTGTGCAGCGTGTTGAAGGTGTGGAAGAACTCCTCCTGCGTCGACTCCTTGCTCGCCAGGAACTGGATGTCGTCGACCAGAAGGATGTCGACATCGCGGTACCGCTTGCGGAAGGTGTCGCCCTTGCCGTCACGGATCGAGTTGATGAACTCGTTCGTGAACTCCTCGGAGCTGACATATCTGACACGCGTGCCCGGATAGAGGCTGCGGGCGTAGTGCCCGATGGCGTGCAGCAGATGGGTCTTGCCGAGCCCGGACTCCCCGTAGATGAAGAGCGGGTTGTAGGCCTTCGCGGGCGCCTCGGCGACGGCGACGGCCGCCGCGTGCGCGAAGCGGTTGGAAGCGCCGATCACAAAGGTGTCGAAGAGGTACTTGGGGTTGAGCCGCGGATGCGGTTCGCCGGGCCCCGGCGCCGGAGCGGGCTGGGCGCCGAGCGGTCCCGGCACCCCGCTGTGCGGACCGCCGGGCGCGCCGCCGTGCCGCGGACCCGGCGGCTCCTGGAGGTCGCGCCGGTCGGGGCGCTGCTCGTACGGCGAGGAGTCGAGCCCCTGCGGCTGCCGGTAGTCGTGCTGCTGCTGCGGGCGGACGGTGGCGTACGGGTCGTGCTCCTGGTAGCCGCCGAGCCGGGGCTGCTGCCAGGAGAGGTCCTCCTGGGTACGCGGCCAGGCGCCGGCGTCGGGGCGCTGCTGCTGGTAGTCCGGGTAGGCCGGGCGTACGGAAGGCATGCCGTCGTCCGAGGGCCGGGGGCCGTAACCGTCGTACGTGTCGCTCTGCCGCTGCTCGTCGTGGGACGGCCCCTGGTAGCGGTGCTGCTGCGGTACGGCGGGGGCCGGCGGCGCGGAATCCGCCGCGGAGTCGTCGACGGTGATGGCGATCCGGATGGGCCGGCCGCACTCATGGCTCAGTGTTTCGCTGATGAGGGGGGCGAGCCGGCCCTCAAGGACGCGCTTTCCCCATTCATTGGGGACGGCCAGCAGCGCGGTGTCGGCCACGAGCGCGAGCGGCTGGCAGCGTTCGATCCACTGCTTGTCCTTGGGCTCGATGCCTTGCTGGCCCTCCCTGAGGAGCTGCTCCAGCACTCGTGGCCACACTGCGGCAAGATCGGCAGGTACGTCAGCCACAGGGCACGCTCTCTCGCAGGTCCCACGAATATGTGGTTCTCGGGACGGGATGGGAAGACCGGCAGGAAAGGAAGCCGGAGTCCCGCCACGGTAGTCAGGGCACCCATGTGGTTCAAGTTGTTGTCCACAGCCTGTGCACAATGGGGCCGGGCACAGTGCTGGTTTGACCGGATGGCGTAGCCGCGCGTACCGTGACCAGGTCGAGTTGTCGATGGCTGCTGCCGCCTGCCTCCGATGGGCAAAGATCACGATCTGTGGTTGTGAAGCGGTGCACTCGGGCGTGAACGCGAGCTACTCGTGGGCGCACGGTGACAGCCAGGCGATGTCCCGCCATCACACAATCATTTCTGGAGCCCCCGAGTGAGCAAGCGCACCTTCCAGCCGAACAACCGTCGTCGCGCCAAGACCCACGGCTTCCGGCTGCGGATGCGTACCCGCGCCGGCCGCGCGATTCTCGCGTCCCGCCGTGGCAAGGGTCGCGCCCGACTGTCCGCCTGATCGTCACCAGGTCATGACGTGCTGCCTACCGAGAATCGGCTGAGGCGGCGCGAGGAGTTCGCGGCCGCGGTACGCCGAGGACGCCGGGCCGGACGCCAGCTTCTTGTCGTCCATCTACGCAGCGGTGCCATGGACCCGCACGCGCCTGGGGAGAGCGCCTCCCCGCCGCGTGCGGGTTTCGTCGTAAGCAAGGCCGTGGGCGGCGCCGTCGTCCGTAACAAGGTGAAGCGCAGACTCCGTCACCTCATACGCGAACGACTGCCCGAGCTGCCCCCCGGTAGCCTGGTTGTCGTACGGGCGCTGCCCGGAGCGGGTGACGCCGATCATGCACAACTGGCCCAAGACCTGGACGCCGCTCTCCGGCGGCTGCTGGGAGGGGGCGCGCGATGAAATACCCGCTGCTGGCTCTGATCAAGCTGTACCAGTGGACGATCAGCCCCCTGCTCGGGCCCGTCTGCCGGTACTACCCGTCGTGTTCGCACTACGGGTACACGGCCATCGACCGGCATGGCGCGGTGAAAGGAACGGCGCTGACCGCCTGGCGCATCCTGCGGTGCAATCCGTGGTCGCCGGGCGGTGTGGACCATGTCCCACCCCGCAAACGCCCACGGTGGCACGAACTGCTGCGCAATGCGTGGCGCGGCAGTAAGGACGGGCACTCCGCCGCTGGCGTGCCTTCAGGGGGATCGGCCCCCGACACTCCCAGTCCAGCCGCAGAGACCTCGCCCAACGCTCAAGGAGCCTGATTAGTGGACACGATTGCCAGTCTCTTCAGTTTTATCACCACACCTGTTTCCTGGGTCATCGTCCAGTTCCACGCGCTGTACGGGACGATCTTCGGCCCCGACACAGGCTGGGCCTGGGGACTGTCCATCGTGTCCCTGGTGGTGCTGATCCGGATCTGTCTGATTCCGCTCTTTGTGAAGCAGATCAAGTCGACCCGGAATATGCAGGTGCTCCAGCCCAAGATGAAGGCGATCCAGGAGCGCTACAAAAACGACAAACAGCGCCAGTCCGAAGAGATGATGAAGCTGTACAAGGAGACGGGTACCAACCCGCTCTCCTCATGTCTTCCCATTCTGGCGCAGTCCCCCTTCTTCTTCGCGCTCTACCACGTGCTCTCCAGCATCGCGAGCGGCAAGACGATCGGTGTGATCAACCAGTCGCTGCTGGACAGCGCGCGCCAGGCGCATATCTTCGGTGCCCCGCTGGCCGCCAAGTTCACGGACAGCAGTGACAAGGTCGCGTCCCTGAGCGCCTCGCTGACCGATGTACGGGTCGTCACCGCGATCATGATCGTTCTGATGTCGGCGTCGCAGTTCTACACCCAGCGCCAGCTCATGACCAAGAACGTCGACCTGACGGTCAAGACGCCGTACATGCAGCAGCAGAAGATGCTCATGTACATCTTCCCGCTGATCTTCGCCGTCACCGGCATCAACTTCCCCGTCGGTGTTCTCGTCTACTGGCTGACCACCAACGTGTGGACCATGGGCCAGCAGATGTATGTGATCAACCAGAACCCGACGCCGGGCAGCAAGGCGCAGGACCACTACCTGGAGCGTCTGCTGAAGAGCATCACGGCCCATGGCGAGGTCCGGTCCCGTCGTAAACGCAATGTCGTCAAGGCGATCGTGGCCAAGGGGCCCGACCGCAATGACAACGAGCGCAAGTTCGTGACGGGCCTGGCCAAGGCGGGCCTGGCCGCGCAGGCCGACGGCACGGTGAACAAGAGCGAGACCACCGCCGCCGAGGCCGAGTCCGGCGCCGCCGCACGCAGGCAGCAGCCGAAGCGCCAGACCAAGGCGCAGCGGCAGGCCGCCGCTGCCGCCCACCCGGGTACGGACAAGTCGGCCGAGGCCAAGGACTCCGAGACCGCCGACGTGGCGAAGACTTCGCTGCAGAAGAAGGACGAGCCGCAGGACACCAAGTCCAAGCCGGCGGGCAAGCCCGCCGCCGGTTCCGCACGCCAAGCCAAGCCGGGGCAGCGTAAGGGCCAGCAGCGGCCTAAGCACCCGTCCAAGAAGTAAGAAGGAGTCCATCCGTGACGGAAGGCACCATCTCCGCCGCCGAGGGGGGCGACACCCTGACCCGCCTGGAGCAGGAAGGGGAGATCGCGGCCGACTACCTCGAAGGTCTGCTCGATATCGCCGATCTTGACGGCGATATCGACATGGACGTCGAGGCCGACCGAGCTGCGGTCTCGATCATCAGTGACTCCGGTGCCCGGGATCTGCAGAAGCTGGTGGGGCGTGATGGCGAGGTCCTGGAGGCGCTCCAGGAGCTGACCAGGCTCGCGGTGCACCGGGAGACCGGGGACCGCAGCCGGCTGATGCTGGACATCGCCGGGTTCCGGGCCAAGAAGCGCACCGAGCTGGCCGAGCTGGGGGCCAAGGCCGCGGACGAGGTGAAGAGCACCGGCGAGCCGGTCAAGCTGAATCCCATGACACCCTTTGAGCGGAAGGTCGTGCATGACGCGGTCGCCGCCGCGGGACTGCGCAGCGAATCCGAGGGTGAAGAGCCCCAGCGCTTTGTCGTGGTGCTCCCGGCCTGACCGGTCCATCGCTTTCCGGCCCCGTCTGTTCCGCAGGCGGGGCCGATCTTTGTCAGCCTGTGAGTCAGCCACCGGGCGGTGGCTCGGTATGGAAGGACGGTTCCCGTGACGGAGGCAGCAGAGCTTCCCCCCGCACCGGACGAGGCACGCGCTGTCTTCGGTGAGTTCTTTCCGGAGGCTGTTCGCTACGCGGAGCTGCTGGCGGACGCGGGGGTCAAGCGCGGGCTGATCGGTCCGCGTGAGGTGCCGCGGCTGTGGGAGCGGCATCTGCTGAACTGCGCGGTGCTCTCCGAGGTTGTGCCCGAGGACGTGATGGTCTGCGATGTCGGCTCGGGCGCGGGCCTTCCGGGGATTCCGCTGGCGCTGGTACGGCCGGACCTGAAGATCACGCTGCTGGAGCCGCTGCTGCGCCGGACCAACTTTCTCCAGGAAGTGGTCGAGCTGCTGGGGCTGGACCATGTCACGGTGGTACGAGGCCGGGCCGAGGAGGTCCTTGGCACGCTTCAGTCGGTCCATGTGGTGACCGCTCGCGCGGTGGCTCCGCTGGACCGCCTGGCGGGCTGGGGAGTGCCGCTGCTCCGTCCTTACGGCGAGATGCTGGCGCTCAAGGGCGACACCGCCGAGGAGGAGATCAAGGGGGCGCGGGCGGCACTGAGCAAGCTCGGTGTGGTGAAGACCTCAGTGCTCCAGGTCGGGGAGGGCATCGTCGATCCGCTGGCCACCGTGGTGCGGGTCGAGGCAGGGGAGAGCCCTGGCGGGGTGCGGTTTGCGGCGAAGAGAGCCAAGGCCGCCCGGGCTGGGCGTGCGAGGCGCCGTCGCTGAGCCGTAGCGGCCCTGCTGCCTATGGGTCGTGCTCCATACAAGCTGCCATGGCCACGCATTGCGGAGTGTCGTAAGGATCTAGCCCTGCGGCCCGTGCATCGTGTTTCACGTGAAACGTCGCTCACTGCTGCAAGGAATCATCAGCCGTGGCCGCGCGGCATCTACCCCACGCGGCCGAAAGCCCCTCGTAAGGGGCACGGGGTTGTCCACAGAGGCGGATTCATCCACAGAACCACCAGCCTCGCTGGTTCATGACCCCGAAAGCATGGCAGGCTCTGTTCATTGCGAGTCTGAAGTCGAGGAGAGTGAATCCTTGCGGTCCGACGCCAACATCGCGGGACCGATGACCGATCCGGTCCCCGGTCCCCGCACCGAGTCGGCGGGGGAGGATGTTTCACGTGAAACACCGCCCCCGATGGACGACACCCCCATTGGCCGTGCTGCCCAACTGGCGGTGGAGGCACTGGGCCGAGCCGGAGAAGGTCTGCCCCGCCCTGAGCAGACGCGTGTCATTGTCGTTGCCAACCAGAAGGGCGGCGTAGGGAAGACGACCACCACGGTCAACCTTGCCGCCTCGCTCGCGCTCCATGGCGCGCGCGTGCTGGTGATCGACCTCGATCCGCAGGGCAACGCCTCCACGGCGCTCGGTATCGACCATCACGCCGAAGTTCCCTCGATTTATGACGTCCTGGTGGAGAGCAAGCCCCTCTCTGAGGTGGTCCAGCCCGTCCCGGACGTCGAAGGCCTCTTCTGTGCCCCAGCCACTATCGATCTCGCCGGTGCGGAGATCGAGCTGGTGTCGCTGGTGGCACGGGAGAGCCGACTGCAGCGGGCGATCGAAGCGTACGAGCAGCCTTTGGATTACATCCTTATCGACTGCCCGCCGTCGCTCGGCCTGCTGACCGTCAATGCGATGGTCGCCGGCGCAGAGGTGCTGATCCCCATCCAGTGCGAGTACTACGCGCTGGAAGGGCTGGGTCAGTTGCTGCGCAATGTCGATCTGGTGCGGGGGCATCTCAACCCCACGCTCCATGTGTCGACGATCCTGCTCACCATGTACGACGGCAGGACACGGCTTGCCTCGCAGGTGGCCGAAGAGGTGCGGAGCCACTTCGGCAAGGAGGTGCTGCGGACGAGCATCCCTCGGTCCGTACGTATCTCGGAGGCACCGAGCTATGGGCAGACGGTGCTGACGTACGATCCGGGATCCAGCGGATCCCTGTCCTATCTCGAAGCTGCCCGCGAGATCGCGCTCAGGGGGGTCGGGGTGCACTATGACGCCCAGCACGCCCATATGGGCAGCCAGAACAGTCAGCAGAGTATGTCGGAGGGGATCCAGTGAGCGAGCGACGTAGAGGGCTGGGGCGTGGGCTCGGTGCGCTGATCCCTGCCGCTCCGCAGGAGCAGCAGGTGCCCTCCCCCGGAGCGACCCCGGGGGCCCCGGGAGCGGCTCCGGTGCTGACCGCGGAGCGCGGTGTGGCCGCCGCCAAGGTGACCTCGCTGCCACAGGCCGCCGCCGTACCGGACGCCGAGACGGTCGCACCCGAGACCGAGGTGGCGCCGGAGCCGGCGCCACTGGCCGGGGCGCACTTCGCCGAAGTGCCGATCGGCTCCATCACTCCCAACCCCCGCCAGCCGCGTGAGGTGTTCGACGAGGACGCCCTCGCCGAACTGATCACCTCCATCAAGGAGGTGGGGCTGCTCCAGCCCGTTGTCGTACGGCAGGTGGGGCCGGAGCGCTATGAGCTGATCATGGGCGAGCGGCGCTGGCGGGCCTGCCGGGAAGCCGGTCTGGAGCGCATTCCGGCGATCGTCCGTGCGACGGACGACGAGAAGCTCCTGCTCGACGCGCTCCTGGAGAATCTGCACCGCGCCCAGCTCAACCCGCTGGAAGAGGCCGCGGCGTACGACCAGTTGCTCAAGGACTTCAACTGCACCCATGACCAACTCGCCGACCGGATCGGGCGCTCCCGGCCACAGGTCTCCAACACCCTGCGGCTGCTGCGGCTCTCTCCCCCCGTACAGCGCAGGGTCGCCGCCGGGGTGCTCTCGGCGGGGCATGCGCGGGCGCTGCTCTCGGTGGACGACTCCGAGGAGCAGGACCGGCTGGCGCATCGCATTGTGGCCGAGGGTCTTTCGGTGCGTGCCGTCGAGGAGATCGTGACCCTGATGGGGTCGCGTCCTCAGAGCACCGCCAAGGCGAAGGGGCCGCGGGCCGGTGCCCGGCTGTCCCCGGCGCTGACCGATCTGGCGTCGCGGCTCTCAGACCGTTTCGAGACCCGGGTGAAGGTCGACTTGGGGCAGAAGAAGGGAAAGATCGTTGTCGAGTTCGCCTCGATGGACGATCTGGAGCGGATCCTCGGCACCCTTGCCCCCGGCGAGGGACGGGTCCTGGACAAGGGGCTCTCGGGGGACACCGGAGAGGACGACGACGAGAGCTGATGTTCTCGCGTCGGCGGGCGGGCTGTGTTCCATGCTTACCGGAACACAGCCCGCCCTTTGCTGTCCCTCGGTGTGCCAGGTAGCTCTGGGTGGATACGATGCGTTCTGGTATGGCGCATCCACCTTGATCACCTCAGAGGAGAAGGAAGTGGGGAACAGCCTTCATGGGGCGTCGGTTCGTACCGCTCACGCTGGACAACCTTGCGGATCTCCCCAAGCGCTGTCGTGCGTGTGTCTTCTGGGAGCTTGATCCGGTCAGCGGGGAGGCTGCGGTAAAGACCGGCAGAGCCGAGGAGGAGAAGGAAGCCTGGATCTCGGCGGCTCTGCTGGAGTGGGGATCCTGCGGCCGCGTCGTCTATGTCGACGATCTGCCGGTGGGCTTTGTGCTCTACGCGCCTCCGGCGTATGTACCGCGCTCCCTGGCCTTCCCGACGAGCCCGGTCTCCCCGGACGCGGTCCAGTTGATGACCGCCTGGATCAAGCCGGGCTATCGGGGGCAGGGGCTGGGGCGGGTGATGGTGCAGACAGTGGCCAAGGATCTGCTGCGGAGGGAGTTCAAGGCCATTGAGGCATTCGGCGACGCGCGTTGGAGAGAGCCGGCCTGTGTGCTGCCCGCGGATCATCTGCTGGCGGTGGGCTTCAAGACCGTACGTCCTCATCCCAGGCACCCGAGGCTGAGGCTGGAGCTGCGCACCACGCTTTCCTGGAAGGAAGATGTGGAGCTGGCGCTGGACCGGCTGCTGGGCGCGGTGAAGAAGGAACCCGCCCTGCGCCCCCTCTGACACAGGCCGACTCATGACACAGGCCGGCCCATGACCCAGGCCGACTGGCCGGGGTCCCGGGCCGTCGGCTCCCTCGTATGGAACTGAGCGATATGGAAACGGGCCCGTTCCCCCAGTCGGGGGAACGGGCCCGTTTCACGTGAAACATTGGCGCCGACAGTCGTCGCCTTACTCGCCGATAAAGTTCTCCAGGTCACGCACCAGCGCGGCCTTGGGCTTGGCACCGACGATGGTCTTGGCGACCTCGCCGTTCTGGTAGACGTTCAGCGTCGGGATGGACATGACGCCGTACTTGGCTGCCGTGGCCGGGTTCTCGTCGATGTTGAGCTTGACGATCTCGATCTTGTCGCCGTGCTCGGCCGCGATGGCTTCGAGCGACGGGGCGATCTGGCGGCACGGTCCGCACCAGGCGGCCCAGAAGTCCACCAGTACGGGCTTGTCGCTCTTGAGGACATCCTGCTCGAACGACTCGTCGGTCACATGCTTCAGGTCGCCGGCCACGGCGGCCTCCTTCGGTTTGTGGGGTGTGGGTCGGTCAGCGGATCAGACGGTGAGGGTCTTCTCCGCCTCGGCGTTCTCCCGGTCGCTGAGGGCCGAGAGGAAGCGCTCGGCGTCGAGAGCCGCAGAGCATCCGGTGCCCGCGGCGGTGATCGCCTGGCGGTAGGTGTGGTCGACGACATCGCCGGCCGCGAAGACACCGGAGAGGTTCGTCCGGGTCGACGGCGCGTCGACGGTGAGGTAGCCCTCGCTGTCCAGATCGAGCTGGCCCTTGAACAGCTCGGTCCGCGGGTCGTGGCCCACCGCGATAAAGAGACCGGTCACCGGGAGAGCCGAGGTCTCGCCGGTCTTGGTGTTGCGCAGGGTCAGACCGGAGAGCTTCTGATCGCCCTGGATCTCCGCGACCTCGCTGTCCCAGGCGAACTTGATCTTCGGGTCGGCGAAGGCGCGGTCCTGCATGGCCTTGGAGGCACGCAGCGTGTCCCGGCGGTGGACGATCGTGACGGACTTGGCGAACCGCGACAGGAAGGTGGCCTCCTCCATCGCGGTGTCACCGCCGCCGATCACGGCGATGTCCTGGTCCTTGAAGAAGAAGCCGTCACAGGTGGCACACCAGGAGACACCGCGGCCGGAGAGCTTGTCCTCGTTGGGCAGGCCCAGCTTGCGGTGCTGGGAGCCGGTCGTGACGATCACAGCCTTGGCGCGGTGCACCGTACCCGCCGTGTCGGTGACCGTCTTGATGTCACCGGAGAGGTCGACGGAGATGACATCGTCGGGGACCAGCTCTGCGCCGAAGCGCTCCGCCTGTGCCCGCATGTTGTCCATCAGGTCCGGACCCATGATGCCGTCGCGGAACCCAGGGAAGTTCTCCACATCGGTGGTGTTCATCAGGGCACCACCAGCGGTGACGGCGCCCTCGAAGACCAGCGGCTTCAGCGATGCGCGCGCGGTGTACAGCGCGGCCGTATAGCCGGCGGGCCCGGAGCCGATAATGATCACATTACGGACGTCGCTCACGGGTTTCTTCCTCGTCTCTGCAGACTGACTACTGGGGCCGGATCATCGACTGTCACCCCATCCAACGGATCCTAAGGGTCTCGCATTCCCGAGGGACCCGATGGCGCGGGAGGTGTCGTCAGCGGCGCGGGTAGGAGTGCATCAGCAGGACTTTCCCCTTGTCCTGGGGCTGGCTGTCGACGCAGGTCGCATCGACCACATAGGCCTGGACCCGGCTGCTGTCCACAGGGTGCGACAGCACCACAAGAAAGGCCCGGCTGCCCTCGTACATGCCCTGCTGGGAAGCGAGAACGGGCTCGGTGCGGCCGATGCCCTCCTCGATACAGGGCGGTACCTGGGAGAGCGGGCGGATCAGGGGAGTATTGGAGCCGCTCCGGTCCCTGGGCCCGGCATCGAGCTCCCCGTCCTGCTTGGTCCCGGGCTCTTTGGCAGTGGTGCCGGAGGCCAGCAGTGCGTCCACACTGCTCTGGAGCCGTGCCTCCGAGAATTCTTCGACGCCGCCTGTCGTGGAGTTGACAGTCGCGTCGGCCTGGTTCTCGGAGCTGCCGCTGCCCGCGTTGAGCGACTGGAGCAGCAGAACGCTGACACCCACGGCTGCTGTGCCGAAGACAGCTCCGAGGACGGCGGTACGGCGGCGACGGCGCGCCTGAGGGTTGCTGCGGCCGGGGCCGGTGGCTGCCCTTGGCCGGCCGGCGGGGCGGTCGGTCGTACGGGGGGTGTCCGGCCCTGACGATTCCGGTGACAGTGGTACGGGGGAGACGTCCGGCTCGGAGGACACCGCAGAGGCAGGCGTTGTTTCACGTGAAACATACGTGGCCTCGGCCGGCGCGGTCGCGTTCAGGAGCGCCTCTGCGGCCAGAGCGGCATCGATACGCTCGGCCACATCGGACGGCATCCGCTGCGGACCCGGCAGAGTACCGAGCAGTCCCCTGATCTCTTCGAGCGAGTCACGGACATCAGCGCAGAGCGCACAGCCGTTGAGATGGGCCCTTATCTCAGTGGCGCGGGGCGGCGGGAGCAGGCCTTCTGTCAGATCGGAGATCTCCGAGACATCCGGGTGCTGAGCCATGTCGGTCGTCGATGTCATGCGCGCCCACCTCCGCCCTTCACTCCAGCAGGATCACTTGGTCCTGAATCCCTAGGTCCTGATGCCGGTGGGACGGATACCCCTGGCGTCCGGTTCCTTCCCCTGCCGAGTCCGCTGTTATCCCCGCCGTCCCCACGTAGGTGGGTGAGCATGGGGAGCAGTCTGGCCCGGCCGCGCGCACAGCGGCTCTTCACCGTGCCGGTGGGTACGCCCAGGATTGCGGCGGCCTCGGCGACGGGGTAGCCCTGCATATCGACGAGCACCAGGGCTGCCCGCTGGTCGACGGGAAGCTTGGCCAGGGCGGCCAGCAGCTCGCGATGGAGGTCCTGGCGCTCGGCAGGCGCCTCCGCCGACTCGTGCGGCTCCAGAAGCTGCTCCAGCCGTTCCGTGTCGTCCACGGGCGAGGTCTTGCGGGAGGCCGCTTTCCGGGCCCGGTCAAGACAGGCGTTGACGGTGATCCGGTGCAGCCAGGTGGTCACCGCGGACTGGCCACGGAAGGTATGGGCGGCACGGAAGGCGGAGACCAGCGCGTCCTGCACCGCGTCCGCCGCCTCCTCGCGGTCACCGAGCGTCCGCAGGGCGACGGCCCAGAGCCGGTCGCGGTGGCGCCGTACGAGCTCACCGAAGGCATGAGGGTGCCCCGAGACATGAGCGCTCAGCAGATCCTGGTCACTGGTGTCGCCGAGTGCGACGTCGTCCAACGGTGAGCCCCCTCCCCTGGTCCGGTCAGCCGGTGATCTTGATCTCCGAGATACCGCCCCGGAAAAGTTCGGAAGATCCGTCCTCGGGCAGTTCGGTGATGTGGATCAATACGTACCGGGTTCGCACGGGCTTGTCGAGCGTGGTTTTGAGGCTCTTACCCACTGATTCCAGCTTGGTGAGGCGCTGCGGGAAATCCGAAAGATCCGTGGGATCGGACGCGTCCGGACCGGCGGCGAGCACTTCCGCCGTGTGCCCGGCGCGGTACATGGCGATGTCGAAGCCGGAGACCTCCTTCACACTGCCGAGATCAACGACTATCCCGCTGCCCTGCCTGCGGTTCGGGAGATTGCCGAAGTTGGCGTAGCCCTGGTACTGGAGTGTGATCCAGGAGGTGTCGCGCTTGCCGTCGACCGCGTTCGGCGCGAGCTGTGGCTTTATCCCCTTCCCGGTGGGCATGAACTCGCTCGCGTCGGCGATCCGGAGCGGCTTGGCGGGCGCGGTCGCCTTGTTGTCGTCGCCGGTGACCGGCTGGACGGGCGTGGGGTCGCTCTCGTTGCCCTGGTCCAGCAGCCGGTCGGCGACCTGCCAGCTCCCCAGGCCCAGGGCGGCGATCAGGAGTGCGGCGACGGTCCACTTGAGGGCCTTGCCCGTACGGCTCTGGAGCGGTGGCGGCGGGGGCGTCACCTGCGGGACGGGAACCGTGCCGAGGCCCGACTGCGCGCGCCCGTACGTGCCCTGCTGGTAGGTGGTGCGCTGATACTCGGGCGGAGCCGTGAAGGTGGGCTCGGGGCGCCGGATACGGGGCATCGCGGCGACCGCCGCGGCCAGCTCGTCCGGGGTGGTGCAGGGAGGCTCCTGGCGGGACGCGGTGGCGCCGTCATTGATCAGGGCCCGCATGGCGAGTTCCGACAGACCGCGGTGCACTCCCGCGCGCACCTGGTCCGGGGCGATCAGCCCCACTCCCCTGGGCAGGCCGGACAGCCCATAGGCATCGGTCTCGTAGGGCCAGCGCTGAGTCAGCGCGGCGTAGAGAAGCGCGCCGATCGCTTCCGTATCGGTGCGCTGGGGCCGGTCGGCGCGGATTCCGCGCAGCGCGGCGTTCACGGCGAGACCGCGGATCCGGTACTGGCCGGTGGAGGTGCGCAGCACGGCCCCGGGGGTCAGCCGCAGATGGGCGAGCCCTTCCCGGTGGGCCGCCGCCATGGCCTGGGAGACCTGGCTCACGAGCTGATACGCGTCATGGGCCTCCAGCGGGCCCGACGCGAGCAGCGCGGTGAGTTCCACGGCGTCCGGCAGCCATTCATGGACGACATAGACGAGGTCGTTCTCCTCGACGGCGTCCAGGACCTGTACGAAGCGCGGGTCGCCGAGGAGGGCGGCGGAGCGGGCCGCGGCCAGGACGGAGCGGGCCCGTGGATGGTCGGCGGGCAGGAGATGGACGCCGACAGCGCGGCGCAGTTTCTCGTCCACGGCACGCCAGCTACTGAAACCGTCCAGACGGGTGACGCACTCTTCCAGCCGGTAGCGTCTTGCGAGTTTGTGGCCGCTGTGCAGTTCGGGCGTCACGATGGGCGGCACGGTGCCCTGCCGTTCGCCGCCCGTGCCCGGTGCGGACGCGTCCGCCGTGTTCTGGGCTTTCGCCAACCCGTCGGCCGTGGCCTTGTCCGCCTTGGCGGCCAGCGGTTCGTCACCGCTGTTGTCAGCCACGTCGACGGCAGCCGTGCTACGTTCCGCCACCGTCGCTCCTGCCTCCCCATCCGTTGCGCGCTATCCAACAGCCAAGCCAATTGTGCCCACAGTCGGACGCTATGCACGACACGCGGCAGCCGACGATGGTTGCGCTCGGCCGGGCCCGTCTATCGGCCGAGACGCCCGCGCACCATACCGACCATGGAGTTCAGCTCTTCGATCCGCATCTTCTTCGCCGCGACGAAGAAAAGGCCGAGCAGGGCGATACCGCCGCCGACCAGTGCCACCAGGGAGGCGAGGGCGCCGCCGCCGAGGCCCTGGAGGACCAGATACGCGATGCCGCCGGCCACAAGGGCCCCAGGGACGGACGCCAGACAGAGCCTGGCGTAGGTCCGCATGACGCGGCCGCCGTCCAGGTCCCCGCCCAGCCGCTTCCGCAGCCTGCGCCAGGCGATACCGACACCGACCGCGTAGGCCAGACCGTACGAGGCGGCCATGCCGACCACGGCCCAGCGGGCCGGCAGGACCACGTAGCAGCCCGCCGATGCCGCGGCGTTGACCACGGCGACGATGACGGTGTTGTAGAAGGGCGTCCGGGTGTCCTCGTACGCGTAGAAGCCGCGGAGCACGACGTACTGCACGGAGTACGGGATCAGCCCGAGGGCGAACGCCATCAGGATGAAGCCCATGGACCGCGCCGATTCCAGACCGCTGGACGAGAACATCAGGATCGACATCGGGACGCCGAGCGACAGGAACGCGAAGGCGACCGGGACGATGGCGACCGCCGAGTTGCGCAGCCCCTGGGAGATGTCGTCGCGCACCGCGCCCGGGTCGCCGTCGTGGGCCGCCCGGGAGATCCGGGGCAGCAGCGCGGCCATGACCGAGACGGTGATGATGGCCTGCGGCATGCCCCAGATGAGCTGGGCGTTGCTGTAGGCCAGGATGCCGGTGCCGTCCTTTCCGGAGGCCTCACCGGCGGCGGTGGCGAGCTGGGTGACGACCAGTACACCGGCCTGGTTGGCGAGGACGAACAGGACGGTCCACTTGGCCAGCTTGACCGTCTTGCCGAGGCCGTGGCCCTTCCAGTCGAACCGCGGGCGGAACCGGAAGCCGGTGTCGCGGAGGTATGGGATCATCGCCAGGGCCTGGACGGCAAGGCCGAGCAGGGTGCCGATGCCCAGCAGCCGCACACCGTCCGGCGGGATCGTCCGTACGGTCATGTCCGAGTCGGCGGCCGTGCCGTACACCCAGATGAACAGGCCGAACGTGCAGATCATCACGATGTTGTTGAGGACCGGCGTCCACATCATCGCGCCGAACCTGCCGCGGGCGTTGAGGATCTGACCCATCACCACATGCACGCCCATGAAGAAGATCGTGGGCAGGCAGTAGCGGGCGAAGGTGACGGCGACGTTGTTGGCGGCGGGATCGCCGGCGATCGTGTCCGACATCAGGCGTACGAGCAGCGGCGCCCCGAACACGGCGAGTGCCACGATCGCGCCGAGCGCCACCATGACGAGGGTCAGCAGCCGGTTGGCGTACGCGACGCCGCCGTCCTCGTCGTTCTTCATCGCCCGCACGAGCTGCGGTACGAAGACCGAGTTGAGGCCGCCGCCGACGGTGAGGATGTAGATCATGGTCGGCAGGGTGTAGGCGACGGTGAAGGAGTCACCGAGCAGTGCGGCGCCCAGAGCGGCGGTGATCACCAGGCTCCGTACGAAGCCGGTGAGCCGGGACACCAGGGTGCCCGCGGCCATCACCGCGCTCGACTTGAGCAGACCCGCGGCCTTGCTCTGCTTCTTCGGGGCGGGCGGCGCGGGGGCGGCCTTCGGCTCCGGGTCGGTGAGCATCTGTCCTGTGCCCTGCTGGTCGCGGTAGAGGTGGGCGAACGCGTCCTGCTGCGGGGCCTCGTCGCCGGCCCAGGAGACGAGATCGTCGACGCCCGTGTACTGGGTGGTCCTCGGGTCGTCACCGTAGGGGAGGCGGCGGGACGGTCCCGAGGGCTCGGGCGCCGGGGTCTGGGCCCAGACACGGGGGTCGGGGGCGTACTGCTGCGCTGGCGGCTGCTCGTACAGCCGCTGCGGATCCGGATAGGCGCCCGGCGGAGGCGGCGGGTGCGAGGCGCGGTCGTACAGCGCCTCGGTCACCGGGTCCTGTGCGGAGAGGTCCTGGGACCAGTAGGGGTCCCGGTTGTAGGCCTCCTGGACATAGGGATCCTGTGCGGGCGACTGGGCATAGGGATCCTGGGCGGGCGGCGCGGAAGGCGGAACCTGGCCCGCCGGATCGCCGCCCGCGCTCTGTCCGCGGTCACCGTCGTACGGCGCGTTCATGGTTACCCCACCTCATCGTCCCCGGCCGACCGGCCACGACATCGCTCAACGGTCCACTTTCTCACCCGGGCCCGACGCGTCCGCGCTTTCCGGTGCGGTGTCCGGTGTCGGGTCACTCGGCTGCTCGGGTTCCGTCTGCTCCTGCCCGGTTTCCGTCCGCTCAGCGGCCGCCTTGCGGGCCACCGCCCGCTTCCGCTGGCTGTACATCTTGACACCGGCCAGCACGAGCAGCAGCACACCGCCGGCGATGACGAGCATCACGGTGGGCGTGATCTCGGAGACCTTCACCTGGAAGGTCATGGAGCTGCCGTACGGCTTGCCGTCCTGCGTGTAGAGCTGCGCGGTCACCTGGACCGGGCCGTTGGCGTTGCCCGCGCCGGTGAACTTCACGGACTGGCTGTGCCCGCCGTCGATCTTGATGGGCCGCTCCGCGACGGCCGCGCCGTCGTCGAGCTTGAGGCGGGTCGGCTTGTCGGACGTGAGGCGCAGCACCAGGTTCTGGACGCCCTGCACCAGCTTGTTCTGCACGGTCACCGGGATGGTGGCGCTGCGTCCCGACAGGGTGAGGACGGACTTCGGGATGAGCTGCACCTCGGTGGTGAGGCCCAGCAGGTAGTTGTCGACGGTGTCGCGGTACTGCTGGGACGAGCCCTGGTCGCCGCGCCACGAGGTCGACATCGCCCGGCCGACCGCGTTGCCGAAGGGCGCGGCCACCCGGTCCGGCGAGCTGAGGATGGCCTTGAAGTTGTCGAGCCGGTTCTGGGTCCTCTTGATGTCGAGGAACGCCTGGGTGGGCAGTTCCCGGTCGCGCAGCTTCTTCGGGTACCGCGAGGCGCCCGGGATCTTGGTGCTGGCCTCGGTGTCGGGCGTGGCCGCCGCCGCGGTGAGCAGATCGGACGGCTCGGTCCAGCGCTCCGCGTCCAGACCGCGCAGCGCGCGTGCCATCGACTGCGCCTGCGCCGCGGTCGGCATCCGTTGCGGGGCGACGACGATGCTGCGCTGGTTGTCGGGTTCCTGGAGCGTCAGGGCCAGCGACTGCGCGAGGAACTTCTGTACGGCGAGGGTGGAGCTGCCCGCGGCCGTCATATCGCCCTGGAAGGCGGTGGAGAGGCGGGTGTCCGCGACCACGGCCGTCGTACCGCCGCCGATCGGCCGTGCGGCGCTGGGGGTGTACGAGAGGTTGTCCTGGAGGCTGTCGCTGCGGGTGATGACGTTGTGGGCGCCCGCCGAGGTCGCGACATCGACGATCGAGGGGTCGATCGCGCCGTCGACGGGCCAGGCGAAGTCGACGGACGGTTTCACGTGGAGCACGGTCTCCACCGTCTTCCCCGCCACGTCCGTGGCGGGCTGAAGGTGGCTGAGCGCGCCGGAGACGTCCTTGCCGCGGTGGGCCAGCGCCGCCAGATCCGGGTCGGCGAACGGCAGGGCGACGACCTTGCGGCCCTGTACGGCCTTCTCCAGGGCGTTGAGCCACTTGATGGCCAGCGCCTGGTTGGTGCCCGCGACGGTGGTGGTTCCGCTCCTGACGCGGTAGCTACGGGTCATCGCGTCGGCGGTCGCGAGCAGATCGGGGTCGATGACCCAGGTGACGGGAAGCTGGTTGCCCAGCGAGACCATCTGCTCCAGCCGCCCGCCGGGGGCCAGCTCCTCAGCGAGACCGTCGTTCTCGAAGACCGGTGTCTGCTGGTCGTCCGAGCCGGTCTCCGCGGAGAGGTGCGTCGACGAGATCAGCGGCCAGAGATAGGTGAGTTCGGTCCGCTTCTCGGTGGCCTCCGGCTGCCAGGGCAGGAAGGTCCGCTGGATGCCCAGCGTCTGTGGGTACGGGGCGGACGAGGTCTGGCCGGTCAGTGAGACGGCGAGCTGGTAGACGCCCTCGTCGTCGAGCCCGAGCTTGTTGACGGGTACGGCGAGGGTGAAGTCCTGGGGGATCCCGGAAGCGAGCTTCGGGAAGGTGACCTTGTACTTGCCGCCGAGCGGAGCCGCGTCGGACGAGGAGCTGCCGGAGCGTGCCGCGGCGTCATCGATGGCGGTCCTGCCGTACAGCCGCGGGCCCACCCGCAGATCCACCTGGGCGTCGGTGACGGTCTTCTTGCCCTTGTTGGTCACCGTGCCGGAGATGGTGAGTGTGTCGCCCTGCACGGGAGCCCCGGGGGACAGCGTGTCCAGCGCCACGGCGACCGTGCGGGAGCCGGTGGGGGCCGCCGTGGGGGTCCCTGTCGTGACCGAGGGCGTGGCATGGGCCATGGGCACCGCCGCTGTGCCGGCCAGGAGACCGGCCAGCAGCGGCGCTCCCGCGATCAGGCAGGCTCTGCGCCGTAGCCGCCGACGGGCAGGAGAGTGACCCATCCCCTGGAAGTCTGCCGCCTCCGCCACGCGCTCGCCCGTCCCTCGTCATCGTTTGCTGCCGTCGGTGGTCTGTCTGTTCCTGCGTCCACGCATGGTAACGATGTGCGCTGTGGCGAAGTGCTGGGGACTGCTCCACATGATCGGAAGAATCTCATGCGCCGCCGGAAACCCGTGCATCGGAGGCTGGGGGCCCGAAACCGGGACGCCAGCACCAGCCGCGGCACGTACCCTTTTCTGTTGTGCCGAATGCCAATGAAGTCAGTCCCAGCGCACTGAGCCAGGTGCAGCGCCGCGCGGTCAGTGAACTGCTGCGGGTGTCCCCCGTCGCCGATGAACTGGCGCGCCGGTTCCAGGATGCCGGATTCGGCCTCGCTCTGGTCGGCGGCTCGGTCAGGGACGCCCTGCTGGGCCGGCTCGGCAATGACCTGGACTTCACCACCGATGCCCGCCCCGAGGACGTTCTGAAGATCGTCAGGCCCTGGGCGGACGCGGTCTGGGAGGTCGGGATCGCCTTCGGCACGGTCGGGGTCCAGAAGGACGCCCGTACCGGGGACACCGTTCAGCGCTTCCAGATCGAGGTGACGACGTACCGCTCGGAAGCGTACGACCGGACGTCGCGCAAACCCGAGGTGTCGTACGGGGACTCCATCGAGGAGGACCTGGTACGCCGGGACTTCACGGTGAACGCGATGGCCGTCGCGCTGCCGCAGAAGGAGTTCATCGATCCTCATGGCGGGCTGGAGGACCTCTCCGCCCGGGTGCTGCGCACACCCAGCACCCCCGAGGAGTCGTTCTCCGACGATCCTCTGCGGATGCTCCGGGCCGCGCGGTTCGCCGCGCAGCTCGACTTCGAGGTCGCTCCGGAGGTGGTCGCGGCCATGAAGGCCATGTCCGGCCGGATCGAGATCGTCTCCGCCGAGCGGGTGCGGGACGAGCTGAACAAGCTGGTGCTCTCCGCGTACCCGCGCAAGGGGCTGGCACTGCTCGTCGACACCGGGCTCGCCGACCGGGTACTGCCGGAGCTGCCGGCCCTGCGGCTGGAGAGCGATGAGCACCACCGGCACAAGGATGTGTACGAGCACTCGCTGACCGTGCTGGAGCAGGCCATCGATCTGGAGGAGGACGGGCCGGACCTGGTGCTGCGCCTGGCCGCTCTGCTGCATGACATCGGCAAGCCCAGAACACGACGCTTCGAGAAGGACGGCCGGGTCTCCTTCCACCACCACGAGATGGTGGGCGCGAAGATGACCAAGAAGCGGCTGACCGCGCTCAAGTACTCCAACGACCTGGTGAAGGACATCTCGCGGCTGGTGGAGCTGCATCTGCGCTTCCATGGCTATGGGGCGGGTGAGTGGACCGATTCCGCGGTGCGCCGGTATGTACGAGACGCCGGGCCGTTGCTGAACAGACTCCACAAGCTGACCCGCTCGGACTGCACCACCCGTAATAAGCGGAAGGCGGCCGCGCTCTCCAGCGCGTACGACGGGCTGGAGGAGCGCATCGCGCAGCTTCAGGAGCAGGAGGAGCTGGACGCCATCAGGCCCGATCTGGACGGCAACCAGATCATGGAGATCCTGAGCGTGGGCCCCGGGCCGGTGATCGGCAAGGCGTACTCGTTCCTGCTGGAGCTGCGGCTGGAGAACGGGCCGATGGAGCACGATGCGGCTGTCGCCGCTCTCAGGGAGTGGTGGGCCGCCGAGGGCTAGTGCCGCCACAGCAGCGCATCAGCGCCACGGTGACGGCCGCATAGAGAACAGCGACTGTCGCCACGAGTGGAACCGACCGGCCATCCGGCGGAAGCATCAGCGCGGCGACCGCCGCAGCCCCGACGAAGGCGACATTGAAGAGGACGTCATATAGGGAGAAGATCCGGCCCCGGAACGCATCGTCCACCGCCGTCTGCACCACGGTGTCCGTGGCGATCTTCGCGCCCTGAGTGATCAGACCGAGAACGAACGCGGCGGTCAGTATGGGTACGGGGGCGAACGGCAGTCCCAGGGCGGGTTCAAGGATGGCCGCCGCCCCCGCGCACGCCGTCATCCAACCGAATGGACCGAGTCGGCCGGCCGCCCAGGGAGTCAGTACCGCTGCGGCGAAGAATCCCGCCCCGGAGACGCCGAGAGCGAGCCCGAGCAGCGCCAGCCCTTCGGAGTCCCGGTCGGTCCAGGCGTACCGGGAGAGCATCAGCACCATCACGGTGAGTGCCCCGTAGCAGAAGCGCATCACCGTCATGGCGGCCAGTGCGCGGGCCGCCCTCCGTCGTTCCCGTAGATGCCGCAGTCCTCCCACGAGCCCTCGTGCGGTGGAGGCCAGGGCGGCACCGAGCCGTGGCTGGACGAGTGCCTTGTCGGGGCCGAGCAGTTCGCGTGCCAGCAGAAGCGAGGTGAGCGCCGCGGTCAGATAGAGGGCGGCGCCCAGCAGCATCACGGCGGCGTCCGAGTCCGAGATCGCCAGCCGTACGCCAAGGGCGAGACCGCCGCCCGCGGTCGCGGCGAGCGTGCCCGCGGTCGGGGAGATCGAGTTTGCGAGGACGAGCCGCTCGTCGTCGACGACATGTGGCAGGGCGGCGGAGAGCCCGGCGAGGACGAACCGGTTGACGGCGGTCACGGACAGCGCCGAGACATAGAAGAGCCAGTCGGGTACGGACACCAGGATCAGCACCGCCGTGGCGCTCGCCAGAACGGCCCGCAGCAGATTGCCGTACAGAAAGACCTGGCGGCGCTGCCAGCGGTCGAGCAGCACACCGGCGAACGGGCCGAGCAGCGAGTACGGCAGCAGTAGTACGGCCATGGCGGACGCGATCGCGGCGGGCGAGGTCTGCTTCTCGGGGGAGAAGACGACGTACGCGGCGAGCGCGACCTGGAAGACCCCGTCGGCCGCCTGGGACAGCAGGCGGACCGACAGCAGCCGGCGGAAGGGGCCGAGGCGCAGGAGTACGCGCAGATCACGTACGACAGGCATGTGAGCCAGCGTCACACACGCACCGGCGGACCATACGAGAAGGGTCACCGGACGGCTGCCCGGTGACCCTTCTCGTATGGCTCATCTGGGGCAAGCGGGCCCCAGGTCCTGTCCGACCGGACAGGACCTAGCGCTCGACCTCGCCCTTGATGAACTTCTCGACGTTCTCCCGCGCCTGATCGTCGAAGTACTGCACCGGCGGGGACTTCATGAAGTACGAGGACGCCGACAGGACAGGGCCGCCGATGCCGCGGTCCTTGGCGATCTTCGCGGCGCGCACCGCGTCGATGATGACCCCTGCGGAGTTCGGGGAGTCCCAGACCTCCAGCTTGTACTCCAGGTTCAGCGGGACATCACCGAAGGCGCGGCCCTCCAGACGGACGTACGCCCACTTGCGGTCGTCGAGCCAGGCGACATAGTCCGACGGGCCGATGTGGACATTGTCCGCGCCCAGATCGCGGTCGGGGATCTGGGAGGTGACGGCCTGGGTCTTGGAGATCTTCTTGGACTCCAGGCGCTCGCGCTCCAGCATGTTCTTGAAGTCCATGTTGCCGCCGACGTTGAGCTGCATCGTACGGTCCAGGACGACACCCCGGTCCTCGAAGAGCTTCGCCATGACGCGGTGTGTGATGGTGGCGCCGACCTGGGACTTGATGTCGTCGCCGACGATCGGGACCCCGGCCTCGGTGAACTTGTCCGCCCACTCCTTCGTACCGGCGATAAAGACGGGAAGGGCGTTGACGAAGGCGACCTTGGCGTCGATGGCGCACTGCGCGTAGTACTTCGCGGCGGCCTCGGATCCCACGGGCAGATAGCAGACGAGCACGTCCACCTGCCTGTCCTTGAGAGTCTGGACGATGTCCACCGGCGCCTCGGAGGACTCCTCGATCGTCTGGCGGTAGTACTTGCCCAGACCGTCGAGGGTGTGGCCGCGCTGGACGGTGACGCCCGTGGCCGGCACGTCGCAGATCTTGATGGTGTTGTTCTCGCTGGCGCCGATGGCGTTCGCGAGGTCGAGACCGACCTTCTTCGCGTCGACGTCGAAGGCGGCGACGAACTCGATGTCCCGCACGTGGTACTCGCCGAACTGGACGTGCATCAGACCCGGTACCTTGCCCGCCGGGTCGGCGTCCTTGTAGTACTCGACGCCTTGCACCAGCGAGGCGGCGCAGTTCCCCACGCCGACGATGGCTACGCGAACCGAACCCATTCCGGTTGCTCCCTGTGATCAGTGTGCGTGATGAGACCCTGCGGAGATGCAGGACCTCACTTGGTGGTGTCCGCGGACGGATCCGGTCCGGCACGTCCCGGGGGCGTACCCCCGGGAACGTCCCGGCGCCGGGGCAGGCCATCCGCTTCCCCCGATGTGTCTCCCTGCTCGGCGGGCACCTCGGGACTGGACCGTCGCTGGTCCCGTCCCGCCCGCTCGCTCTCGATGAGCTCGTTCAGCCAGCGCACTTCGCGCTCCACGGACTCCATTCCGTGGCGCTGCAGCTCAAGCGTGTAGTCGTCGAGGCGCTCGCGTGTACGGGCCAGAGAGGCGCGCATCTTCTCCAGACGCTCCTCCAGCCGGCTGCGCCGGCCCTCCAGCACCCGCATCCGCACCTCGCGCTCCGTCTGCCCGAAGAAGGCGAACCGGGCAGCGAAGTGCTCGTCCTCCCACGCGTCGGGCCCGGTGTGCGACAGGAGCTCCTCGAAGTGCTCCTTACCTTCCGCCGTCAGCCGGTAGACGATCTTGGCTCGCCGCCCCGCGAGCGAGGCGGCGAGCGCGTCCTCCAGAGCGCTCCCGGGCTCCTCGATCAACCAGCCGTTGGCGACCAGCGTCTTGAGGCAGGGGTAGAGCGTTCCGTAGCTGAAGGCCCGGAAGATCCCCAGCGAGGTGTTGAGCCGTTTCCGCAGCTCATACCCGTGCATGGGGGACTCGCGGAGCAGACCGAGGACAGCGAACTCGAGGATGCCCGAGCGTCGGCTCACCCTGCGCCTCCTCCACTGTCCGGGAACCTTATTTCGTTCTGATGTATCGACTCGATACATCCCGACGATAGAACGGAGAGGCTGAGGGGACAAGCGGGGCCATCGTGAACGGCATCACATTGACAATTCTCAGGAAGTAACTTGCCTGATTTGAGATGAACTTCAGTACTCGGAGGGTTTTGGCCGTGCGTAGTCTGTGCGGCATGGAGACCACCGGGAACCGAGTGACGCGACTGAGCGTCAAGACTGTCGGGTTACCGGCTGTCTGCCGGATGAGCCCCATGCCGGGATGGTCCGTATTCATTTCGGGGGGACCGGAACTCAACTGCCGCTTCCAGGCGTCCGCGCCTGCCCGAGGAGTAGTCGTTCGATGAGTGAGCACCGTCGCAAACAGCCGCAGCCGCAAGGTGGCGGACGTGCCGCGGCCAGGCGCGCGGCCCAGCAGCCCCCAGGCCGCCGCGCTGCCCCTTCCCACGGGACCCCTTCGGTCTCCCACTCTGATTCCTACGACGAGGAGCCCCCCTACGGAGGACGCGCCGCAGCCAGGCGTGCCGCCCAGCGGGGCGGCCGTCGGCGCGGAGGAGGCGGCCCCGAAGGGCCCGGCCGTGGCGCGGGCCCCGGCAAGAAGCGGCTGATCGACTATCCGCGGTACGGCAAGTACGGCTGGCGGCGCTGGGTGCCGTCCTGGAGACAGACCACCGCTCTGTCGATCGGCTTCCTCGGCTCCATCCTGGCCGCGGGCACGATCGCGTACGCCGTGGTCTCGGTGCCCAAGGACAGCCAGGCGTCGCAGGCGGAGAACAATGTCTACTACTGGGACGACGGCACCCAGATGGTCGCCACCGGTGGTGAGGTCAACCGGCAGATCGTCGGGATCGAGAGCATCCCGAAGGCGATGCAGTTCGCGGTGATCTCCGCGGAGAACAAGTCCTTCTACGAGGACCCCGGTGTCGACTTCATGGGCATCGGCCGGGCGCTGTTCAACATGGCCAGGGGCGGCGACACGCAGGGTGGCTCGACCATCACCCAGCAGTACGTCAAGAACGCCCGCCTCGGTGACCAGAGCCAGACCCTCAGCCGTAAGTTCAAGGAGATGTTCATCTCCATGAAGGTCGGCACGGACATGGACAAGCCCGAAATTCTGGCGGGCTATCTGAACACCTCGTACTACGGTCGCGGCGCGTATGGCATCCAGGCGGCGGCCCGTACGTACTACGGCAAGGACGCGTCGAAGCTGAACCCGAGCGAGTGCGCCTTCCTGGCCGCGCTCCTCAAGGGCGCGACGCTGTACGACCCCGCCGGGGCCACCGAGATCAACTCGATCGCCACCCCCGCGGCCAACACCGAGCGGGCCACTGAGCGCTGGGCCTGGATTCTCGACGAGATGGTCAAGGACAACCGCCTCGACGCCGCCGAGCGCGCCAAGTACACCGAGTTCCCGATGCCCGACCCGCCGAAGAAGAACGCGCAGCTCGGTGGGCAGATCGGCTATCTGGTCGACCTCGCCAAGGCGTACTTCGTGAACAACAACGACCAAGGCATCACGGCCGACATGCTCACCACCGGCGGCTATGAGATCCACACGACCTTCAACAAGAAGAAGGTCGAGCAGCTCAGAAAAGCCGTCGAGACGGTCTACGACGCCAATATCGATCCCAAGAAGCGTCCCAAGACCGATACGCACGTCCAGTTCGGCGGCGCCTCCGTCGAGCCCGCGACGGGGAAGATCGTCGCCATCTACGGCGGCGCGGACGCCACCAAGCACTTCACCAACAACGCCGATCAGACGGGTGCGCAGGTCGGATCGACCTTCAAGCCGTTCGTGCTGGCCGCGGCGATGGACAAGGGCGTGCGCGACCCCAGCGGACCGCCGGAACAGGGCCAGGGCGAGCGCACCCAGATCTCGCCGGACAAGACGAAGTACAACGGCGACAACAAGCTGAAGATCAAGAACTACGACGGGTCGATCTGGACCAACGAAGAGGACAAGGAGTGGCTCCAGCGGAACGACGGCGACGAGTCGTACGGCGACATCGATCTGCGCGAGGCCATGCGTGAATCCGCCAACTCCCCCTTCGTCCAGCTCGGTATGGACGTGGGTATCCCGGTGGTGCGGGACTACGCGATCCGCTCCGGCCTGCTGGACAGTTCCCTCAGCAAGTCCGATGTGCCGTCGTTCTCGATCGGCATCTCCGACCCCAGCGCCATCCGTATGGCGGGCGCGTACGCGACGTTCGCGTCCAGCGGCAAGCAGCGCGACCCGTACTCGGTCACCGAGGTGAAGAAGAACGGCAAGTCCGTCTTCAAGCACGAGGTGAAGACGGAGACGGCGTTCCCGGCCGCGGTCGCGGACAATGTCACGGACGTCCTGAAGACCGTGGTGGAGGACGGCACCGGTACGAACGCCCAGCTCGAAGGGCGTGAGGTGGCGGGCAAGACCGGTACCACCGACGGCAACAAGTCGGCCTGGTTCGTGGGCTACACCCCGCAGCTCTCGACCGCCATCGACATGTACCGGCTGGACGACGACGCGAACAACAAGCACCGCGAGTTCCTTGAGATGTTCGGCACCGGTGGCCAGGAGAAGATCCACGGTGCGTCGTTCCCGTCCGAGATCTGGCACGACTACATGGAGCAGGCGCTGAAGGGCCAGCCGACCGAGACGTTCCCCAAGCCCGAGCCCATCGGCGAGGCCTGGTGGGGCGGCGGCGCCGAGAGCCCGACCCCGACGCCGACCGAGACGCCCTCCGAGACGCCTTCGGAGACCCCGTCCGAGACGCCGTCGGAGACTCCGTCCAAGGAGGAACCGCCCACGCCGAGCGACAGTTGCACGCAGCTCTTCGGCTGCGGTGACAACGGCGGTGGCAATCAGGGCGGTGGCAACAACGGAGGCGGCAACAACGGCGGTGGCAACAACGGCGGTGGCAGCGGCGGCGGAGTCACCAACTCCCCGTCGGCGACCAATACCGATCCGGGCGGCGGCCAGAACGGCGGCTCCGACGGAGGCTTCTTCGGGGGCACCGGAGGGTAGGACCGTCCGCCCCGTCAAACCCTGATTGACGGCCGACACGAGGGCCGTCGCACCGGTCACGTACAGACTCTCTGTACGTACGGTGCGGCGGCCCTCGTCGCGTTCATGGGCGCGTACGGCAGGATGGGCGCCATGCCGAGCGCAGAAGAGACAACCGTGCACCAGGACCCGCCGGTCGTGGCCCCCACCCGGCGGGACGAGATCGCCGCGGCCGGCAGCGAGCTGATCGGCGGCCCGATCGGGCGCTGGGCCTGGCTCGGCAGCAGTCGGCTCACACCCGTGCGCGTGGTCGCTCTGGTCGCGATCGGCATGTTCGCGCTGGGCATGGTGCAGAAGATGCCCTGTTACGACTGGGCGTGGTTCCGGGGCGCCAGCTCCCAGTACACCCATGCCTGCTACTCGGACATTCCGCATCTCTTCCTGGGGCGCGGCTTCGCCGACAACCTCGTGCCGTACTTCGACCGGCTGAACGGCGACATGCAGTACCTGGAGTACCCCGTACTCACCGGCCTCTTCATGGAGGTCGCCTCCTGGCTCACCCCGGGCGGCTCCATCCAGTACCGCGAGCAGATGTACTGGATGGTCAACGCGGGGATGCTGATGATCTGCGCCGTGGTCATCGCGGTCTGTGTCGCCCGTACCCACCGGCGGCGCCCCTGGGACGCGCTGCTGGTCGCCCTCGCTCCCGCCTTCGCGCTGACCGCCACCATCAACTGGGATCTGCTGGCCGTGGCGCTGACCGCCGCGGCGATGCTGATGTGGTCGCGCGGCCGGAATCTGGCCTTCGGCATCCTCATCGGGCTCGCGACCGCCGCCAAGCTCTATCCCGTACTGCTGCTGGGACCGCTGTTCGTGCTGTGCTGGCGGGCCGGGAGGTTCCGGGAGTTCGGGACGGCCCTGCTGGGCACGGCGGGCGCGTGGCTGGTGGTGAATCTGCCGGTGATGGTGCTCGCGCCCGAGGGTTGGAAGAAGTTCTACACCTTCAGCCAGGAGCGGCAGGTCGACTTCGGCTCGTTCTGGCTGATCATCACCCAGCGCACGGGCAAGTCCCTGGAGGTCGGCACCGTCAACACCTATGCGATGGTGCTGATGGTGCTGGCGTGCGCGGGGATCGGCGCGCTGGCCCTGATGGCTCCGCGCAGGCCGCGGTTCGCGCAGCTCGCCTTCCTGGTCGTGGCCGCGTTCATCCTGACCAACAAGGTCTACTCGCCGCAGTACGTCCTGTGGCTGGTCCCGCTGGCCGCGCTGGCCCGGCCGCGCTGGCGCGATTTCCTGATCTGGCAGGCCTGCGAGGTCATGTACTTCCTGGGCATCTGGATGTACCTCGCGTACACGACCAGCGGCGACGCCCACAAGGGGCTGCCCACGGAGGGCTACCAGCTCGCGATCGCCGTGCACCTGGCCGGGACGCTCTACCTGTGCGCGATGGTCGTACGGGACGCCCTGCTGCCCGAGCGGGACGGCGTACGGACGGACGGTACGGACGACCCCTCGGGCGGGGTGCTGGACGGCGCGGAGGACAGGTTCGTACTCGGACAGTCGTACCGCCTGGCGGAGTACCAGGCCCAGACGGCGGAGGCGCCACGCGTCGAGTGGGGAACGCGCCCGCCCGAGGCCGGCTGAGCAGTTTCGGAGGCCTCGGGGTTCCCGGGGCCTCCGAAACTGCTCTCAGGCGCTCAGAGCGCTTTTGAGGGCGCTCCGAGGCGTGAACGTACGGTTTGGAGGGGCCGAGCGGGGGTCCACTGCGGCGGACTGAGCGGTCTCAGCGGTCGACCAGGCGGTCGAACTGGGTCGTCGTGTGGCGCAGATGGGCCACCAGTTCGTCGCCGACCTTGGGCTCGTCGGCCTCCGACGGTACGAACAGGATCGACACCTGCATGTGCGGCGGCTCCGCGAACCAGCGCTGCTTGCCGGCCCAGACGAACGGCGACAGATTGCGGTTGACCGTGGCCAGCCCGGCCCGGGCGACGCCCTTGGCACGCGGCATCACACCGTGCAGGGCCTTGGGAGCCTCCAGGCCGACGCCATGGGACGTACCGCCCGCGACGACCACCAGCCAGCCGTCGGAGGCCACCTTCTGCTGGCGGTAGCCGAACCGGTCCCCCTTGATGACCCTGGTGACATCCAGGACGGAGCCGCGGTACTCCGTGGCCTCATGGTCGCCGAGCCAGAGCCGCGTGCCGATACGGGCGCGGAAACGGGTCTGCGGGAACTGCTGCTGCAACCGCGCCAGCTCGCTGGAGCGGAGATGGCTGACGAACATGGTGTGCAGCGGGAGCCGCGCCGCCCGCAGCCGGTCCATCCAGCCGATGACCTCCTCGACCGCGTCGGAACCGTCCGTACGGTCGAGCGGGAGGTGCAGGGCGAAGCCCTCCAGCCGTACGTCCTCGATGGCCGCGTGCAACTGGCCCAGCTCCTCCTCCTTGACGCCATGGCGCTTCATGGAGGACATGCACTCGATGACGACACGGGCGCCCACCAGCGCGAACACCCCGTCGACGGACGAGACGGAGCGGATCACCCGGTCGGGCAGCGGCACCGGCTCCTCGCCGCGCCTGAAGGGGGTCAGTACGAGCAGGTCACCGCTGAACCAGTCCTTGATCCGGGCCGCCTCGTAGATCGTGCCGACCGCGAGCGTGTCGGAGCCGAAGCGGGTCGTCTCGTCGGCGAGACGCTCATGCCCGAAGCCGTAGCCATTGCCCTTGCAGACCGGGACGAGCCCGGGGAACTGCTCGATGACCGACTTCTGGTGCGCCCGCCAGCGCGCGGTGTCGACGTAGAGGGAGAGCGCCATGCCGGTCCGGAACCTTTCTCTTGGCTGCGGTATGAGGAATGAAGATTATGGGGGATATAGGGGATTCTGGGTGCCTCGCGGAAGTGTCCGGGGCCCATCATCGCGGTTAACGGCATGCCGTGCCGCCGGTCAACGACGCGACATGTAGATGTCGAGCGCCTTGTGGAGCAGTTTGTTGAGCGGGAAGTCCCACTCGCCCACGTACTCCACGGCCTCGCCGCCGGTGCCCACCTTGAACTGGATCAGACCGAAGAGATGGTCGGTCTCGTCGAGCGAGTCGGAGATGCCGCGCAGGTCGTAGACGGTGGCGCCCATGGCGTAGGCGTCGCGCAGCATCCGCCACTGCATCGCGTTCGAGGGCCTGACCTCGCGCTTGTGGTTGGCGGACGCGCCGTACGAGTACCAGACATGGCCGCCGACGATCAGCATCGTCGCCGCCGCGACGTTCTCGCCCTCGTGACGGGCGAAGTAGAGGCGCATACGGTTGGGGTCCTCGGCGTTCAGGACGGACCACATGCGCTGGAAGTACGAGAGCGGGCGCGGGCGGAAGTGGTCGCGCACCGCGGTGATCTCGTACAGGCGCTGCCACTCGGCGAGATCGTCGTAGCCGCCCTGGACGACATCGACGCCGGCCTTCTCGGCCTTCTTGATGTTGCGGCGCCAGAGCTGGTTGAAGCCCTTGAGCACGTCGTCCAGCGAGCGGTTGGCGAGGGGCACCTGGAAGACATAGCGCGGCTGTACGTCACCGAAGCCGGCGCCGCCGTCCTCGCCCTGCTGCCAGCCCATCTTGCGCAGCCGGTCGGACACTTCGAAGGCGCGCGGCTCGATGTGCGTGGCCTCGACATCGCGCAGCCGCTTGACGTCCGGGTCCTGGATACCGGACTTGATGGCGTTCGCGTCCCAGCGGCGGATGACGACGGGCGGCCCCATCTTCACGGAGAAGGCGCCCTGCTGCTTGAGGTGCGCCAGCATCGGCTGGAGCCACTCGTCGAGGTTGGGGGCGTACCAGTTGATCACGGGGCCCTCGGGCAGATACGCCAAGTACCGCTTGATCTTGGGGAGCTGACGGTAGAGGACCAGGCCGGCCCCGACGAGCTGGTCGTTCTTGTCGAACCAGCCCAGATTCTCGGAGCGCCACTCCGTCTTGACGTCAGCCCATGCCGGGACCTGGCAGTGACTCGCCGCGGGCAGGCTCTGGATGTACGCCAGATGCTGCTCTCGGCTGATGGTCCTCAGGGTAAGGCTCATGCGGGGCGCTCCTCGGCAGGTGTGTCCCCATGGATACAGGGGCTCCGGCTCTCGCGCCGAAGCCTACTGCGCCGATGGAGCACCCCGTCTGGCCCTGTGGACAGTGGACCTCAGCCGATCACTCCGCCGAAGAGTCCGCCGTGCGCCATTCCGAGGAAGAAGCCGACCGCTGAGGCGCCCAGACCGATGATGGTCAGAAAGCGTTCACGTGTGGTCACGGAGACAAACTGCCCGTACGCGCCGGTGAGGATTCCGATCAGTCCGGCCCATGAACTGAGCAGATGCAGGTTGTAGAAGAAGGCGGAGAAGAAGGCGAGCAGTCCCAGCGCCAGCGTCACGCCCATCAGGATGTCCTGGCGGGGATGACGCTTGCCGTCCGTGGAGAAGAGAGAGGTGGCGGAGTTCGGTCGCATTGCCTGTGCCATGTGGCACCTCCTGGCCATAGCCGGAAGGCGGCGCATCGTAGCGTCGCACACACCCGATGTATACAGATTGCGTCCGCCTGCGGCCGGATTTCAAGCGGAAGGCGGGGTGCGGGTAGTCTGTACGTTCTGCACCGGTGTCTGCCCAGGCGTGTGCCCCTCGTACCGCCGAGCTTGTCAGAGGCGGCCGATACCGTTGCGTACGCATCACGACCCTCCTGCCACGGAACGACCGTGGCCGCTGAGTCCAAAGGAGGTGGGTTCCACATGCGTCACTACGAAGTGATGGTCATCCTCGACCCCGATCTCGAGGAGCGCGCTGTCTCCCCGCTGATCGAGAACTTCCTCTCCGTCGTCCGTGAGGGCAACGGAAAGGTCGAGAAGGTCGACACCTGGGGCCGTCGTCGTCTCTCCTACGAGATCAAGAAGAAGCCCGAGGGCATCTACTCGGTCATCGACCTCCAGGCCGAGCCGGCCGTCGTCAAGGAGCTCGACCGGCAGATGAATCTGAACGAGTCGGTCCTCCGGACCAAGGTCCTCCGTCCCGAGACCCACTGAGCATCCGGCTCAGCGGTCATCGGGGCCGAACGGCTCCGAGTAGTTCTTCGAGTAGCACAGCAGCCAGAAGCAATCCCCGCCGAGAGGTTCACCCATGGCAGGCGAGACCGTCATCACGGTCGTCGGCAATCTCGTCGACGACCCCGAGCTGCGCTTCACCCCGTCCGGTGCGGCGGTCGCGAAGTTCCGCGTCGCGTCCACTCCTCGTACCTTCGACCGGCAGACCAATGAGTGGAAGGACGGCGAGAGCCTGTTCCTGACCTGCTCGGTCTGGCGCCAGGCGGCGGAGAACGTCGCCGAGTCGCTCCAGCGAGGCATGCGCGTCGTCGTGCAGGGCCGGCTGAAGCAGCGGTCGTACGAGGACCGCGAGGGCGTCAAGCGCACGGTCTACGAGCTGGATGTCGAGGAAGTCGGCCCCAGCCTCAAGAACGCCACGGCCAAGGTCACCAAGACCACCGGCCGCGGTGGCCAGGGTGGCTACGGCGGCGGCCAGGGCGGCGGCAACTGGGGCGGCGGCCCCGGTGGCGGCGGCCAGCAGGGCGGCGGCGGGGCTCCCGCCGACGACCCGTGGGCGACCAGTGCACCGGCCGGCGGCCAGCAGTCGCAGGGCGGCGGGGGCAATGGAGGCGGCTGGGGCGGAAGCTCCGGCGGTGGCTACTCGGACGAGCCCCCCTTCTAGGGCGGGCCCGTACCCCCACTTCTTGATCACACAGGAGAAACACCATGGCGAAGCCGCCTGTGCGCAAGCCTAAGAAGAAGGTCTGCGCGTTCTGCAAGGACAAGACCCAGTACGTGGACTACAAGGACACGAACATGCTGCGGAAGTTCATTTCCGACCGCGGCAAGATCCGTGCCCGCCGCGTCACCGGCAACTGCACTCAGCACCAGCGTGATGTCGCCACGGCCGTCAAGAACAGCCGTGAGATGGCGCTGCTGCCCTACACGTCCACCGCGCGATAAGGGAAGGGTGACCGACTGATGAAGATCATCCTCACCCACGAGGTCTCCGGCCTCGGTGCCGCCGGCGACGTCGTCGACGTCAAGGACGGCTACGCTCGCAACTACCTGGTCCCGCGCGGTTTCGCGATCCGCTGGACCAAGGGCGGCGAGAAGGACGTGGCGCAGATCCGCCGCGCCCGCAAGATCCACGAGATCGCGACCATCGAGCAGGCCAACGAGGTCAAGGCCCGCCTTGAAGCCGTCAAGGTGCGTCTGGCTGTTCGCTCCGGCGACGCCGGCCGTCTCTTCGGCTCCGTCACCCCGGCCGACCTCGCTTCGGCGATCAAGTCCGCTGGTGGTCCGGAGGTCGACAAGCGCCGTATCGAGCTGGGCGCGCCGATCAAGACCCTGGGCTCGCACCAGGTGTCCGTACGTCTGCACCCCGAGGTCGCCGCGAAGCTCGGCATCGAGGTTGTCGCCGCGTAAGCGTTGCGCTCGGTAGAGCATGGAGAGGGCCGCATCCCGCGTGGGGTGCGGCCCTCTTGCCGTGATCGGGCTGCCGTTCTCCCGCTGCCGTTGTCCGGCTGCTGTTGTCCGGTGATGTTTCACGTGAAACACGTCAGTCGCGTGTCTGACGGCCGAACAGATGCGCGTCGATGTCGGTCGGCGTGGAGTGCGTTACATCGTTCGGCCGACAGCGGTCGCTGGTGGTCATCAGCCGCGATGTCATGACAGTGCGACCCGCGCTCGGAGCGGATCCGGTTCGCGACCCTCCTCAGGAAATCGAGCCTCCATCAGACCCGCATCGCGACACGGAGCGGCACCGCCACAGGTGAGACAAGAGGGGACAATATTCTGCATAAGCGACGGAATTGAACGGAGTGGGCGATGGCGCGTCCCTGGCTGACGGTGGCGGCACAGGTGGTGCCCATTCCGCTCGGGTTACTGCTCAGCGGTGCTCTGGTCTGGGGTGCCACCAATGCCGACTGGAGCGGGACCACCAGCAACGACGGCAACAGGTGGACCGCCAGCTCGCTGGGGCTGGCCAACGACAGCAAGGTGTCCATGTTCCGCGTCAAGGACATGCACCCCGGCGATACGGGCTCCAACTGCATCAGGATCAAGTCGAACGCCGACTTTCCCACCGCGCTCAAGCTGTACAGCGTGGCAACGAACTGGCCCAGCAACTTCCAGTCCTTCATCAACCTCAAAATCGACGTGGGCAGCGGCGGCAGCTCAGGAAACTGCAAAGGCTTCACTCCGCACAGGTCCGCGTTCGACGGCACCCTGGACACCTTCGTCTCCTTGAACACCGACTTCCGCACCGGCCTGGGACCCTGGACCCTGCCCGGCAAGCCTCCCAACTCGCTGACGTTTCGCTTCGCGTGGCAGTTCAGCCCGAGCGCACCCGACACCGCGCAGAACGAGGACACCAACGAGGTGACCTTCACATGGGAAGCGCGGGATCACGAGTGACTCTCCCGAATGACCTGGCCATCGGAGTGCTCCGCCGGCCCGCGACTGAGGGCGCCCCGCACCCGATGCGCGTGGTCACCTCGGTCATCTCACGTACCGTGCTCGGCTCGATGGCCGGGCTGCTGGTGTGGGCGCAGTTGCCCGTGGCGGTGCTGGGCTGGACAGCGGGCGTGGTCCAGTCCGGCTCCATGCGTCCCGCCCTTGTGCCGGGCGATGTCGTTCTCTACCAGCCACCACCGCGCGACAGCGCACCGGCGGTGGGCCACATCGTGCTGACCGAGGACCCCACCCGACCGAACCGTCTGCTCACCCATCGGGTCCATCACGTACTTCCCAACAAGTCCCTGATCACCAAAGGCGACGCCAACTCCGCACCGGACTCGACCCCGGTACGGCCCGCGGCACTCCAAGGCGTAGCGCGGTTGCGCGTGCCCTGGATCGGGCTGCCGGTCCAGCTCTGGCGCGCAAGGCAGCCCGTGCCCGTGGCGATCGTGCTGCTCGGACTTGCCACTCTGCTCACGTTTGCCGTTCTGCCCCTGCGCAGCCGCAGCCCGCAGAAGCAGTGAGCCGTTCCGTATCAGCGAGTCGCGCCGGTGACCAGCCAGCGGCCGGAGCGGGTGCGCAGCCAGAGGGTCAGCATACGGACCGCCATCATCAGCCCCATCGCCCACCAGAGGGCCGTCAGCCCGCCCCCGAGGACGGGGACGAGCAGCGCGACGGGCGCGAAGACCGCCAGGGTCACGAGCATGGCTCCGGCAAGATACGGGCCGTCCCCGGCGCCCATCAGGACGCCGTCGAGTATGAAGACGATGCCGGCGATTGGCTGTGAGACGGCCACCACCAGCAGGGCCGGCAGCAGGGTGTCCCGTACCTCCTGATCGCCGGTGAAGAGCGGAATGAACAGCGGACGCGCGAGCACGATGAGGGCGCCGAGCAGCACCCCGGACACGATCCCCCACTGCACCATGCGACGGCAGGCGGCCCGGGCGCTCTCGGTGTCTCCGGCCCCGAGATAGCGGCCTATGATCGCCTGCCCCGCTATGGCTATCGCATCGAGCGCGAAGGCCATCAGGCTCCACAGCGACAGGATGATCTGGTGGGCGGCCACATCCGCGTCGCCCAGACGCGCGGCGACCGCCGTGGCGATCATCAGGACCGCGCGCAACGAGAGCGTACGGACGAGCAGCGGGACACCGGCATGCGCGCCAGCCCGTATCCCGGCGGGGTCGGGGCGCAGCGACGCGCCATGCCGGCGCGCTCCCCGTACGACGACCACCAGATAGACGGCGGCCATGGCCCACTGGGCGACGACCGTGCCCCAGGCGGAGCCCGCGATACCGAGACCGGCACCGTAGACGAGAGCGGCGTTGAGTGCGGCGTTGGCGCCGAAGCCGCCGATGGCGACATAGAGCGGGGTACGGGTGTCCTGGAGCCCGCGCAGTACGCCGGTCGCGGCGAGTACGACCAGCATGGCGGGGATGCCCAGGCTGGAGATCCGCAAATAGGTGATGGCGTAAGGGGCCGCGGTGTCGGACGCGCCGAAGAGTCCGATGAGCGCGGGCGCGGTGGGGAGGGTGACGGCGACAACGGCGGCACCGAGGAGGAGCGCGAGCCAGATGCCGTCCATGCCCTGGCGGATGGCGCCCGGGAGATCGCCCGCGCCGACGCGGCGGGCGACGGCCGCGGTGGTGGCGTAGGCGAGGAAGACGAAGATGCTCACCGCGGAGGTGAGCAGGGCTGCCGCGATGCTCAGTCCCGCGAGCTGCGGGGTGCCGAGGTGTCCCACGATCGCGCTGTCCACCATGACGAAGAGCGGCTCGGCGATCAGGGCACCGAAGGCGGGGACGGCGAGTGCGACGATCTCGCGGTCGTGCCGTCGCCGGAGGGTTCTGGGTGCCGCGGGCGCCTCTGTCATGGGCTCAATCTAATCTTCCACAGGTAAGCGACGCAATGGGCTTTGAGTCCTTACCCGGTGTGTGAGTGAGGGCTCCGCCGCACGCTGTTTTCCGTGATCTTGGCCCAGTTGGGAAAGTTTTTCTCCCCCACAGCCGGTGGATGGAAAAAGGCCAGCTCATGGTGGGTGCGGCGGGGGCGCTCCGACTTTGTCCACAGTGCTGTCCCCCGCTCCGTGCACAGGTTCACCGGGGTTCTCCACAGCATCTGGTCCGTCGTCCACATGGCCTGTGGATAACCAGATTGGCTGACGGTGCCCGCAGGCCTAACGTGGACCGGCGTCCGACGCGCCGGAACCGGGTTCAGGCCCTCTCGTTTTGTCAGTGTCGTGCCGTAGAAAGAGTGGCACGGCGAGGTCCGCAGGGCGGACGGGAGGAGGTGGCCGGTGAGCATTCCCGAGCCATTGGACGATCCCTGGACCGACGCCGGTCCCAGCGACCGACTGCCTGTCTCGCGGCAGCGCCGCGGCGAGGGCCGGGGTCGCGACGAGCAGCATGAGCGTGGCCGGGACACCGGGGTCTGGGACGGTGGATCCCCCGGGGCCACCGGTTTCGAGCGGGTTCCCCCGCAGGACCTGGACGCCGAGCAGTCGGTCCTGGGCGGCATGCTGCTGTCCAAGGACGCCATCGCCGATGTCGTCGAGATCATCAAGGGGCACGACTTCTACCGCCCCGCGCACGAGACCGTCTTCCAGGCGATTCTCGACCTGTACGCGAAGGGGGAGCCGGCCGACCCGATCACGGTCGCGGCGGAGCTGACCAGACGCGGGGAGATCAACCGTATCGGCGGTGCCTCGGTCCTCCACACGCTCGTCCAGATGGTGCCGACCGCGGCCAACGCGTCGTACTACGCGGAGATCGTGCATGAGCGGGCGGTGCTGCGGCGGCTCGTCGAGGCAGGCACGAAGATCACGCAGATGGGGTACGCCGCCGACGGCGATGTCGACGAGATCGTCAACTCGGCGCAGGCGGAGATCTACGCGGTCACCGAGCAGCGGACCAGCGAGGACTATCTGCCGCTGGGCGACATCATGGAGGGCGCGCTCGACGAGATCGAGGCGATCGGTTCGCGCAGCGGGGAGATGACCGGGGTGCCGACGGGTTTCACGGACTTCGACTCCCTCACCAACGGTCTGCATCCCGGCCAGATGATCGTCATCGCCGCCCGCCCCGCGATGGGAAAGTCGACGCTCGCCCTGGACTTCGCCCGGGCCGCGTCCATCAAGAACAATCTGCCCAGCGTGATCTTCTCGCTCGAAATGGGCCGGAACGAGATCGCGATGCGTCTGCTGTCCGCGGAGGCGCGGGTGGCGCTGCACCATATGCGCTCCGGCACGATGACGGACGAGGACTGGACCCGGCTGGCCCGCCGGATGCCCGATGTCTCCCAGGCGCCGCTCTACATCGACGATTCGCCGAACCTCTCGATGATGGAGATCCGGGCCAAGTGCCGCCGCCTCAAGCAGCGCAACGACCTCAAGCTGGTGGTCATCGACTACCTCCAGCTCATGCAGTCCGGCGGCTCGAAACGCGCCGAGAGCCGCCAGCAGGAGGTCTCGGACATGTCGCGAAACCTCAAGCTCCTCGCCAAGGAACTGGAACTGCCGGTCATCGCCCTCTCCCAGCTCAACCGAGGCCCCGAGCAGCGTACGGACAAGAAGCCGATGGTCTCCGACCTCCGCGAATCGGGCTCCATCGAGCAGGACGCGGACATGGTGATCCTGCTCCACCGCGAGGACGCGTACGAAAAGGAATCCCCCCGCGCCGGCGAAGCCGACCTGATCGTCGCCAAACACCGCAACGGCCCGACGGCAACGATCACAGTGGCCTTCCAGGGCCACTACTCGCGCTTCGTGGACATGGCGCAGACGTGAGCCGTTGTCGGGAGGGGTGCTAAACCTTGACCACGCAGAAGGGGTGGCCGGCCGGATCGGTGAAGACGCGCCATCTGTCTCCTCCCGGCTGGTGATCCGGCTTGACCGCACCCAGTTCCAGGAGCCGGGTCTCGGCCTCGTCCAGGTCGTCGACCGCGAAGTCGAGGTGGAACTGCTGGGGGACGGTCTGGTCGGGCCAGCGTGGTGCCTGGTAGTCGTCGACTCGTTGAAAGCCGATGACGAGCCCGTCCCCACGGCTGAGACCGGCGAAGTCGGCGTCGGATTTCGGGTGGGGCTCGAGGCCGGTGGCCTGCTGATAGAACGCCGCGAGAGTCGGCGGATCAGGGCAGTCGAGCGTTATCGCGGTCAACTTCATCCGTGAGGACATAGCACCTCCGGGCTGTGACGGGCCAGCGCGGGCTGTGTCCGGGAGGCGTTGGGCCGTGGGCCGGACACGACAGACGTAACAATGGCCGGTGCCCCGCTCCGTCGGCAGGGGGCGGGGCACCGGGGCTTGGCGGGTCTCTAGGAGACGACTCGGCTGACCAACTGGCCGCGGACGCGGGCCGGGATGGCTGGGGCGAAGCGGCGTAGGTAGTGGTCCATGTGTGTGTCGTCGCCCAGCAGGAACGGCAGGTCGAAGACGAGGAGCTTACGGACCGCCAGCAGCGGCAGGGGAGCGCGCAGCGGGCGGAAGCCGGAGTTCCACAGGCCCGGCTCCTCGCAGACCGGGTGGAACTGGCCGATCATCAGGCCGTCGGCCACGAACTCGTCCTTGGCCTTGCGCTGAAGCTCGTCCAGCTCGCCCGAGTCCGTACGGTCGAAGTGCGGCAGGACCAGCAGCAGGGTCAGCAGCTCCTGGTCCTCCTCGTCGAGGTCGGCCGAGAGCCGCTCGTACCAGGCCCGCAGGGAGCCGACGGCCGCGGACAGGTCCGTGCTCCCCGCGTCGGCCAGGACGGCCAGGTGGAAGAGCTGCTTGCGCAGCGAGGGCTGGGTGTACGGGCACACCGGGCCGCTGCGGCCCAGTTCGGGATGGCCGGACACCAGGAAGTCGCCGCTCCACTCCAGGACCTCGCGGAGGTGGCCGAGATGGAGCCGCGGCACCTCACCCGCGGCCACTTCGGCCGCCGTCCAGAACCGGATCTGCTCGTCGCCCCTCATCGCGGGTCCCGCCACATGGGCCGGAGCGAAGGGCCGCCGTCCGGCAGCACGATGTCGTCGCCCAGCCGTACGAAGTTCTGCCGCAGGCAGAGTGCCTCACCACCGGGTGAACTGGCCTCCGTGTACGCCGGGCAGCCGTCCCGGTCGGCACGGTCGAGCAGCTCCTGGAGCAGTACCGAGAGCAGACCGTTCCGCTGCCGCGAGGGGCGGACCGCGCCGAACGACGCGTAGTAGTGGTCGGGTTCGGCCGGATGGCGCTCGGCCTGGAGCCTGACGATGGTCCCGAGCGGCTCGGCGTACTCACCGAGCGCTTCGGCGAACCGCCGCTCCAGCTCCTCTCCGCGCTCGTCCACCTGCTTCGAGGCGCCCGGCGGCAGGAACAGCATCACCGCGTCGCCGCAGGGCGAGACGGACACCCCGTCGTAGTCGTGCGAGACCTCGACGAAGATCCGGAACAGGCCGGGCAGCAGCTCGGCCCGGCGTCGGCCGTCCGGAATGATCCAGCGGGTCAGCGGATCGTCGTGGAAGGCCGCGGCCAGCAGCGCGGCCAGATCATCGGTGTCCGGCCTGGCAGGACGGCGCGGGACACCACGCGGCGGACTTTCGATCGTGGACAACGGTTCCCTCCGGAAGGCGGTGCGGGGGCCGTGCGCTACCGCTCCTCGCCGCGTACGGCGAGTTGCTCCACCCGGGCGTGCAGGCGGTCGAGATAGTGCTCGGCCTCCGGCTTGATCAGGACACTGCGCATTACCCGTGCCGCATCGGCGTCGCGGACGATCCGCGGATGCCGGCGTACGAACGCCTCGGCGTCCGTACGCAGCACACTCAGAAAGACCGGCTCCTGATGAGCGGTCATGCCGTCCTGCAGCAGACGTCCCGACGCCGCGTCGACGGCGGACAGCGAGGCCGGCCGGGTCACCGGGAAGTAGTTGACGATGTCGAGATCGGGCCGCTGGTACAGCTCCAGGGCGTCCGAGGCCGCCAGCAGATCCGCCCAGCGCAGCGCCGCGCGGCGGTTGGCCGCGAGGATCGCCCCGAACCCGTCCGGGGTCAGCGGCAGGAGCTGGAGAGTCAGCCACAGCCCGGCCGCCGCGGCACCCGCCCGCGAGCACTCCAGGCTGATCTCGCCCAAATGCAGCTCGGCATCGGTGAAATAGGTGTACGGCGAGTCGTGCGCGAAGTGCCGGCCCGCGCGCGGATCCGGGAAGAGCACCGCCCCGCAGCCATAGGGCTGAAGGCCGTGCTTGTGCGGATCCACCACGACCGAGTCGCACTCGGCGACCGCCTGCCACGGCCTCGGGTCGATCCCCTCGGTGGCGTCGGCCCGCCCGAGGAGCGCGTAGAAACCGCCGTACGCCGCGTCCACATGTACCCGCGCCCCGTACCGCCGGGCCAGCGGCAGCACCTCGTGCACCGGGTCCACGGCCCCCAGACCCGTGGTGCCCGTGGTCACCACCACCGTGCCGATCCGTCCCGTCTTGAGCAGGCTCTCCAGCGCGTCCAGGTCGATCCGCCCGTACGAGTCGACCGCGACCCGGTGGCCCTCGACGCCCAGCACCTCGCACATCCGCTCATGCGTGTAGTGGCACTCCGAGCTGTACGCCACGCCGCGGTCCGGGTGCAGCCGCCGGGCCACATACAGCGCTTCGAGGTTCGCCATCGTGCCGCTGGTCGTGAGATGTCCGACATGCGCGGGCAGGCCGAACATCTCCGCCAGGGCCGCGACGCACTCCCGCTCCATCTCGGTGGTCGCGGGACCGCCCTCCGCCGCGTGGTTGTTGGGGTTGAACAGCATCGCCGTGAGATAGCCGACGACGGCGGCCGGATGCGGCGGCTTCACCATCTGCCCCGCGTAACGCGGATGGAAGAAGGGGTAGTTGTCCTCCATCCGCTTGGCGAAGCGGCTGAAGGCGTCGGCGAACGCCTCGTCGCTCACCCGGTGCGCCATATGCGGCTCGTAGGGGCCGAACCGCTCGCCCCATTGCTCGGCCACATCCACCGCGCGCGGCAGCCAGTAGCGAAGATCCACGGTCAGCCTTCCCGGGCATACGACTCGGATACGGGCATACAGCTCGGATGTACGACTCGGATGTACGCGGGAATACGTATACGGGCCGGACCGCAAGCGGCGCGCAACGCGCGTCGACCCGCCCGTGCCAGCCGTTCCGCGGCTTGCGAAATGGAGTCGACTCGGCAGGGCGGCACCGGTAGATGTGGCTCATGACATCGCCTGCATTGTCCACATCGCCCGCATCGCCTTTTGAAGAGCTGCTGCCCGGCACCCGACGGGCCCTGCTGCACCGCATCGCCCTCGCCCAGTCCGAGGGCCGCGCCCCCTCGCTGGTCGCGGCGGTGGCCCGGGAGGGACGGATGGTCTGGACGGGTTCCCGTACCTGTGTGGACGGGCATGCCCCGGACGCCGACACCCAGTACCGCATCGGGTCGATCACCAAGACCTTCACCGCCGTACTGGTGCTGCGGCTGCGCGACGAAGGACTGCTCGATCTCAGCGACCCGCTGGAGAAGCACCTTCCGGGCACCGGGGTGGGCGAGATCACCGTCGCCCAGCTTCTCGACCACACCGCGGGACTGGCTGCCGAGACTCCGGCACCCTGGTGGGAACGGACACCGGGCACCTCACGCCCGGAACTCTCCGATGTCCTCGGCGAGCGGCCCGTACTCCATCCGTCCGGGCGCCGGCACCACTACTCCAATCCCGGCTACACCCTGCTGGGTTCGCTGATCGAGGCGGTACGGGGGGTGTCCTGGGAGGAGGCGCTGCGGCGGGAGATCCTGGAGCCGCTGGGCATGAACCGTACGACCGCTCGGCCCGTCGCCCCGCATGCCGGAGGCTGGGCCGTGCATCCCTGGGCCGATGTGATGCTGCCCGAGCCCGCCATGGACCTCGGGTTGATGGCCCCGGCAGGACAGCTCTGGTCGACCGCCGCCGATCTGTGCCGCTTCGCGGTCTTCCTCGCCGAGGGCGACGACACGGTGCTGAGTGCCGAGTCCGTACGGGAGATGCGAACCCCGTCCGCTCCGCCCGAGGCCGGGCAGTGGGACGGCGGCTATGGGCTCGGTGTCCAGCTTGCCCGCCGGGGCGGCCGGAGCCTGCTCGGCCATGGCGGGTCGCTGCCGGGCTTTGTCGCCTCCCTGTGGGTGAGCGTGGCGGACGGGGTGGGGGCGGTGGTGCTCGCCAATGCCACCTCGGGGCCGGCGGTCGGGGCTGTCGCCGTCGATCTCATCGGGATTGTGGCGGATGCCGAGCCTCGGATCCCCGAGCCCTGGCGCCCGCTGCCCGAGGTCGATCAGAAGGTGCTGGACCTCACCGGACCGTGGTACTGGGGCACCCATGCCTTCGCCCTGAAGCTGGCGGCGGACCGCGGGGTGGATCTGCACCCACTACGCGGCGGCGGGCGTGGCTCGCGCTTTGCCGCGGAGCCGGATGGCACCTGGACGGGGCTCGACGGCTACTACGCGGGGGAGACCTTGCGAGTGGTGCGCAGGCCGGACGGCTCGGTGGACCATCTCGACCTTGGCTCGTTCGCCTTTACCCGCCATCCCTATGACCCAGAGGCGGATGTGCCCGGCGGGGTGGACGAGGGCGGCTGGCGCGGTTTGGCAACGTGAAACAAGCGGATGTTTCACGTGAAACAGGCATAGCTGGTTGATCTCCGACAGGCTCTTCGGTGCTCGGTGCTCGGTGCTCGGGGGCAGGATTCGGTGCTCGGGGGTGAGGGGGGCAGGGCCCGAGCCCTGGGGGTCAGAGCTGGAGTTTGAAGCCCAGATGGGAGGCGGTGAAGCCCAGCCGCTCATAGAAGCGATGCGCGTCGGTACGGCTCGCATCGGAGGTGAGCTGGACCAACTGGCAGCCCTGGCGCCGGGATTCATCGACCGCCCACTCGATGAACCGGGTGCCGAGCCCGCTGCCACGCTCATCGCGATGGACGCGTACTCCCTCGATGACTGAGCGCAGGGCACCTCGCCGGGAGAGTCCGGGGACGATGGTGAGCTGGAGCGTACCGACCACCCGGCCGTCGCGTACGGCCACCATCAGATGCTGGTTCGGGTCGCTCGCGAGGCGCTGAAAGGCCGCGGTGTACGGCGTGAGGTCGTCGGGGGACTCGCGCTGGGCGCCCAGCGGATCGTCCGCGAGCATCGCCACAATGGCGGGGATGTCGTCGGGGGCCGCACGCCGTATCTCCGGATCGCTCATGATCCGCAGGGTACGCCGGGACCCCGGCGGGGGGATCCAAGGGCGCCGGCCAGGACCTGGGCCGTGTCTGCCGCATCCCGTCTGGCGCGCGGCGGTCGGCACGGCTCAGGGGCGATCCCGGCCGGTGGCTCGTACCGCGACGGTCCGCCGTCCGGTTCAGCCCGTCGCCAGATTCAGCGGTGCGAACCGCCTGGTCCAGTCACCCGGTTGGTCGGGGATGCCATGGATCATCGTGGTGGTCCGGGTGGTCGGCTCCAGACCATGGTCCTTCACCCAGGCCAGCAGCTCTTCGTGGCGTATGTCGATCACCGTACGCAGCGGCCGACCGGAATCGGCGATCCCGGCCGTCAGGGAGCTGACAAGGGCCTTCGCCGTATCGGTGTCCTTGGCGATCAGCGGGCCGATCACATCCGCCGCGGGTGTGGGCCAGGCGGCCGCGTAACCGATGAGCCCCGAGCTGTCCTCCGCGACCCTGAGGTGGTCCGCGAAGGCAGGGAGGCGCACGATCAAATGGGTACGGTCGGCACCGAAGATCTGACTGTCCAGGCGGACGATGGCCGACAGATCATCGGCGGTCGCGGGCCGGGTCGTCACCCGGGCCTGCGACGGCATCGACTCCGGGGTCTTGAAGTGCCCGAGAACCGTCTGGGTCAGGCCGATGCTGGTGAAGCCGAGCTGCTGATAGAGCGGCAGGCCGTACTCCGTGGCGTTCAGGATGAGCGGAGTGTCCCCCGCTTCGCGCAGCACATGCGTCATCATCCGGCGGCCGAGGCCCTGCCGGGCATGCCGTCCGGCGACCAGCATCATGCCGACCGTGGCGAGACCCCGGTCGCCCGAGACGCCGTACGCCCCGAGGCGCGGGGTCTCGCTCCCGGAGCGGGAGCCGTACGAGGAGCCGCTCGGGGACCCAGAGGAGCCGCTCGGGGACCCAGGGGACCTCGGGGACCCAGGGGACCCGTACGACCGGTACGAGGCGCTGTATGCGGAACCGTACGACGTGATCACACAGACGGCGGCCAGCCCTCTGCCCTCCGGATCGTCGATGCCGTATCCGGTGCCCGCCGTCAGCAGCAGACCCCACCTGCGCTCCTCTCGCGCCCAACCGCGGTCCTCGGCGAGGTCCGCACAGGACATGAGGTCGTTCATGGTCAGACGGCGGATCGGCAAAGCGGAGAGTGGTGTCGCTGTCGGCATGGGGATCAGGCTGTCGGAGTCGATGATCGTTCGTCCACCAGTTTGCGGGAAGTGGTGCGAGAAGCGGCGCGGGAAGTGGTCGTGATCCGATGGCGTCGGCCGCGCCGGGTCGGCCCCCAGGGCTTGAGTACCGAGATCGCGGTCATAAAGAAATACGCGGAACTCGCCACCGTGGGGGCGGCGATCAGGCTGGTGTTGGGTATCCCGAGGACCGCGGCCTGATTGATGGTCGGCCGCAGTGCAAAGACCGTCGCCACGAAGGTGATCAGGGTGAGCCAGAGCTTGATCGAGACCCACCAGTGGCGGGCCAGGCCCCAGGGCGTACCGAGTGAGAGCACCAGTCCGCTGACCAGAGCGAGCAGTGCCACTGGGACGATCAGCCAGTTGGCGAGGATCTTCATGGCGTCATAGCTGGCCTGGGTGGTGGCGGGGGCGTCGGTGGTGTAGGCGGTCACGCCAAGCGTCAGCAGGCCGAGGGTGAGCCCCAGCCAGCTCACAGAGGTGGCGACATGGACAACGAGGAGCGCCCGACGGACGGACCGAGTGAGTGGTTTCACGTGAAACACGGTGCCGTCCGGCCGGTGGAAGGGCGTCTGACGACGGGAGTAACCGTACGTACTAACCTCGGCGTACATGGCGAGCGTACGCAGACTGCATCTCTTTGACCTCGATGGAACGCTCATCCGTGGATCGGCCGCCGCTGTGGAGATCTCCCGGCAGCTCGGGCTGAGCACCGAGATCGCCGCGCTGGAGGCCGACTTCCTCTCCCGGGGGATGGCGCCGGACGAGTTCGCGGTCCGGGCGCGGGAGCTGTGGGCCGATCTGACTGTTGCGCAGGTGTCGGCGGCCTTCGAAGGGGCGCCCTGGCTGGCCGGAATCCGTGAGGTCTGGGCGGATATCCGGAGCCAAGGTGATTACTGTGCCGTTATTTCCCTCTCGCCCGACTTCTTTGTTACGCGGCTGCTGGACTGGGGCGCCCATGCGGCCCATGGTTCACGCTGGCCGCTGGTGCCTTTCACCGAGCCGGTCGACCGGGCGGGCATTCTGAGCCCGGCGGCGAAAGTGAAGGTCGCGAACCGGCTGTGTGCAGAGTTCGGGGTAAGGCTGGACGACTGCGTTGCATACGGTGATTCGATGTCGGACGCCGAGATCTTCGCGGTGGTGCCCAGGGCGGTGGCGGTGAATGCGGACCACCATCTGTCCGGGCTGGCCACCCACACGTACAGCGGAGGCGATCTGCGCGAGGCGTACCAACTCGTCTGTCCCGTACGGTAAGTGGGGCGCCCGCGACAGTAATACCCTGGCCCGCAGGTGCTGCGGGAAACGCGGCTGGAAACCGCGAATGGGCACGGGAGCAATGGAGCCTAACGGTAAATCCGGTGTGGATGGCCGGACTTCGCGCTCTTTGTCCCATGCGCTGACGCTTCCTGCCATGCTGCGACGGCAGGGATAGCGGTCAATCTCACACTCTGCCGGTTCCGACCCCGGTGAGAGGTATGGCGGCGGCTAATGTGGGCTGCCAACAGTCCTAGTCAGAGCGGGGAATTGCTAGCGCATTCCGGGCCAGCGGAAGTGCGCAGACCGACCGAAAGATGTTCGAGGCGAGGCACACCATGGACGCTCCGACCACCACGTCGGCCGACAACGGCACTTCCGGAGGGAACGGAAGGGGCGGTTGGTTCGCTCCCCGCAGAGCGCCGAGCGGCGACGGCCGCACGGACTCCGGTACGGCGGAGGGGACCGCGACCGGTACGCCGGAGGCGGCAGGCCGGGAGCGAATAGCCGTGCCGAGCCGGTCACTTGCGTCCATACGCCCGGTCGGTTCCGGAGCGGCGCGTCCTGGACGGCCTCCGCGCGAGGGCCCCGCGGGGCATGACAGCCGGCCGGATGCCGCCTCCCGGCCTCCCGCGCCCGTGAATGACGTACCCGACGCCTTCCGGCCTCGCACCAAGGGGCCCCGCGGCGGGGATGTACCGGCCGTGCATCCGCCGGTCCACGAGGGTCCCGGCACGACGGCCGCGCCCGGTGGAGCGCCGCGGCCGGCCTCTCCCGCGGCCCCGGGGGAAGCGGCCGTACGATCTGCCGGCGCGCGGCAGGAGCCCGTACAGCAGGCCTCCGTGCAGGCCCCCATGCAGGCGCCCGTCCGGCCCGGCCCCGTACAACAGCCGTTCGAAGCGCGCCCCCCGGCCGCGCAGCCCGCCGCGGCACAGCCCGGGGCCATGCCGCGAGCAACGGATACCGGCGCCTCCGAACCGCGCGCCTCCGAACCGCGCGTCGCTGAGCCGCGCTCGTCCGAGCCGCGCGCCGATGAGGTCAAGGGCGCCGGTCCGCTGCCTCCCCAGGCGGCACCGCTGCCCCAGGAGGCTCCGGCGCCGCGAGCGGCTTCGGTGTCCGCCGCGCTGCCGCCCGAGGTGCCGGCCTCGCAGCCGTCCACCACCGCGCCCGAGTCCTCCGGCTCGCTCTTCGCCGAGGACGCGAACGCGTCCCCCGACGCGGTCCTCATCCGCCGCACGCTGGACGAGGTCGCACCCGTCGCAGACCAGCTCACCTCGTACTTCTACGCGCTGCTCTTCGTCCGCCACCCCGATCTGCGCAGTCTGTTCCCCGCGGCCATGGACGCCCAGCGCGACCGGCTCCTCAAGGCGCTGCTCACCGCCGCCGAGCACATGGACACCCCGGACATCCTGACCGGCTATCTCCGCCAGCTCGGGCGTGGCCACCGGAAGTACGGCACCCAGGCCACGCACTACCCCGCCGTGGGCGAGGCCCTCATCGGCGCCCTGACCCGCTACGCGCTCCTTACCTGGGACGACGAGACCGAGGCCGCCTGGGTCAGGACGTACACGACCATCTCGCAGATCATGATCGACGCCGCCGCCGAGAACGAGCTGTACGCCCCGGCCTGGTGGCAGGCCGAAGTGGTCTCGCACGAACTGCGCACCCCGGACATAGCCGTCGTCACGGTCCGGCCCGACAAGCCGTACCCCTTCCTGGCCGGGCAGTACACCAGCCTGGAGACACCGAGGTGGCCCCGGGTCTGGCGGCACTACTCCTTCGCCTCGGCGCCGCGCCCGGACGGGCTGCTGTCCTTCCACATCAAGGCAGTCCCGGCTGGCTGGGTGTCCAACGCCCTTGTCCATCACGCCAGTCCGGGCGACGTACTGCGCCTCGGTCCGCCGGCCGGTTCGATGACCGTCGACCACAGCAGCCGGAACGGGCTGCTCTGTCTGGGCGGCGGCACAGGCATCGCCCCGATCAAGGCGCTCGTCGAGGATGTAGCCGAGCACGGCCACCGGCGCCCGGTCGAGGTCTTCTACGGCGCGCGCAGCGACCAGGACCTGTACGACATCGAGACGATGCTGCGGCTCCAGAGCGAGCACCCCTGGCTCTCCGTACGCCCGGTGGTCGCCGAGGGGCCCAGCCTGGGCCTGAAGGGACAGCTGCCGGAGGCGGTGCGCGAGCACGGTCCCTGGCACGAGTACGACGCGTATCTGTCGGGGCCGCCCGGGATGATCCGCAGCGGGCTGGACGCGCTCAAGGGCGCGGGGATCCCCTCCGAGCGGATACGCCACGACTCACTCGAAGAGCTGGTGGCAGCCGGCGCCAACTGACCGTGTGCCCGGACTCACGGACGGCCACACGGAAGGACACCATGTCAATGGCGGCCATCAGCCCAGGTCGGGGGCGTGCATCGCGCGCACGCCCTCGATATTGCCGTCCAGATAGTGCCGCAGCGACAGCGGTACGAGATGGACGGCGGCGATCCCGACCCGGCTGAACGGCACCCGGACGATCTCGTACTCCCCGCAGGGCTCGTCCATCTCGGGGCCGTGCCGCAGCGAGGTGTCCATCGACTCCAGCCGGCAGACGAAGAAGTGCTGCACCTTGACGCCGGTCACTCCGCCGCCGGCGATGTGCTCCACGGTGTCGACGAAGCACGGCACCACATCGACGATCTTGGCGCCCAGTTCTTCGTGGACTTCGCGGTGGAGCGCGTCGACAACGGTGGTGTCCGCCGTCTCGACCCCGCCGCCCGGAGTGATCCAGTACGGGTCCACCCCCGGCTTGGTGCGTTTGATGAGGATCAGATCGTCCCCGTCGAGCAGGATGGCGCGTGCGGTGCGCTTGACCACGGGCCGTTCGGTCATGGGAAGAGGTTCGCCCGTACCACCCGTTCTGAAACTCCGGCTGGGCGCCCGGTCACCAGTCCGCCGCGGCGCGCAGCAGCCACTCGTGCGCCCGCGCGACCGGCGGCAGGGCGAGGGTGCCGGTGCGTACGACCATGAAGTAGGTGCGCAGCGGAGGGACCGGCGGATCGAGGAGCGCGACCACCTCTCCCCGTTCCAGTGCCCCCTGGCAGAGGTAGCGGGGCAGTACGGCGAGGCCCGCGCCCGCCACCGCGCATTCCAGTACGGCCCGCAGATCGGGCGCGATCACCGTGCCCGCGGTGGCCGGTCGCGAGTCGAAGACGGCCGTCCAGTAGCGCGAGACGAGCGGCAGGGACTCGTGCACCTCCACCACCGGCAGCCGCTCCAGCACCACATGCCCCTCGCGCAGCACCGTGTGTCCCAGCCGCGCGGCCCAGCGGGGCGCGGCCACCAGCACATGTTCCTCGTCGCAGAGGGGAGTGGCGGTGAGCAGTCCGCCGCGGGGCCGCGCCGTGGTGATGACCAGATCGTGGTGTCCGGCCGCCAGCCCCTCCAGGGCCTCCTCGGCATTGCCGGAGAACGAGGTGCGCAGTGCGAGGCCCTGGGTGGTGAGCGGCGTGAGCGCGGGGAGCGCGCGCAGGGAGATGAACTCCGGCGGCCCGGCGAGATGGAGCGTCCGTACGCCGTACTCCTCGTCGAGCCCGCTCTCGGCGATCTCGACGAGCGCGTCGAGATGGGGCGCCGCCCGCTGCGCGAGTTCGTCGCCGATCGTCGTGGGGGTCACGCCACGCGCCTGGCGCAGGAAGAGCGGGCGGCCGAGCTGCCGCTCCAGGGTTCTGATCTGGCTGGTCACGGCGGGCTGGGAGAGTCCTAGCAGCGCCGCGGCACGGGTGAAGGAGCCGGCGCGGTGGACGGTGACGAAGGTACGCAGCAGAGCGAGGTCCATGTCCCGTGTCCTGCTCTCCTGTCTCGTAGCACCCCCCGCGGCATCTTCGGGCCGTCAACTATAAATAAGTCGATAGCTTGCTGTCGCTACTGTGATTGGACACTGACGCAGAGTCAACTAGCCTTGTGCAAATGGTTCTCCGCGCGTGGAACGCACGGGACCTGGGACGGTCCGAGCCATGAGGGGGGAGGCTCGGACCGTCCGTGTTTCCGCGGTGAACGCGCTGCCCGGCGGACGCGCCGCTCAGCGAGCCGCCTCGGCCAGCGCGCGCAGCACATCCGCCACCAGGTCCTCGGGATCCTCGGCCCCGACGGAGAAGCGGATGAAACCTTCCGGTACGGCGTCGCCGCCCCACCGCCCGCGGCGCTCGGCGGTCGACCGTACGCCGCCGAAGCTTGTCGCGTCGTCCACCAGCCGCAGTCCGGCGAGAAAACGCTCGGCCCGCTCCCGGTCCGGCAGTACGAACGAGACCACGGAGCCGAACCGCCGCATCTGCCGCGAGGCGACGGGGTGCGAGGGATCGCCCGGCAGCCCGGGGTAGCGCAGCCCGGTCACCTCTTCGCGCCCCTCCAGTGCCCGGGCCAGCGTCAGCGCGCTCGCGCACTGCCGGTCGAGGCGGAGTTGGAGCGTTGCCAGCGAACGGTGCGCGAGCCAGGCCTCCATGGGCCCCGGGATCGCCCCGACGACCTTGCGCCAGCGCCGTACCCCCGCCGCGAGCGCGGGATCCGCGCTGGTCACATGGCCGAGCAGGACATCGCCGTGGCCCGTCATGCCCTTGGTGTCGCTGGCCACGGAGAAGTCCGCGCCCAGTTCCAGGGGCCGCTGGCCGAGCGGAGTGGCGAGGGTGTTGTCCACGGCGACGAGAGCACCCGCGGCATGCGCCTCGTCCACCAGCCGCCGGATGTCGCAGACATCGAGACCCGGGTTGGACGGAGTCTCGATCCAGAGCAGTCTGGCGCCGTCGAGGGCGGTGAGCTGGGCGTCGCCGCCGGTCGGCGCCGTCCGTACCGTCACGCCGTACGCCTCCAGGCGCTCCCGCAACAGCGGCAGGGCCTGATAGCCGTCGTCCGGCAGTACGACGATCTCTCCGGCGCGGAGCTGCGAGAAGAGCACCGCCGAGATCGCGGCCATGCCGGAGGCGAAGACGACGGTCTCGACGGACTCCCCCGGTGCCTCCAGCTCGCCGATGGCCCGTTCGAGATGGGTCCAGGTCGGGTTCTCGTCCCGCCCGTAGGTGTACGGGCCCGTCGGCTCGCCCGGGAGGTGGTAGTGGGCGGCGAAGACCGGCCCCGGCAGGGTCGGTTCGTAGGTCACGGGGTCCGGGAGCCCGGCGCGTACCGCCCGCGTACCGTCCCCGATGCCCGTGCTGTCGCCGCTCATGGGGTGGTCAGTCATTGTCGGGGAGTACGACATGGAGTGCCCACGAGACGATCGAGATGACCAGTCCGCCGAGGACGGCGGTCCAGAAGCCGTCGACGTGGAAGCTCAGGTCGAGCTTGTCCGCGAGCCATGAGGTCAGCAGCAGCATCAGGGCGTTGACCACCAGGGTGATCAGGCCGAGCGTGAGGATGAACAGTGGCAGCGTCAGGAGCTTCACCACCGGCTTGACTATGAAGTTCACCAGGCCGAAGACCAGTGCCACGAGCACCAGCGTCAAGGCCTGATTCGCGGTGTTGTCACCAGTGAGCGTGATGTCCGGGACCAGCCAGATGGCCACTGCCAGAGCGCCCGCGTTGGCGATCGTCTTGACTACGAAATTCTTCATGGTCTGATCGTGGCATGAAGGCATTCCGACTTGATGAGCTGGAGGCGGAGCGTGCCGCCAACGACGGGGCGTATCTGCAGTTTCTGCGGGAACGCAACATGTCAGTGGGCCTGTACGCGCTGGACGCCGGGGAGATCGACCCGCAGCTGCCGCACCGGCAGGACGAGGTGTACTTCGTCGTGAGCGGCCGGGCTTCGATCACGGTGGGGATGGAGACGACACAGGTCGGCCGGGGCAGCGTGGTCTACGTGTCGGCCGGAGTCGCGCACAAGTTCCACCACATCACGGAGGATCTGCGGGTGATGGTCGTGTTCTCGCCGCCCGAGAGCTGACCGTGTCTTCCAGGCGCACTCGGGATTCCGTTTCTCAGGGGTGGCTCAGGGTCGGATCAGGGGAGAGCGGGGGGCCGCGCGGCCTCCATGGGCACCGTGGCGCCTCTAGCATCGATGGTGCAAGGGGATTCGTGTGCCACTCGGTGAAGCGAGGTAAGGACGATGGCGGTTCGGGAGATACTCACGGGGCTGCCCTGGTGGGTGAAGTGGATCGCGGTGCCCGTCATCGCCATCGTGGTCTTCGGCGGGCTGATCATGAGCGTGGTCGCGTTTGTGATCGGCCTGCTCTTCAAGGTGCTGATCTTTGTGGCACTTGTCGGCGGACTCATCTACGTCGTACGGAAGTTCATGTCCTCGTCGTCCTCGCGGGGCGACTGGTAGGTCAGCGGGCCGCGTGCCCGTTAGCCCGCGCGAGGGAAAGGTGAACCAGAAACCATCTCGGCCGCGGACCTACCCTTAGAGTGACATATCTCTCCGTCCCCCAGTCCCCCTCAGGGGTGCGGCGGGCACGCGGGGGCGGCCCCCGCGGGCGGGCCCTCGCCCGTCGGCATCCCGGGGGTGAGACCGTGGCCACGGCCCCACAACGCGACGTGCGGCTTCGTCAACACGCTGTGCAGAATCGTCGCGGCAAGATCGTCGGCTTGAAGCGCGGCGATTGTCTGCTTTCCGATCCACGGTTTCGCGATCCACGGCCCCGCGATGTAGAGCGCGGGCCGTGGGTCTTTCCATGTCCCACCGTCAACGGGAGCGACCGCTCCCGGAGGTGGAACGATTACGCAACGGGATCGCATCGCTGGTCAGCCCGCTCGCCTTCTCTTTCCGTATCTGGAAAATTACTCCTTGTGATCTGCTAGCGCTTACAGGACGATTGCGTCAAGAGGGTCAACGGGGATCATTCCCAGCCACTGTTTCATCTACTCCGGAGTACAGCGATGCGCGAGTCGGTGCAGGCCGAGGTCCTGATGAGCTTCCTCGTCTCCGAGGAGCTGGCGTTCCGGATCCCGGTGGAACTCCATTACGAGGTGCGGGATCCCTATGCCGTGCGCATGACATTCCATCTGCCCGGCGATGCTCCTGTGACCTGGACTTTTGGCCGTGAGCTACTGCTCGACGGCATCAATACGCCGAGCGGTGACGGCGATGTGCACATCGCGCCGACGGAGCCCGAGGACCTCTCCGATGTCCATATCCGGCTCCAGGTCGGGGACGATCAGGCGCTCTTCCGGGTCAGTGCCGCACCGCTGGTGGCCTTCCTCGACCGTACGGACCGGCTGGTGCCGCTCGGCCAGGAGCGCACGCTCGGTGACTTCGAGGTCAATCTGGAGCAGGCGCTGGGCCGCATCCTGGCCGGGGAGAACGCCGGCTGAGCCCGGCTGGACGGGGCCGTACGGGTGATCCTTCCCGGCGGCCGTTTCGCGGTCCCGGGCTCCGGCCGCGGCCGTTGCGCGGCCCCGGTCGGTACTGAGGGCCCCGGTCGGCGCTGAACGTATCCACTCTTGCCGGCCTACTTCCTGCGGCGCCGGCCCTTGCCGCCGCCCAGCCCGCGCGCCGGTGTGCTCTGTACCGGCAGCGCGGGCCCTGCCTGGGGGCCTGTCGGGCTTGCTGGACCCGCCGGGCCCGTGGGCCAGGGATTCGTGGTCCCAGGAGCCTGGGCCGGTGGTACGGGAGGCACGGGAGGCGCCCTGTGTCCCGCCCGGTCGGCGGAGACCACCAGAGCCGCCAGCGCCGTGGTCACAGGCACCGACGCGACCAGACCGATCGAGCCCACCAGGGTCCGTACGATCTCCTCCGCCACCAGTTCACTGTTGGCGACCGTACCCACACCCGACTGCGCGATCGAGAAGAGCAGCAGCAGTGGCAGGGCGGCGCCCGCGTAGGCCAGGACCAGCGTATTGACCACCGAGGCGATATGGTCCCGGCCGATCCGGATACCCGCCCGGTAGAGGGCACGGGGACCCATCGACGGATCCGCCTGATGCAGTTCCCAGACCGCCGAGGTCTGCGTGACGGTCACATCGTCGAGGACACCCAGCGAACCGATGATGACCCCCGCGAGCAACAGACCGCTCATATCGATCCCGGGATAGAGACCGTGGATCAGACCGGTGTTGTCATCGGTGTTGCCGGTCAGGCTCGCCCAGCCGATGAAGACCGACCCCAGCAGCCCGATCAGCAGCAGGGAGACCAGGGTGCCAAGGACCGCGACCGAGGTACGGGCCGTCAGTCCATGGCACATATAGAGCGCGATCAGCATGATCGCGCTGGCCCCGACCACCGCCACGACCAGCGGATTCGAGCCCTGAAGTATCGCGGGCAGGATGAACAGCGTCAGCACGGCGAACGAGACGGCCAGCGCGACCAGTGCCATGACCCCGCGCAGCCGCCCCACCACGACCACCGCGAGCGCGAAGATCCCGGCCAGCAGGGCCATGGGGAGCTTCCGGTTGACATCCGTCACCGAGTACTGGAGATCACGCGGAGCGTCGGGTGCGTATGCCACCACAACGCCTTGTTTCACGTGAAACTGCCGTGGCGCGTCCGGCTGGACGATCTCGACGAAGGTCCGGCCCTTCTCCTTGCCCGTGGTGACCTCGATCGTGGCCTTCTTGCAGTCACCGGTCTGCTCCCGGTCCGCCTCGCGCCCCTGGGGCTTCGAGGTGTCACCGGTGGACGGCACCTGGGCGGCGTTCACGGACTTGCAGTCGACCTGCTGGATCTGCACGACCCGGCCCTGCTCGGTCTGCCGGTCGAAGCCCACACCCGTACGCTCATGCGCCGGAGCGCCGCCCGGCCAGAGCACCACCAGACCGACCGCCACGGCGGCCGCGAACGGGATCAGAACCGCCGCGATGACCCTGCGAAGGTGCAGGGAGACCGGTGCGGCGGGGCCATGACTGTGCGTGTGCCCGTGCGATTCGTGGGTCTGCTGGGATGAGGTCACCGACCGATCATCGCAAGAAGCCTGAGGCCCTCTGTTCAGCACGCCGGACATGACGCTAGCGTGGGGGCACCTTTTGCACACGCGGGAGCTCGGAGCACCGGGCTGAGAGGGCGCTGACTGTGGCGTTCCGGGGCATGTCCCCTGGACCCCTGAGCTGCGCCGACCGCTGAACCTGTTACCGGGTAATGCCGGCGTAGGGAGTAGGTCTCATGACCGTTCAGGGCGCACACACGCCTGCCTCCGATTCTGGAAACGAGTCGGGAAATCCGAGCGAGGCTCATGGTTCGAGCCGGACTCAAAGGACTATCGGCTGGCACAAGGGATATGTCCAGGGCTCGCGCCCTGACCTCCAGGTACCCGTCCGCCAGGTGCACCTCACCAACGGCCAGGACGTCACGCTGTACGACACATCGGGCCCGTACACCGATCCGGCCGTCGAGACCGATGTACGCCGCGGTCTCGCGCCGCTGCGGGAGAACTGGATCGTCGGGCGGGGGGACACGGAGGAGTACGCGGGCCGGCCGGTCCGCCCCGAGGACGACGGGCTCAAGCACACGGCGCCGCGTGGCGGGCTGCGCAACCTCGACGCGGTCTTCCCCGGCAGGCCGCGCCAGCCGCGACGGGCGCGTGCCGGACAGACCGTGACGCAGCTCTCGTACGCCCGGCGTGGTGAGATCACGCCGGAGATGGAGTATGTCGCGATCCGGGAGAACGTGTCCTCGGAGGTCGTGCGCGAGGAGATCGCCGCGGGCCGTGCCGTACTGCCGGCCAATGTCAATCACCCGGAGATCGAGCCGATGATCATCGGCAAGCGGTTCCTGGTGAAGGTCAACGCCAACATCGGCAATTCCGCGGTCACTTCGTCCATCGAGGAGGAGGTGGAGAAGATGACCTGGGCGACCCGCTGGGGCGCCGACACGGTCATGGATCTCTCCACCGGCCGCAATATCCACACCACTCGTGAGTGGGTGCTGCGCAACTCCCCCGTGCCGATCGGCACCGTGCCGCTCTACCAGGCGCTCGAAAAGGTCGACGGCAAGGCCGAGGAGCTGACCTGGGAGATCTACAAGGACACGGTCATCGAGCAGGCCGAGCAGGGCGTCGACTACATGACGGTCCATGCCGGGGTGCTGCTGCGGTACGTTCCGCTGACGGCGCGCCGCAAGACGGGCATCGTCTCGCGCGGCGGCTCGATCATGGCGGCGTGGTGCCTCGCACACCACAAGGAGTCGTTCCTGTACGAGAACTTCGAGGAACTGTGCGAGATCCTCGCGGCGTACGACGTGACGTACTCCCTCGGTGACGGCCTGCGGCCGGGGTCCATCGCGGACGCCAACGACGAGGCCCAGTTCGCCGAGTTGCGCACGCTCGGGGAGCTGAACTCGACCGCCAAGCGGCTGGGCGTACAGACCATGATCGAGGGCCCCGGCCATGTCCCGATGCACAAGATCAAGGAGAACATCGACCTCCAGCAGGAGATCTGCGAGGAGGCGCCGTTCTATACGCTCGGCCCGCTGACGACCGATGTGGCCCCGGCGTACGACCACATCACCTCCGGCATCGGCGCCGCGATGATCGCGTGGTGGGGTACGGCGATGCTCTGCTACGTCACGCCCAAGGAGCACCTCGGGCTGCCGGACCGGGACGACGTCAAGACCGGTGTCATCACGTACAAGATCGCCGCGCATGCCGCGGACCTCGCCAAGGGGCACCCGGGGGCGCAGGCGTGGGACGACGCGCTGTCCGACGCCCGGTTCGAGTTCCGCTGGGAGGACCAGTTCAATCTGGCCCTGGATCCGGACACCGCCCGGGAGTTCCACGACGAGACGCTGCCCGCCGAACCGGCGAAGACGGCGCACTTCTGCTCGATGTGCGGCCCGAAGTTCTGCTCGATGAAGATCTCCCAGGACATCCGGCGGCGGCACGGCGGCGAGATGGAGAGCGGCGGCGACGGTACGGGAAGCGCGGGCGTGGCGGGTACCGCGATCGGGGACGCCGAGATCGAGGCGGGCATGGCACAGAAGTCCAAGGAATTCGCCGCGGCCGGCAATCGGGTTTATCTGCCGCTGGCGGAGTGAGCGCAGCGGATTGAGGACCGGCAGCGCGCCGGGCCCGGGCCGTGCCGGACGGGATGTGTCGGACACGGCCCGGGCACCGACCGACACGGCCCTGACCGGACAGGGCCCGGCGCCGGGCCTTGAACACCGCGCTGAGCTTTGCAGGGCAGGCCTGTGGAACGGCGGGCGATCGCAGCCAGGCACCGGCCGGAGGTCACTCCGGCTGGTGGTCGGCCAAGCCGAGGCCCCCGAGGTCCCCGGGGATCTCGGCCGGTCCGGGGGCACCCGGGATGTTGGTCCCGGCCGGGGTCACTCCGGTCGGTGGTCCGGGCCGCCGAAATCGGGACTGGTGAAGTCCGGGCTGGTGAAGCTCGGGCGCCGGTCGGTGGCGGCACCCTCGTCCGGGCTGGTGAAGTCCGGCCGGCTGTAGCCGATCTTGGGCAGGTGCTTGGCCGGCCGGGCCGGTCCCGGGGCGGCCGGGTCCGCGCTCGGGTCGGCCAGAACGTCGCGCAGGAAGGGCAGAACACCCCGCTCCAGCAGTGCGTGGCGCCAGGCCTCCCGGGCCCTGGCCACCTCGTCGGGCAGCTCACCGCTCGGCGACTCCTCGGCCGGGAGCTGGGTCTTGCGGTTGCGCAGAGCCGTGACCAGCAGACCGATCGCGGCGGCCAGGATGCCCAGCGCCGTGATGGCACCGAAGAACCAGCCCACGGCGAGCAGGCTGTCGGCGAACGCGGGCGGTCGGCTGAGCGCTTTGAGGAGATAGCCGACAAGCAGGAAGATCATCGCGGCGATGCCGCCGAGGACCGGGACCAGCACCGTGATGATCGCCGTGAACCCCGCGCCGGACACCGGCACTTCGGCGTCGGCCGGGGTCGGCACGGAATCGCGCGCCGAGTCGTGGCGAGCCGTGTCGGAGCGAGCTGAACCGGAGCGGACCGAGTCGGGACGCGCCGAGTCGGCCCGTACGGAGTCGGCCCGTACGGAGTCCGAGCCGGTCGAAGCGGAAAGGCTCGGTGAGCGGAACTCCTCGCGGATCTTTCTGTAGTGCTCGTACTCGGCGGCCGCGGCCGTGGTGATCCGCGCCGTGGACTTCAGGGCCATGGTGCGTAGCTGCTCGCTGTTGAGCCGCTCCCCGATCGCGGCGAGATCAGGGCGCTCGTGCGCGTTGTGCAGCACGTCATCGAGGATCCGCTCGAATTCCGCGCGATCCTCGCTCAGCAGGTGCGGAGCGCTGTTCATGTGCATCCCCCGATGCTCCGTAGGGCCGGCTCGCCCGCGTGGTACGGGCAGTTGGCGGAAACGGAGGAGAGCCTGCTACGGATAAGCCGATGGTAGAGCTGTTTCGGCGTGGGGTGACAGGGGGTTTACATAAATCGGCTGGACCCTGTTGTCTCAGTTCTCCAGGGGAAGCCGGACGACCAGCAGCTTTCCTGCCATCGTCACTCCGCCGTCCATCGCGATGGCAAGTCCGTCGGCATATACGTGTGGCCCTTCCACCAGCGGACCCGTGTCGGCTTCGCCGTCCGAGGCGTCTTCGGTGCCGACTTCGCCCAGCAGATAGGGAATCGGGCTGTGACCATGGACGATGCGCTCTCCGCCGTACCGGGAGAGCAGTTCCCGTACGGCCTCGGGGCCGCCTTCGTCGCGGAAGGCGAAGCGCTTGGTGAGTTTGCGGAACAGATCCCAGCATTCGTCCGCGTCATTGCGGGTGAGGATCTGATGAATCGTGTCGTTGACGTCCTCGATCGTGGATCCGTAGTCCAGATAGGCCGTCGTGTCGGAGTGCAGGAGGAGATGTCCGTCCGCCTCGACCACCGCGTCGAGCCGGGACATCCACTGGAGATGGACGTCCTGGAGGCGCTCCATATCGGTGCGCTGACCGCCGTTGAGCAGCCAGGCCGCCTGGAAAGTGGCCGTACCCGCACCGGAGTTGACATGGGTGTCGCCGAAGCGTCTGGCGCCGATCAGCAGAAGTTCGTGATTGCCCATCAGGGCCTTGCAGTAGCCGCCCGCCGCCGCCGCTTCCGCGGAGAGCCGCATCACGAGGTCGATGACACCGATGCCGTCGGGACCGCGGTCGGTGAAGTCGCCGAGGAACCAGAGACGCGCGGTGCCCGCGGTCCAGTGGCCGTCGGCGTCGATCAGCCCCTGTTCGGCCAGCGCGGCGAGGAGTTCGTCGAGATAACCGTGGACATCGCCGACGACATAGAGCGGGCCGAGACCGTCGGGCACCGACGACTCCGCCGCGGGGCCGACGTGCACCTGGACCGTGTCCCCCCGGTTGATCACCGGGAGATCGCGTTCGGTGGGGGTGTAGCCCTCCGGCAACTCGTCATCGGGGACCGCGTTGCCGGGGTGCCCGGACGGGCCGGCGGCCGTGGGGCCTGACGGGCCGGGTTCTCCGGACTGCACGGGAACCAGCGCGTACGGCGGTACGCGGAAGTCGCGCAACGTCGCCGTCCGCACCACGGGTCCCTGGCCGGCCCCCTGTGTCATCGACCCCTCCACCGCCGTCGTGCCGCCGTACACCCGTGGGGCCCGCCCGGCCGGTGGGGGTGAGCCCGTCGGCGGTGAGCGAAGGTCCGTGGTGTCGTGCGCCCATCATAGGAATGCGGGTCCTCCCGTGTGACGCACCAGGGGTGGTGAATCCGATTGCACCTCTGGTTCACCGGCTGTTTTCTGGCCGATCGCCCGAAATGTCAAAGGTCTGGGTCTTCACCGGTCATTGCACCGGCTCAACCAGTTCTCCACCGGCCCTGTCCGTCCCGCCCGTACCACCTGTTCCCGATGTGTTCCGGGGCTCTCGGCAGCCCCTGGCCGCGTGCTGTGCCTCGCGCGGCCCGGGGTCCGCCGTACTGATGGTCCGCCGTACTGATGGTCAGTCACCCGCGGGGGACCGGGGCGCGCTGACCGTGGTGCGCGGAGGGCGGCGCTGGGAGGAGGTCCGGACGATCAGTTCGGTCGGTATCACCTGCTCGACCGGCCGGTCGGTCTCCAGCCCCTCGATGGCGTCGATGAGGAGCTGGATGACCGCGGTGCCGATACGGCGCGGCTTGAGCGAGAGCGTGGTGATCGGCGGCTCCGTCGAGGCGTACACGGTGGACTCGCTGCAGCAGACGAGCAGAAGGTCGTCCGGTACGCGCAGTCCGTACCGCCGTGCGGCGGCGAGCAGATCGGTGCCGTTGGGGTCGAAGAGCCCGTAGACGGCGTCGGGCCGGTCCGGGCGGGCCAGCAGCCGGTCGGCGGCGACGGCCCCCGCGCACGGGTCGTGGGCGGGATAGGACTCGTAGACCGGGTCCTGGCCGACTCGTTCGCACCAGTGCAGATAGGCGGTGGTGGAGAGCCGGGTGTAGGTGTCCGTGGTGGTGCCGGTGAGCAGGCCGATCCGGCGTGCGCCGGCCGCGGCGAGATGGTCGAGCAGATCGAGGACGGCCGCTTCGTGGTCGTTGTCGACCCAGGCGGTGACGGGAAGGGTGCCCGCGGGCCGGCCGTCGGAGACGACGGGAAGACCCTGGCGGACGAGTTCGGTGACCACGGGATCGTGGTCGGAGGGGTCGATGACGACGGTGCCGTCGAGCGCGACATTGGCCCAGACGTCATGGCGGGAGGTGGCGGGGAGGATGACGAGGGCGTATCCGCGGGCGAGTGCGGCGGAGGTGGCGGCCCTGGCCATCTCGGCGAAGTAGGCGAACTCGGTGAAGGTGAAAGGTTCATCCCCGTACGTCGTCACCGTCAGGCCGATGAGGCCGGACTTGCCGGTACGGAGGGTTCTGGCGGCGGCGGACGGCCGGTAGCCGAGGCGTTCGGCGACTTCTCGGACATGGCGTCGGGTGGCGTCGGGTAACCGGCCCTTGCCGTTGAGCGCGTCCGAGACAGTCGTGATGGAGACACCGGCTGCGGCGGCCACGTCCCGGATGCCCGCCCGACCTTGCCGGCTGCCCCGGCGGGATGTGTCCGTCCGGCTCACCTGGTGTTTCCCTGCTGCTGTCATGGCGAGCCGATAGTAGGGCTCGGGCGGGCGGTGGGTCCGGTCGCACAATCACCTATGGGCAGGCACGTTTTTGCATGGTTGAAGGCGGTAAATGGCCTTGGAAGGCAAGGGAGTTAACACGTGTAGCTATGTTCTGCCATGCAACGAGCGGCATGGACCTGGCGAAGGGGCCATGTTTCGAAGAGGTCTCAACTCACCTCTACGGGGGACGCGCGCCACGGCGTGTGCCACCGGCGCGCGCCAGTGAAGCGCGTGCGCCCCTCCCCGGGCGGGCTTCCCGAAGGCCATCCGCCGGCCTCCCGCAGGACGTCCTGCGGCTGTCGGGGCGGGGCCGGCAGCCGCGCGGCGCGTGTCCTGCGGCCGCAGGCCAGGGGGTGACGGGAGTGTGGCTGGTGCACGGCGGGCGCGCGGCCGGGGTGTGACGGGAGTGCGGCGGGCGCGCGGCCGGTGTGGGGGCTGGTGTGGGGCGGGCCTCCCTCAGTGGCCATTCGCAGCGGACACGAATCCTCATAAGGTGTGCAGCATTGAAGTCGTCATCGATGCCGGCGCCGACGCCGGTACCCATGACGGTGATGCCGGAGTCGAAGTCGTACGGACCCGTGAACGGCCGAGGAGGACCTGCGGTGAGCGAGACGAGCCCCAAGCTGCGTGCCGAGCTGGACGGCATCCCCACGTACAAGCCGGGCAAACCTGGCAAGCCGACGGCGTCCGGCGGCCCCGCCGCGTACAAGCTGTCCTCGAACGAGAACCCCTACCCGCCGCTGTCGGGCGTGATGGAGCGGGCCATCGAGGCCGCGGGCGCCTTCAACCGCTACCCGGACCTGGCATGCAGCGGGCTGATGGAGGAACTGGCCGACCGCTTCGGGGTGCCCGTCTCGCACCTCGCGACCGGTACGGGGTCGGTGGGGGTCGCCCAGCAGTTGCTCCAGGCCACCTCGGGCCCCGGTGACGAGGTCATCTACGCCTGGCGCTCCTTCGAGGCGTACCCGATCATCACCCAGATCGCGGGCGCGGCCTCCATAAAGGTGCCGCTGACCCCGGGCGACGCGCACGACCTGGACGCGATGGCCGAGGCGATCACCGAGCGGACCCGGCTGATCTTCGTCTGCAACCCCAACAACCCGACCGGCACGGTGGTGCGCCGGGCCGAGCTGGAACGGTTCCTCGACCGGGTGCCCGGCGATGTGCTGGTGGTGCTCGACGAGGCGTACCGGGAGTTCATCCGGCCCGGGCGGGGTGCGGAGGGCGGCGAGGTGCCGGACGGGGTGGAGATCTACCGCGACCGCCCGAATGTGGCGGTGCTGCGTACGTTCTCCAAGGCGTACGGTCTGGCCGGGCTGCGGGTGGGCTTCGCGATCGCCCATGAGCCGGTGGCCGCCGCGCTGCGGAAGACCGCGGTCCCGTTCGGCGTGAGCCAGATCGCGCAGGAGGCGGCGATCGCCTCGCTGCGTGCCGAGGACGAGCTGCTGGGGCGGGTGGGCGCGCTGGTCGCCGAGCGCGAGCGGGTGCACGCGGGGCTGGTCGGCCAGGGCTGGACCGTGCCGGAGACCCAGGCCAATTTCGTCTGGCTGCGGCTCGGCGAGCGTACGGTCGCGTTCGCGGCGGCCTGCGAGGCGGCCGGCGTGGTCGTACGGCCCTTCCCGGGCGAGGGGGTACGGGTCACGATCGGCGAGCACGAGGCCAATGACCTGTTCCTTCAGGCGGCCGAGACGTTCCGCAAGGAGATGTAGGGCCTGTTCCTGATCCAGCCAGGCCCAAACGAAAGACCCTAGCCGGGCCTGTCGTGGCCGGGAGTGCCGGGCGATGCCGGGCGGGGCGGTCCCTTCGGGGCCGCCCCTTCCGCATGTCCGGGGGCGGCCGGTGGCCGACCGGGGATGGCTGGTGGCTTGTCTTCGACCCCCCCTGCGCCGGTCCGGAAGCGTGTGCGACATAATGCTTGTGAATGTGAACGCGTTCACAAGCTCGCCTTGTTCGTTGCGGTATGTCCGGGGTGAAAGGGGCAAGCCGTCGCCGTCACCACCGCGGTGAAGGCGCACAAGGCGGTTGTGCAAGGCGATTAAGGAGAAGGCGACGTGTACCTGGCTCTGGCGCCGGAGACCCTGGCCCGATGGCAGTTCGGCATCACCACCGTCTACCACTTCCTCTTCGTCCCCCTGACGATCTCGCTCGCCGCGCTCACCGCCGGCCTGGAGACCGCCTGGGTCCGCACGGGGAATCCGAAGTACCTCAAAGCCACCAAGTTCTGGGGCAAGCTCTTTCTGATCAATATCGCGATGGGGGTCGTCACCGGCATCGTGCAGGAGTTCCAGTTCGGGATGAACTGGTCCGACTACTCGCGCTTCGTCGGTGACATCTTCGGAGCCCCGCTCGCCTTCGAGGCGCTGATCGCCTTCTTCTTCGAGTCCACCTTCATCGGACTGTGGATCTTCGGCTGGGACAAGCTGCCGAAGAAGATCCATCTCGCCTGTATATGGATGGTCTCGATCGGCACGGTCCTCTCCGCCTACTTCATCCTGGCGGCCAACTCCTGGATGCAGCATCCGACCGGCTTCCGTATAAACGAGGAAGCCGGACGCGCCGAACTCACCGACTTCTGGAAAGTCCTCACCCAGGACACCGCGCTCACCCAGTTCTTCCACACCCTGACGGCCGCCTTCCTGGTCGGCGGCGCGTTCATGGTCGGAATCGCGGCCTTCCATCTCGCGCGCAGGAAGCACATCCCGGTGATGCGGACCTCGCTCCGCCTCGGCTTGGTCACGGTGGTGATCGCCGGACTGCTCACCGCCGTGAGCGGTGACACGCTCGCCAAGGTCATGTTCAAGCAGCAGCCGATGAAGATGGCCGCGGCCGAGGCCCTCTGGGAGGGCCAGGCGCCCGCGCCCTTCTCGCTCTTCGCGTACGGAGATGTCGAGAAGGGCCACAACACCGTGGCCGTCGAGGTCCCCGGACTGCTGTCCTTCCTCGCCAACAGCGACTTCAGCTCGCATGTCCCCGGCATCAACGACGTCAACAAGTCCGAGCAGCAGAAGTACGGGCCCGGCGACTACCGGCCCAATATCCCGGTCGCCTACTGGGGCTTCCGCTGGATGATCGGCTTCGGCATGGCGTCGTTCGCCATCGGCCTGCTCGGACTCTGGCTGACCCGGAAGAAGTTTCTGCTGCCGCCCGCCCTGCGGACCGGAGAGGACGAGGTGCCGCATCTTGTCCTCTTCAGGAAGAAGGCGTTGAGCCCGAAGCTCGCCAAGTGGTACTGGATCACCGCCCTCTGGACCCTGCTCTTCCCGCTGATCGCCAACTCCTGGGGCTGGATCTTCACCGAGACGGGTCGCCAGCCCTGGGTCGTGTACGGGGTGCTCCGCACGGCCGACGCGGTCTCCCCCGGTGTCTCGCAGGCCGAGGTGCTCACCTCGATGATCGTCTTCACCCTGCTGTACGCCGTCCTCGCGGTCATCGAAGTCAGGCTGCTGATCAAGTACGTCAAGGCCGGGCCGCCGGAGCTGACGGACGCGGATCTTCATCCGCCCACGAAGATCGGCGGCGATCCGGCGGACGCCGACCGGCCGATGGCCTTCTCGTACTGACGATTCGACCGAGGGACGTGAGGAGCTATGGAACTCCACGATGTGTGGTTCGTTCTGATCGCCGTTCTCTGGACCGGCTACTTCTTCCTTGAAGGCTTTGACTTCGGCATCGGCATCCTGACCAAGCTACTGGCCCGCGACCGCAAGGAGCGGCGGGTCCTCATCAACACCATCGGGCCCGTCTGGGACGGCAATGAGGTCTGGCTGCTGAGCGCGGGCGGGGCGACCTTCGCCGCCTTTCCCGAGTGGTACGCCACCCTTTTCTCCGGCTTCTATCTGCCGCTGCTGCTCATCCTGGTCTGTCTGATCGTGCGCGGTGTCGCCTTCGAGTACCGGGCCAAGCGGCCCGAGGAGAACTGGCAGCGCAACTGGGAGCACGCGATCTTCTGGACCTCGCTGCTGCCCGCGGTGCTGTGGGGTGTCGCCTTCGGCAATATCGTGCGGGGCGTCGAGATCGACGCGCACAAGGAGTACGTCGGCAGCTTCGGGGACCTGCTCAATCCGTATGCGCTGCTGGGCGGACTGGTCACGCTGACCCTCTTCACCTTCCACGGCACGGTGTTCGCCGCGCTCAAAACGGTGGGGGGCATACGGGTCCGGGCCAGGAAGCTGGCCGTCGGGCTGGGGCTGCTCACCGCCCTGCTGGCGCTCGGTTTTCTGCTCTGGACCCAGGCGGACAACGGTGACGGTACGAGTCTGGTCGCGCTGATCGTGGCCGTGGCGGCGCTGGCCGGTGCGGTCGGGGCTGTCGCGATGGGGCGCGAGGGCTGGTCGTTCGCCCTCTCCGGCGTCACGATCGTGGCCGTCGTGGCGATGCTTTTCCTGACGCTCTTCCCGAATGTCATGCCGTCGTCGCTGGATCCGGCCTGGAGCCTGACGGTGACGAACGCCTCGTCCACCCCGTACACGCTGAAGATCATGACTTGGTGCGCCGGGATCGCGACTCCGGTGGTGCTGCTCTACCAGGGGTGGACGTACTGGGTGTTCCGCAAGCGGATCGGGACACAGCACATAGCGGACGCGTGAGCAGCTATGGGGGATTCGCTGGGTGATGCGCCCAGGGTCACCGGAGTCATGAGTGTCGGCCGGCATCGGGAGTAGGTGTTTCACGTGAAACCAATCGATCCGCGCCTGTTGCGATATGCCCGCGCGACCCGCTTTTTTCTGGCTGCCGTGGTGGGTCTGGGGCTGGTCGGCGCAGGGCTGGTGGTCGCTCAGGCGATGCTGATCGCCGAGGTGGTGGTGGGCGGGTTCCAGCGCGGGCTCGATGGTTCAGGGCTGCGTACTCCCCTGCTTCTGCTGGCCGCGGTCGCCGTCGGGCGCGCTCTGGTTGCCTGGCTGACCGAGCTGGCGGCCAACCGGGCGAGCGCCGCGGTCAAGTCCGAGCTGCGTGGGCGGTTGCTGGAACGGGCGGCGGAACTCGGTCCGGGCTGGCTGAGCGGGCAGCGCACCGGTTCGCTGGTCGCGCTCGCCACGCGCGGGGTCGATGCCCTGGACGACTACTTCGCGCGCTATCTGCCTCAGCTCGGACTCGCCGTGGTGGTGCCGGTGGCGGTCCTGGCGAGGATCGTCACCGAGGACTGGGTCTCGGCGGCGATCATTGTGGTGACCCTGCCGCTGATCCCGCTGTTCATGGTGCTGATCGGCTGGGCCACCCAGGCACGGATGGACCGTCAGTGGCGGCTGCTGTCCCGGTTGTCGGGCCACTTCCTGGATGTGGTCGCCGGGCTGCCGACCCTCAAGGTCTTCGGCCGGGCCAAGGCACAGGCCCAGTCGATCCGTACGATCACCTCCGAGTACCGGCAGGCCACCCTCCGTACCCTGCGGATCGCCTTCCTCTCGTCCTTCGCGCTGGAGTTGCTGTCGACGCTGTCGGTGGCGCTGGTCGCGGTCGGTATCGGGATGCGGCTGGTGCACGGCGATCTCGATCTGTACACCGGCTTGGTGGTGCTGGTCCTCGCGCCCGAGGCCTATCTGCCGATCCGCCAGGTGGGCGCGCAGTATCACGCGGCGGCCGAGGGGCTGTCGGCCGCCGAGGAGATTTTTACGGTCCTGGAGACCGGGCCTCCGGCGAGCGGTACGGAGGTGATCCCCGGCTCCGGTGCGCCACGGCTGGAGCTGGAGGCGGTGACCGTACGCCATCAGGGCCGTAAGGAACCCTCGTTGGACGCGGCCTTGCTGACGGTCGAACCGGAGGAGACGGTCGCCCTGGTCGGGCCGAGCGGGGCGGGGAAGTCCACGCTGCTCGATGTCGTACTGGGATTCACCGCGCCGGACGAAGGGCGGGTACGGGTGGACGGCCGCGATCTGGCCTCGCTCGATCCGTACCGCTGGCGGGAGCGGATCGCCTGGGTGCCGCAGCGGCCGTACCTCTTCGCCGGGACGATCGCGGAGAACGTACGGCTGGCCCGGCCGGAGGCGGACGACGCGGCGGTACGGGAAGCGCTGCGGGAGGCGGGGGCGTACGAGTTCGTGGCGGTGCTCCCCCAGGGGGTGCGGACCGTGCTCGGCGAGGACGGTGCCGGGCTCTCGGCCGGTCAGCGGCAGCGGCTCGCGTTGGCCAGGGCGTTTCTCGCCGACCGGCCGCTGGTGCTGCTGGACGAACCCACGGCGGCGCTCGACGGTGAGACGGAGGCGGGCATCGTCGAGGCGGTACGGCGGCTGGCCCGGGGCCGTACGGTACTGCTCGTCGTCCATCGGCCGGCGCTGCTCGCGGTGGCGGACCGTGTGATCGCGCTGCGGGGGCGGTCGGAGGGCGAGACGGGTCCGGGGCGGGGCGTGGG
>NZ_LATD01000599.1 GCF_000981895.1 Streptomyces odonnellii | reverse complement strand
AGCCAGTACGGTACGAGCCGCCTGCGCGCCGGCGTTCCGCGCGGGGGCGGGGCGGGCTCGGCGGCGGGCGGTACGGGCGCGGCGGGCGGGGCTTCCGTGGTCGTCACGAGACCTCCTCGGCCACGGCCCCGGTGCCCGCGTCGATGTCCATGGCGGCGTCAAGGCCGAAGCTGTGCGCGGGATTCCAGTGCAGGACGACCTCGGCGCCCGGGCCGAGGCGCCCGTCCCGCTCGATGTTCTGCGCGTAGACCTCGAAGCCGGGGCAGACCGGGCTGTCGATCACATACTGCGTGGAGACCCCGATGAAGCTGGAGTCGGCGATCCGCCCGGTGATCCGGTTGCGGCCGTCGGGGATGGTCCCGGCGTCGTCGGCGTGCGCGAGGGAGATCTTCTCGGGCCGTACGCCGACGAGCAGCCGCCCGCCGCTCGTGGCCGGCGCGGAGCACCGGTCCGCGGGCAGCCGCAGCTTGGTGCCGCCAGCCGTGACCACCACGTCGCCGCCGCTGATCTCGGCGATCTCGGACTCGATCAGATTGGAGGTGCCGAGGAAGTTGGCGACGAAGGTGGTGTCCGGGTTCTCGTACAGATCGGCGGGGCTGCCGAGCTGCTCGACACGGCCCGCGTTCATCACCGCGACCGTGTCGGCCATGGTCATGGCCTCCTCCTGGTCGTGGGTGACATGGATGAAGGTGATGCCGACCTCGGTCTGGATGCGCTTGAGTTCGAGCTGCATCTGGCGGCGCAGCTTGAGGTCGAGGGCGCCCAGCGGTTCGTCCAGGAGCAGCACCTGCGGGTGGTTGATCAGCGCGCGGGCGACGGCGACCCGCTGCTGCTGTCCGCCGGAGAGCTGGTGCGGCTTGCGCTTGGCGTAGTCGCCGAGCTGGACCAGATCGAGCATGTCGCCGACCTGCTTGCGTACGGACTTGATGCCGCGGCGGCGCAGCCCGAAGGCGACGTTCTCGTAGATGTCGAGGTGCGGGAAGAGCGCGTAGCTCTGGAAGACGGTGTTCACGGGCCGCTTGTACGGGGGCAGTTCCGTGACGTCCTTGTCGCCCAGGAAGACCGTGCCGGTGGTCGGTTCCTCCAGGCCTGCGATCATCCGCAGGGTGGTGGTCTTGCCGCAGCCCGACGCGCCGAGGAGGGCGAAGAACGAGCCCTGGGGCACGGTGAGGTCGAGAGGCTTGACGGCTTGGAAGGACCCGTAGGTCTTGCTGATCCCGGTGAGGCGGACGTCGCCGCCGCCCCGGCTGGTGGATGCGGTCTCTGTCATGGGTAACGGTCCCGGGGATAAGGGGTGGACGGGCGGGCGGCGGG
>NZ_LATD01000598.1 GCF_000981895.1 Streptomyces odonnellii | reverse complement strand
GCCGGGGGGTTCTGCGGGGCCGGGTGCCGGTGCGGGTGGTCCGGGTGCCGGTGCCGGTGCTGGTGCTGGTGCTGGTGCCGGGGTCGGTGCCGGTGGCTCGCCGGCTCAGGGACAGGGGGCTGGGCAGGCGCAGGCGCAGGCGCAGGCTCCGGGGCCGGTTCAGGGGCGAGCGCTGGAATCTCAGCTTCCGGCGCTGGGCCCGGCGGGGGACCAGGTGTCGGACACGGTCGCCATCCCGGTCGTACCCACTGGTCCCGTGCCCACCGGTCCCGTACCGGCCCGGGAGCTGCCGGCCGGTCCCTCGGCCACCGGACCCGTACCCACACCGGATCAGCACCCCGGCTCGCACCCGCACTCACAGCCGAACGCGAGCCCGAGCCCGGACGCGAACCCGAGCCCGAACCCGCATCCGCGGCACGACGAGACGCTGGCGCTGCCCCGGTACGCGCCGCGGCTCGACCCGTACCAGCGGTACCCCGAGGCGTACGAACAGCGCTACCAGCAGCGTCCGGCCGCCGGGCCGCCCCGGGAACGCGGTCTGTTCGAACCCGCCCGGATGCCGGCGACGGCTACGGACGATTCCGGCGCCTCGGGCGTCCCCGGCAACGCCCCCGGCGGTCCCGGCAACGGTTCCGGCGACCCGGCCGAGCCCCCCTCGTACCACCAGCAGCCGCACCACCCCGAGTACCCGCAGAACACCACGCACCCGAACCCTCCGCACCCGAACCCTCCGCACTCCGTCGCGCCGCAGAACCCAGGAGAACCCCGTTGATCCCCGCAGTCCTCACCCCCGAGATCGCCGCGATCGGCATCGGTCTGGGCCTGATGTTCTCCCTGGTCTGCTACCTCACGACCAATCTCTCCCCGGGTGGCATGATCACGCCCGGCTGGCTGGCGCTGACCCTTGTCGAGGATCTCCAGCGCGCCGCCATGGTCGTCGGCGTGACCGTACTGACGTATGTGACCACGCTGCTCGTCCAGCGCTTTGTGATCCTCTACGGAAAGCGCCTGTTCTCGGCGGTCGTCCTGATCGGTGTCCTGCTCCAGGGCACGGTGATGATCGTGCTGTCGCTCGAATTCCCGCTGATGTACGCGAACCAGACGCTCGGCTTCATCGTGCCGGGCCTCATCGCGTACCAGCTCGTACGCCAGCCCAAGGGCGCGACCATACTCGCCACCGGCACGGTCACGCTCACGGCCTATGTCGTCCTGACCGCGGGCATTCTGCTCGGCGCCCTGCCGTCCGCCTGACCCGCCCACCCACGGGAGCCCCATCCTCATGAGTGCCAAGTCCAAGCGCGGCCGCCCCGTCCTGCACGGCGTGACCGTCATCGCCCTGCTGGCCGGCAGCGCGTATCTCACCGTCGAACTCCGCAAGGACGAGCAGGCCAAGGCGCCCGCGGTCCAGGCCATCACCGACATCCCCAACCTGAAGACCGGGGCCGGGAACACCTCCGGCGAGCAGACCTGGGAGCGGCTGAAGAACCCGGACCGCTCGGTGCTGCGCGGCGGCGACGGCGACATCCTCGCCTCGTTCACCGACGGCGCGCGTACGGCGACCCTCACCGGTCCGAGCCGTACGTTCGACGAGCCGACGAACACGTCGGCCCGGGTGGTCACCGAGAACTGGGTCCGGCTGATGCCGGAGGCGTGGACGAAGGGCGCCGAGAAGGAACAGTGGTTCAAGGACTGGTTCAAGGAGTACTACGGCAGCGAGGAGGACGACCTCTTCGCGTTCGCGTTCCAGTACGTCGAGGGCGCGCCGGTCAAGAAGGACGACGAGGGCGTACCGTACGCGGGCGACGCCAGCTTCGGGCCGCTGAACCCGGAGGGCAGCGAGGGCAACGACCTGCGCCTCGAAGAGTCCGACTTCTACGACTACCTCGGCATTCCGTACACCTTCCGCGACGGCACCGTGAAGGAGCCGCAGACCGCGCGCTACCGCTCGATCGACTGCTCGGGCTTCATCCGTACGGTGTTCGGCTACCGCGGCCGCTATCCGCTGATGGCGTCCGACGACACGGGTGACGGCCTGCCGCGCACGGCCAACGGCATGGCGCGCTCGAAGGCGGGCGTCGACATCATCAAGCTGTCGGGCCCCGAGCCGCGCTACGAGCGCCCGAAGTCCATCAGTGTGCTCCAGCCCGGCGACCTGGTCTTCTTCAAACTGGACGCCAGGACGAAGTCCCGCCTGGACCACACCGGCATGTACCTGGGCACGGACACGGACGGCCACCAGATCTTCATATCCAGCCGCGAAGAGGCCAACGGCCCGACGATCGGCGACAAGGGCGGCACCTCCCGCCTCGACGGCAACGGCTACTACGCCGCCACACTCCGCAGCGCAAAGCGCCTCTGACCAGGCGTCTCCGGGCCCGGCCACCTCCAGGCGGCCGGGCCCGCGCGCTGCTCCGCGACCTATGGGTAACTTCAGTTATCGTAGGTGCACCTATCTGTGATGAGGTGCTGGGGCCATCCCACCCGCGTCGCCGCGGGTACGGTCAACGACCCGGCCGCCAAGACGGGGCACGAGGTCGACGTCGCTGTCTTCGGTCCCGGTGACGACCACGGCGGCGATGTGCTCCTGGCCATCGGCGAAGACAAGTGGAACGACACCATGGGCGTCAGCCACCTCCAACGCCTCCAGCACATCCGAGCCCTGCTCGCCGCCCGGAACGCCGCCACCACCGAGCGCACACGCCTCATGTGCTTCAGCGGCGCCGGTTTCACCCCCGAACTGAGCCGCACCGCGGCCCGTGACCACACCATCCAACTCGTTGATCTGAACCGCCTGTACCACGGCGAATGACAGGCGCGGGGCGCTGGGTCGGGGGTCAGT
>NZ_LATD01000597.1 GCF_000981895.1 Streptomyces odonnellii | reverse complement strand
CGGGGGGTGGTACAGGGGGCAGTACGGGGGGTGGTACGAGCAGCGGTGCCGGTGGTGGTACGAGCGGTACGGCCGGTACGAGCAACGGCACCGGAGCCGCACCCGGCCGCGGGACCCGTACCGGAAGCGGCGGGGGCAGCGAGTGACCGGTCCGATCCGCCGGTTCCAGTCGCTCCCCCTGCGCTCCCGGCTCGCGCTCCTGGTGACCACGGCCGTCGCCGTGGCCGTCGCCGGGGTGGCCGTGACCTGCTGGCTGCTCACCCGTACCCAGCTCCCGAGCGAACTGGACACCTCGCTCCAGAACACCTCGGCCCCGGCCAGCACCGTCCAGAACGCCGTCAACAACTGCGTCAACGGTACGAGTACCGGCACCCCGAGCGGATCCAGCTTCGCCTATATCCAGGTGGTCCTGGCCGACGGCACCCGCTGTGTGGCTCCGGACTCCGAGCCCGTGATCGTCCAGCAGGAGGATCTCGCGGTCGCCAACGGCACCGAGCACCAGGCCCTGCACGACAGTACGACCGAGAGCGGCATTCCGGTCCGTGTCTTCACGCAGCGCGAGGCCTTCCGTCCCGGCGCGGTCGCGGTCTCCGTCGCGCGCCCCCTCACCGAGATCAACTCGTCCCTCAACCGGCTCGCCCTGCTCCTCACCGCCGTCGCCGGCATCGGCGTCATCGGCGCGGGCGCGGCCGGCCTCTGGGTGGCGAGGGCCGGGCTACGCCCGGTCGACGGTCTGACCCGCGCGGTCGAACATGTCGCCCGTACGGAAGATCTCACCGTCCGTATCCCGGTCGCGGGCGAGGACGAGATCGCCCGGCTGTCCCGTTCCTTCAACTCCATGACCGCCGCGCTCGCCTCCTCCCGCGACCGGCAGTCGCAGCTCATCGCCGACGCCGGGCACGAACTGCGGACCCCGTTGACCTCTCTCCGTACGAACGTCGAACTGCTCGCCCGCAGCGAGGAGACGGGCCGCGCGATCCCGCCCGACGACCGCAAGGCGCTCATGGCGTCCGTCAAAGCGCAGATGACCGAACTGGCCGCCCTCATCGGCGACCTCCAGGAACTGTCCCGCCCCGACGCGGCCGACCCCGGCCCCCTCCAGGTCGTCGCGCTGCACGACATCGTGGAGAGCGCCCTGGAACGCGCCCGTCTGCGCGGCCCGGACCTGACGATCACCGCGGACCTGAGCCCCTGGTACGTACGGGCCGAACCCGCCGCACTCGAACGCGCCCTGGTCAACGTCCTCGACAACGCGGTGAAGTTCAGCCCGCCGGGCGGCGCGGTGGAGGTCGCCATCGGCGAACGCGGCGAGCTGACCGTACGCGACCACGGCCCCGGCATCCCGGCCGACGAACTCCCGTACGTCTTCGAACGCTTCTGGCGCTCCCCCTCCGCCCGCGCCCTCCCCGGCTCCGGCCTGGGCCTGTCGATCGTGGCCCGTACGATCCAGCAGACGGGCGGCCAGATCACCCTGCACCCCGCTCCCGCGGGCGGCACGGTGGCGTCGATCCGGATCCCAGGAGCCCCGACCCCGCCCCCGCAAACCC
>NZ_LATD01000596.1 GCF_000981895.1 Streptomyces odonnellii | reverse complement strand
CTCCGCTCCGGCCCCACCCCGCTCCCCGGCCCCGGGGTCTCGCCGCCCGCTCTCATCGTGCGACGGTCTCCTCGGTGACCCAGGTCAGATAGTCCGCGCTGCCGCGCACCACCGGTGTGGCGATGATCTCCGGTGTGTCGTAGTCATGGACGCGCTTGAGATACGCCTCCAGCGCCTCGTAGCGGGAGCCGGTGGTCTTGAAGAGGATCTGCCACTCCTCGGCGGTCTCGACCACGCCCTCCCAGCGATAGACGGAGATGACCGGTCCGGAGATCTGCGCGCACGCGGCGAGGCGGGCCCCGATCGCTCCCCGGGCGATCTCCTGGGCCTTGGTGGCGCTGTCGATCATGGTCAGCACGGTCAGATACTCGGCAGGGGTCACGGGCGGGCTCCTTCGAGGCGCGATGCGGGTGGCGGCGGTACGGGCAGTGGAAATACGGGCGGTGGCGGTACGGGTGGCTGTGCGGGCGTTGGTGGTACGGGCGGGGCGCGCGGCGGGGCGGTATGTCCCTGCCGCGCGGTAGTACAGCACCGTACGCATCCCGGCCGCATCACCGCCCGGGCACCGTCGGCCGTCAGCCGCCCGCCTGCCGCACCAGCCCGTCGAAGCCCGGTCCGATCCGATCCGGTCCGCCCTGCCCCGTCACGCCCTGCCCTGTCCCGCTCGGGGCCCGGCGGTCCCCTCAAGAACCGTACGGCCGGACCGACTTGGCGTCCCGCAGTGCCAGCCCCCACCAGCCGAGCTGGTCGAGCATCGACTTGGCCGCCGCGTCGGCCTGGGCGGGGTCCTTGTGCTGCCCCTGGTCGTCGAAGTGCGCGCCCGCCATGTGGAAGGAGACGGTGTCCCGGACGGTGACGGCGTGCAGTTCGGCGAAGACCTGGCGCAACTGCTCGACCGCGCGCAGCCCGCCCGAGATCCCGCCGTACGAGACGAAGCCGACGGGCTTGGCCTGCCATTCGTTGTAGTGCCAGTCGATCAGCGCTTTGAGGGAGGCGGGAAAGGAGTGGTTGTACTCGGGGGTGACCACCACAAAGGCATCGGCGGCGGCCAGCCGCTCGGTGACCTTGGCGAGTTCGGCCCTGACGGCGGGGTCGGGGCGGGAGGAGAGGGCGGTCGGCAGATCCGTATCGGCCAGATCGACCAGTTCGGTGATGAAGTCCGGGCGCTCGGCGGCCCGGCTCACGAACCAGCGGGAGACGACCGGTCCGAAGCGGCCCTGGCGGTTGCTGCCCAGGATGACGGCCAGCTTCAGTGGTTCGCGGCTCGGGGAAGTCCCGGGGGCCGGTGACGTCTCGTGGTTCGGGGAAGTCGTGGATTCCGGTGTCGTGACGTCCGTGGTGGTGTCCTTGGTGTCCATATGGAGAGGGTCGAACATCAACCAAAGTTGAGGTCAAGTCGGCCATTCGGCAGGGCGTCGTACGGTGATGAACATGACGACATCCGCATCGGCCCCCACCCCCGGGACCACGCCCGAC
>NZ_LATD01000595.1 GCF_000981895.1 Streptomyces odonnellii | reverse complement strand
GGGGGCGGGCGGCGGGAGGGGCGTGGCCGTGTCCAGCGCCGTGTTGAGCGCGCGGCGGGCCTCGCGCAGCCGTCCGGACAGCAGCCAGTACCAGGACAGCGCCGTCACCAGCCGCAGCGCCTCGCCGCCGCTCTCCCGCCGTACGGCCGTGTCGAGCGCGGCGCGCAGATTCCCGGTCTCGGCGTCCAGCAGCGGCAGCCAGCGGTGCTGCTCGGGGCCGCGGAGCCCGGGCTCGGCGCGTTCGGCCAGGTCCAGATAGTGGGCGAGGTGCCGGTGGCGTACGGCGGTCTCGTCCCCCGCCTCCCGCAGCCGCTCGGCGGCGTACGCGCCGACCGACTCCAGCAGCCGGAACCGCGCGCCCGTCCTCACCACCAGGGAACGGTCGACCAGCCGCGCCAGCAGATCGAGTACGTCGTCGTCGGCGACACCGTCCCCGGCGCAGACCGCCTCGGCCGCCTCCAGAGTGCAGCCGTCGGTGTGCACGGCGAGCCGTCGCAGCACGATCCGCTCGGGTACGGTCAGCAGCTCCCAGCTCCAGTCGATCACCGCCCGAAGCGTCCGCTGCCGCGCGGGCGCCCCCCGCTGCCCCGCGGTCAGCACCCGGAACCGGTCCCCGAGCCGCCGGTCCAGCCGCCCGGCCAACTCCCGCACCCCGAGCGCCCGTACCCGCGTGGCGGCCAGCTCCAGAGCCAGCGGAATCCCGTCGAGCCGCCGGCAGATGGTGTCCACGGCCGCCAGGTCCGGCACGTCGAGGACAAGGCCGGGGGCCGCGGCGAGGGCCCGCTCGGTGAACAGCCGTGCGGCATCGGCGGGCGGCAGCGGTTCGGCGGGATGCACCACCTCGCCGGTCAGCCCGAGCGGCTCCTGACTGGTGGCGACGACCCGCAGCCCGGGGGCGCCGAGGAGCAGGGCTTTCGCGAGCCGGGCGACGGGTTCGACGAGGTGCTCGCAGTTGTCGAGGACGAGCAGCAGGCGCCGCTCGCGGAGGGCGGAGACGAGGCGTCGGGTGAGGAGGTCGGGGGCGGTCTGTCTCGTATAGACATCTCCGAG
>NZ_LATD01000594.1 GCF_000981895.1 Streptomyces odonnellii | reverse complement strand
TTGTGGTCGCGGTGGTCGCCGCCGCCGTCGCACCGGCTCATGTCCGCGCCCCGCCCACCCGGCTGTCGCTGATACGGGGTGCCGGGCGCGGAGCCGTCTTCCTGTTCCCGTTCCCGCGCATCGTTCTGATCGCGCGGGCGCAGAGCGTGTGGACGCGCTCCACCGGCAGCCCTATCAGGGCCGCGGTCTGCTCCTCGGCGACCCCTTCGTACAGCCGCAGCACCAGCACCATCCGCTCCTGCGGGCCCAGCCCGGCCAGCACCCCCGCCGGAGTGCGGCGGCGCAGCCGGGAGCGCCAGGCGGTGCCGGCGTACCGCAGGGTGAGTTCCTGGCGGGCGTGGTCGTACGGGTCGTCGTCGCGCAGCCGGTCCCAGTCCGCGTACGTACGGGCCAGCGCGGTGATCAGCAGGCGCTCCGCGCGCGGCGCGGCCTCCGGGGGCTCGCCCGTGAGCAGCGCCGCCGCATGCAGCAGCCGGCCGGCCGCACCCGCGGCGAACGTCTCGAACTCACGCTCACGGGCGCGGCGGCGATCCGTGGACGTCCGCCGCTCTCGCACGTCCTCCATTGACGCGAGTCGGCGCGTCCAGGTCAAGAGGGCCTTTTCGCACAGGACCTGATTCGAACAGGGGCTTTCCGGGCAACGCGCCCCCGTTCACGCTCCCGTACGCGCCCCTACGCGTCCGTACCGCTCTCGCCCGTACCGCCCTCACTCTGCGGCAGCCCCGCGGCCCGCGCCGACAGCGCGCCGTTGAAGCGGGTGAGCAGTGTGGTGAAGGAGGTGCGCTCCTCAGCCGTCCAGCCGCCCGTCACCTGTGCCATCAGCTCGCGCCGCGACGAACGGACCTCGTCCAGCCGGGCCAGCCCGCGCGCCGAGAGCTGGAGCACCACGGCCCGGCCGTCCTCCGGATGCGAAGTCCGTTTGACCAGGCCGGTGTCGACGAGCGGCGCCACCTGCCGGGTGACGGTCGACGAGTCGATACCCATACCGGCGGCCAGCGCCTTGACGCCCATCGGGCCTTCCTGGTCGAGCCGGTTGAGCAGCAGATACGCGGCGCGGTCCATCGAGTTGCGGACCTGGCCGACACCGCCGAGCCGGGTCTGTTCGGCCCGCCGGGCGAAGACCGCCACCTGGTGCTGGAGTGCATCGAGGAGGACGGCTTCACCCGAGGGTTCTGAGCCGGCCCCCAAGGGTTCGGAGGCCGTCTCCCGGGAGGCCGACGCAGCGGAAGTCATGTCCTGAATGGGGGGCATGGCTGGGGGCTCTCTTGTGCGGGGGTCGGTTGG
>NZ_LATD01000593.1 GCF_000981895.1 Streptomyces odonnellii | reverse complement strand
TCCAGGGACCGCCGCTGTGCCGCAGCCCGCCGGCCCGCGGAGCCGGTACGCCGCCGGCCGTCTCGATCCGGCGCCGCCAGTCGTCCGAATACCCCGCGTGCCCCGCGTGCCCCGCGTCCCCTGCGTGCCCCGCCATGCCGCTCGCCCCTGTTCCTCTTCCGCGTTCCTCACCGCGATGTGGACGGCACTGTTCCAAAGCCGGGCAGGGGCCGGCCGCGCTCGTCAACAGGCCGCGGGAGCGCGTACGTACGGGCGGACCACCCGCGGTCCAGGCATTCCGAGGCCATCGGCCGCCCGGCCCGACAGCCGTGCGGCGCCGACAAGTTCACCCGTACGGTGCCCCGCCATCACCATGAGTCCCACCGGTCATGCCGGTACGGCGGCCCCCGCCCCCGGCCCGGCTCTCCGCGACGCTCGCGCCGGAGCCCTGACCGTAAAGGTGTAACAACGACAGTCATTGCCCGGAGTCACGCTCCGTGATACACAGAGTAACCATGCGCGGACACACATGGCAGATCCACGCCAGCTCAGCGAGGTGTGATCGGTCATATGTGCGGGGATCGGGTAAAGAGAGCCGCCAAGCGGCATACGAGAGCGGTTCCATCAGTGAAGATAGAGCGTGACCCATGCCATGGGGGCGTGGGCGTAACAACCCAACAGGGGCGGTGAGTTACATGTACCTGGCGGCCGAGAAGGGCGACATCACCACCATCATCGGTGGCATCGCGCCGAACTGGGGGCCTTTCGGGACACTGGGGAACGAGGCCCGCGTCATGATCGAGGTCGTGATGGCCGTAGCCATCCTTCTCTGCCTCGGCATCGCGATCTGGGGCGCGGCCAAACAGCGGATCGGAGCGACGGCGCTCCGGGACACGTTCAGCGCGGAGCAGGGCAAGGGCCTGATCGTCGCCGGACTGACCGGAGTCTTCATCATCGGCTCGCTGGGCACGCTTTTCACCATCGTCTACGGAATGGCCGTCTAGCGGCGACCATCCCCAAGTCCCCGGCCCGGGCCCCGGCCCCTGTCGCCCCACCATCCTCACCGTTCTCGTCAGTCCGTACCGGGCGTGCCCGGACCACCCTTCAACACCACCCGTCCGTCGCACCCACCGGCTGAGGTTGCGTCTCCCTGATGTCGAGTCACCACACCGCGCCCGCGCGGCAACCAGCACGGCTACCGTCGTACTGCACGTACTACACGGACACGAACCGCGCGGACCGCACGGACCACCAGGACCCGCACACGGCTGAGGGGGCGTACACGGCATGAGCTACGGCGACGAGCACGGCTACGGCGACGGCCCGGGCCGTACGGACGACGGCTTCGGCGGCACGGGCCAGACGCGTACGCGCCTGCCCGACGGCAGAACCGGCGACCTGTACGGCAGCGGCCCCCGCCGCCCGGCCCGCAGCTCGCGCTCCCTCATCACCGTGGTGGGCGTCGTCGTCCTCCTCATCGCGGCCATCGCGTTCGCGAACCGCGGCGGGGACAAGGGCGCCGAAGGCGCCAGGAGCACGGGCGGCGGCGCGGGCGCGGGCGCGGAGCCGACTGCGGCATCCGGCGTCAAGCCGGTGACGGGCAAGAACGGCACGATCCCCGCCGGCTTCCCCCACACCGAACAGGGCGCGGCGAGCGCGGCGGCCAACTACGCGGTGGCCCTGGGCTCCGCCGAGATGTTCGACGCCGCCTCCCGAAGGGACATCATCCGAGCCACGCACGATCCCGCCACCGTCGAAGACCTTCTGGCCGACATCGACACGGCGTACTCACCGGCCTTCTACCAGAACGTCGGGCTCAACGAGGACGGCTCCGCACCCGCCGGCCTCACCTTCGTGTCCAGAACCGTGCCCGTCGGCACCAAGGTCACCGGTTCCAGTGGGGACACGGCGACCGTCGAAGTCTGGTCCACCGGACTCCTCGGGCTGGTCGGCGAAGGCTCCACCAAGCCGGTGACCGAGACCTGGTTCACCATCACCACACAGCTCAAATGGACGGGCGGCGACTGGAAGATCACCTCTTCCAGCCAGTCGGACGGCCCCACGCCGGTCACCGGCGACAACCGGGCCTCCACCGCCGACGACATCGCCAAGGCCGTTGAGGAATATGGAGGCTTCACCTATGCCCGGTAGCCGCCGCCCCAGCGCGTCCTCGCTCGCCGCGACCCTGGCGGGCGCCTCGGCGCTGGTCCTCGCCCTGGCCGCGCGTGCCTCCGCCGCGCCCACCCCGAC
>NZ_LATD01000592.1 GCF_000981895.1 Streptomyces odonnellii | reverse complement strand
GCATGTCGGCGGGCTGATGCTTGCCGACTGGCTGGCGGGCCGGCGTCCCCGTCGTACCCGCTGTTACGCCTGTGCCGCTATACGGCGCCGTGGGCCAGCAGGCTGCGGGCGCAGTCCACGACGGTCTCGCGGGCCGGGCGCGGCTGCCATCCCAGGATCCGGTGCGCCTTGGCCGTGCTGTGGCGGTTGCGTCGTCCCAGGGACGGGGTGATGTCACGCAGTGACGGGTCGCGGAAGCGGGCCGCGAGGCGGACGGCGAAGTCGGGGAGCCGGCGGGTGGAGACCCGTCGGCCGTCCTCGCCCAGCTCCTCCCGGAGGGCCTGGGCCATGTCCAGCATCCAGGTGAACTCGCCGGTGGCGAGGAAGCGTTCACCCGCGGCCTCGGGCGAGGTCATGGCGCGCAGGTGGATGTCGGCGAGGTCGCGGACATCCACGATCTCCAGGCCGATGCGCGGCACGCCGCTCATGCCGCCGGTGAGCATCCGCTGGATGATCCCGACGGAGCCGATGGTGCCGGTGGCCAGGATCGGCCCGAAGACGGCGCCGGGCAGGATCGTGGTGAGTTCGGTGGGGCCGTCGTGACCGGCCATGTAGTCCCAGGCGGCACGCTCGGCGAGGGTCTTGGAGCGGCGGTACGGGATCAGTGTGGGGTCGTCGGGGTCGGTCCACAGGGTCTCGTCGGTGACGCCCTCGTCGGTGTAGGAGGAGGGGCTCGCGGTGTTCGCCGCGGATGTCATCACCACGCGCCGTACTCCGGCCGCGGTGGCGGCGCGCAGCACGCGCAGGGCCCCGTCGCGTGCGGGGGCGATCATGGCCTCGGAGTTGTCGGCGACGGCGCCGCCGAGGGGTGAGGCGACGTGTAGGACGTAATCCACGTCTTTGACGGCCGCATCCCAGCCGTCGTCCGCGGTGAGGTCGGCGACCGCGAACTCCAGCCGGCCGTCCGCGTCCACCTGGGTGGCGACGGCGTCGCTCACCGCCTGCTCCTTGGCACGGCTCCGCACGGTGGTGCGGACGCGGTAGCCGCGTTGCAGCAGCTCGACGACACACCAGCCGGCGACGTAGCCGCTACCTCCGGTGACCAGAACCGTTTCGGGCACGGCTGTCCTCCATGGAATGTGACAAGATTAAGCGGAAGCCCTTCCGCTACCTGCCCCCGAACGTAACGGAAGCCCTTCCGCTTTGCAACCGGACCGATCGGACCAGCCATGACCCCGCCTTCTCGCCGCGCCACCCGCGCCACCCGCACCGACGCGCTGACCAACCGGGCTCGCATCCTCGCCGTCGCGGGCGAAGCCTTCGCCGCGCCTTCAGAGGCCTCGGGTGCCCCGGGTGCCTCGGGTGTGTCGGGTGTGTCGGGTGTCTCCATGACGGCGATCGCCAAACTGGCCGGGGTGGGCGTGGGGACGCTGTACCGGCACTTCCCCACCCGCGAGGCACTGATCGTGGAGCTCTACCACCAGGAGATCCAGAAGGTCATCGACCTCGCCCACACCCTCGCCGCCGACCTGCCCCCGCTCGAAGCCCTGCGCCGATGGTTCGAGGAGGTCGCCCGCTACGGGAAGCTCAAATACGGCGTGTCCGAAGTCATCCACGCGGCGACCAACGGCGGACTCGACGACAAGAACTACGAACCCTTCCTGCGGGCCATCGCCGTTCTCCTCGATGCCGGTACGGCCTCGGGAGACCTGAAGCCGGGCATCGAGCCGGAGGACGTACTCCTCCAGCTCAGCGTCCTGTGGCGCATCCCCCCGAGCGACAACGGCACAGCCCGCGCCGCCCGCGTCCTGGCCCTGATCCTCGACGGCCTACGCACCAGACCCGCCAACCCCTGACCCCGCCACCACCCGACGCCTCCGGCGGCCCAGGGAGATCACCCGGCGAAGGGACCGTGCTCGGTGAGCGGGCCGCGGCCGTCGAGGTAGCCGTACAGGCCGGCGGTCGGGTACTCGATGATGTCGTCGGGCAGCTCATGCACCGAGAACCAGCGGAGCCCGAGACACTTCTCGGGCTCCCGGTTCTCGGGCTCGCCCTCCCACTCGGTCGCCTCGAAGAAGAACCCGATGCGGGTGAGGTCGGGCGACTGCTGGTGATGCACGGTGTGTACGAGCCGCAACCGCGCGGGATCGACCCGCACCCCGGTCTCCTCGAACAGCTCCCGAGCGGCCCCGTCGCGCAAGGTCTCGCCGCAGTCGAGCTTCCCCGACGGCATGTGCCATCGCCCGTACCCGTACGCGCCGCCGCGCTGCGAGAGCAGAAGCTTGTCACCGTCGCGCAGGAGGATGTGGGTGTCGATGACGGGCTGTACGTTCATAGGGCCACCGTTCTGGAAGCGTCGGGCTGCCCCCGGTTCGCGGCCGACATGAGGGCGGCGGGCGGGGGCGGGGGGACGCTTCCAGAA
>NZ_LATD01000591.1 GCF_000981895.1 Streptomyces odonnellii | reverse complement strand
TCTCGTGGGCTCGGAGAGTTGGATAAGGGGCAGGGGCATACGAGGGCAGGCGAGGGCGGCGGGGGCACGCGGGGGGCTGCGCCATTCGGCCGATGGCGCTCAAGCGGTGCGTGTGGTGTGGACGAAGGACGGGTGTTCCTTCCTCGCGTGCACCCGTGTGCGCGAGGGAATCCCGTCCTTCCAAGGAGAACGCATGCGCCTGCGCACGCGCCGGGCACCGGCCGCCCTTCTGCTGCTCGTGCCCCTGTTCGCCCCGCTGTTCGGCAGTACCGGTGCCTTGGCCGGGCCCCGCGAGGACCCTGTCCCGCTGGAACGTTCCGCCCGGGCGGTCCCGCACCAGTACATCGTCACCCTGAAGCCCGCGGTCACACCGGCGCAGGCGACGCGGCAGCTCGGTATCGAGCCCCTCTTCACGTACGACAGCTCCCTGCGCGGATTCGCCGCGGTCCTCACCCCCGCCCAGCTCGACGCGGTGCGCGAACTCCCGGGGGTCGCGGCGGTCGAGGAGGACGGCCGGGTCTCGGTCAGCCCGCCCGCGTCCGGACAGGATCCCGGACGCAGCCGGGGGGCCGTGGCGAGCTGGGGACTCGACCGGATCGACCAGCAACGCCTGCCGCTGGACAACCGGTTCAGTGTGAGCGGTACGGGCAAGGGCGTCACGGTGTACGTCGTCGACACCGGGATCGAGACCGCACACCGGGAGTTCGACGGCCGTGCCACCGCCGGATTCGACTCCGTGTCCGACGGGCGCGGCGGCCAGGACTGCAACGGCCACGGCACCCATGTCGCGGGCACCGCGGGCGGCGGAACCCATGGTGTGGCCCGCGGGGCGTCTCTGGTCGGGGTGCGTGTGCTCGACTGCCGGGGCAGTGGTACCTGGGCCGCGATCCTGGCGGGTTTCGACTGGATCGCCAAGAACGCCAAGCAGCCCGCGGTCCTGAACGCCTCCCTCGGCGGACCCTCGTCCAAGGCGGTCGACGACGCTGTCAACGCCATCGCGGCCCGGGGTGTCCTGCCTGTCGTCGCCGCGGGCAATGAGGCGGCGGATGCCTGCGCCGTGTCACCCGCGGGCGCGGCGGAGGCGGTCGCCGTGGGCGCCACCGACGCCAAGGACCGCGAGACCGACTTCAGCAACCACGGGGCATGCGTATGGACGTACGCTCCCGGCTCCGCCATCGTCTCCGCCGGGCTCGGCGGCGGCTCGGCCGCGCAGAGCGGCACCTCGATGGCGAGCCCGCATGTCGCCGGGGTCGCCGCGCTCTACAAGGAGAAGCACCCGGACGCGAGCTCGAAGGACGTCGCGCTCTGGATCGCCGGGCAGGCCGGCAAGAACCTGGTGTCGCCCATCAGCAAGGGCTCGCCCAACCGACTGCTGTACACCGGCGGACTCTGAGCGGGGCTCCGACCCGGGCCCTGGCCGTACGGGCGGGCCTCTGCCCGTGCGGGCGGGGCTCCGGCCGTACGGAGCAGCTCTCCGCCGTTGCCGCTGCCGGCCCCCGATGAGGGGCCGGCAGCTCTTTGTGGGACGACGCTGCGGGGGATCCGGGGGAGCTGCGAGGGCCGGGGAGAACTCCCGTACGACGAAGGCGACTTGTGACGGCCGGGAGTGAGGCGGCCGGGGGAGGGGCAGGGCTGGCT
>NZ_LATD01000590.1 GCF_000981895.1 Streptomyces odonnellii | reverse complement strand
GCCTTGGCACCCATGGCGGCCGGGACGGCGTACCCCATGGTCCCGGCGCCGCCCGAGTTCAGCCAGGTGGCGGGCTTCTCGTACTGGATGAAGTGCGCCGCCCACATCTGGTGCTGGCCGACGCCCGCCGCGTAGATGGTGTCCGGCGGGGCGAGCCGGCCGATGCGCTCGATGACCTGCTGCGGGGAGAGGCTGCCGTCCTCGGGCTGGTCGTAGCCGAGGGGGTAGGTCTCGCGCCAGCGGTTGAGGTCCGTCCACCAGGCGCTGTAGTCGCCGACGTTGCCCGCGGTGTGCTCGGCCTGGACGGCCTGCACCAGATCGGCGAGGACCTCCCTGGCGTCGCCGACGATCGGCACGTCGGCCGCGCGGTTCTTGCCGATCTCGGCCGGGTCGATATCGGCGTGGACGATCTTGGCGTACGGCGCGAAGCTGTCGAGCCGGCCGGTGACACGGTCGTCGAAGCGGGCGCCGAGGGCGATGATCAGGTCGGCCTTCTGGAGCGCGGTGACGGCGGTGACCGAGCCGTGCATACCGGGCATGCCCACATGCAGCGGGTGGCTGTCGGGGAACGAACCCAGCGCCATCAGGGTGGTGGTGACGGGGGCACCGGTCAGCTCGGCGAGGACCTTCAGCTCGGCGGTCGCGCCGGCCTTGATCACACCGCCGCCGACATAGAGCACGGGCCGCCTGGCCTGGGTGATCAGCTTGGCCGCCTCGCGGATCTGCTTGGCGTGCGGCTTGGTCACCGGGCGGTAGCCGGGCAGGTCCTGGGTGGGCGGCCAGGAGAAGGTCGTACGGGCCTGGAGGGCGTCCTTGGCGATGTCGACCAGGACGGGGCCGGGGCGTCCCGTCGAGGCGATGTGGAAGGCCTCGGCGATGGTGCGCGGGATGTCCTCGGCCTTGGTGACCAGGAAGTTGTGCTTGGTGATCGGCATGGTGATGCCGCAGATGTCCGCCTCCTGGAAGGCGTCCGTGCCGATGGCCTTGCTGGCCACCTGGCCGGTGATCGCGACCAGCGGCACGGAGTCCATGTGCGCGTCGGCGATGGGGGTGACGAGATTGGTGGCGCCGGGCCCGGAGGTGGCCATGCAGACCCCGACCCGGCCGGTGGCCTGGGCGTAGCCGGTGGCCGCGTGGCCCGCGCCCTGCTCATGACGGACGAGGACGTGCCGGACCCGGGTGGAGTCCATCATCGGGTCGTAGGCCGGCAGGATCGCGCCGCCGGGGATGCCGAATACCGTGTCGGCGCCCACTTCCTCAAGAGAACGGATCAGGGACTGGGCGCCCGTGACGTGCTCAACGTTGGAGGGCGTCGATCCGCCGTTACGGGCCCGCGGCTGCGGATGGTGGGCCCCGGTGGCCTGCTCGGTCATCGGCATTCTCTTCTCGAAGCTGAGGGTCATCGCGTGAGGGTTTTCGCGAGGTTTGCGGTGTGCCGGTGCAACAAAAAACCCCTCGTGCCGTGAGGCAAGCGAGGGGAGCGCGTCGGTGCGGTCTGCAGAGCGGGTGAGGGGCTCTGCTTCAGCCGACGCGCTTTCCAAGTACGAGGATTCGGGTGCGCATGGCTCAGACCCTCCCTCCGGCGCGCCCCGACTGTCAAGCGGGTGGGACGGGAGTCTCATTATTTGAGCGGATCGAGGGGTCGTGGGATCCGGTCGGAGATCTGCTGGCGGGTGTGCCGTACGGGCAGGGCGCTCCCGGTCAGTAGGGACAGCGCGCCACCGCTGGGGAGCTTGTACGGGCCCGCTCCCAGGGTGCGGCGGAGCCGGTATTCGTCGAGCGGCCCGGAGAAGGCCATGCCCTGACCATGGGTGCAGCCCATGGCGCGCAGGGCGAGCACCTGTTCGGGGACGTCGACGCCGTCCGCGACCGACTGCATGCCCAGGTCGCCGGCGATCCGCAGCAGCCCGGCGGTGATCTTGTGCAGCCGGGCGGACTCCACGATGCCCTCCACCAGTCCGCGGTCCAGTTTCACCACGTCCAGGGGGAGCCGGCGCAGGGCGCTTATCGCCCCGTAGCCGCTGCCGAAGCCGTCGAGCGCGATCCGTACGCCCAGTCGGCGCAGCGCCACGAGGCGGCGCTCCAGCTCGTCCAGGGAGGCGCGCGGGTCGGTGTCGGCCAGCTCGATCACCAGGGCTCCGGAGGGCAGCCGATGGCGGGTCAGCAGGGTCTCGATGGAACCGAGGGGCATGGATCTGTCGAGCAGCCGGCGGGCCGGGAGCCGGACGGCCACCGGTACGGAGAGCCCGGCCCTGGTGCGGTCGGCGGCCTGGGCGACGGCCTCTTCGAGCAGCCAGCGGCCGAGCTCCGCCGTACGGTCGCTGTCGTCGGCGACGCGCAGGAACTCGGCGGGGGTGAAGAGGATGCCCTGGGCCGAACGCCAGCGGGCCTGGGCGGCGACGAAGGAGACCCGGCCGGTGGCGAGTTGCACCACCGGCTGGTGGAGCAGGGCGAACTCGCCGTCGTGCAGCGCGGTACGCAGCCGCGCGGCCAGCTCGGTCCTGCGGACCACATCGGCCTGCATCTGGGGCGCGTACAGCTCGACCCGGTTCT
>NZ_LATD01000059.1 GCF_000981895.1 Streptomyces odonnellii | reverse complement strand
CGCTGTACACCGTGCCGGCAGGCAGGAAGCTCAGGGTTCCAGGGGCGGGGTGGTGTAGTCGACCTCGCCCGAGACGAGAGGGGTGACACAGGTGTGGCAGACGCCGGTGCGGCAGGACCAGCGGGTGGGGATGTCACACGCTTCGGCGAGTTCCAGCAGGGAGTTGTAGACCGCCGACCAGGGCGCGGAGATTCCGCTGCGGGTGAAGGTGACGAGAGGGCCCGAGCCGGGCGGGCCCGGGGGCTGGTGGGGGCGCACGGCCGCGGCCGCCGCAGCCGCGATGCCGGGGTTGAGGGGGGCCCGGGCGCCGAACAGTTCGGTGTGGATGCGGTCACTGGGGAAGCCGAGATCCCCCAGCGCCTTGCCCAGGTCGGTCATGAAGGATTCCGGCCCGCACAGATAGACGTCGGCGTCTGCCGGAATCCCCAGGGCGGCCAGAGCCTCGGGGGTCAGATGCCCGTACGTGACAGGTGTTCGCCGCCCGGCCCCGGTCCCATCAGGTGGTGCCGTGTAGAAGATGTGCTGGTGCGCTTCGGGCAGCCGGTCCAGGAGGCGGCGGGCTTCGTCTGCGAAAGCGTGCTGTTCAGGGTTGCGTGCCGTGTGGATCCACCACACGGGCGCCGGGTGAGGTCCTGAGGCCAGTCGGTACAGCATGGCGAGTACGGGGGTGACACCGATGCCTGCGGAGAGCAGCACGACGGGGTCGGTGCCCTCCGCCAGCACGAAGTCGCCTCTGGGGCTCGCGACGTCCAGGAGCGTCCCGGGGCGCACTTCGGTGTGGAGATACGTGCTCACCAGGCCGTGGGGCTCGCGCTTGACGCTGATGCGGTAGCTGTCCGTACCCGGGTCGCCCGCACCCAAGTCGCCCGTACCCGAGTCAGCCGTACCCGAGTCGCCCCTTCCCGGCGCGGAGGACAGCGAATAGCTGCGTACCGGAGCGGGCTGAGGGCCGTCGGTGATACGGATCGCCAGGTACTGACCCGGCCGCGCCTCGGGCAGTGGACGGCGGTCGGTGGGTTCGAGGTGGATCGAGGACACGGTGGGGGTCTCGGAGACGACGCGGGCGACCCGCAGCGGTCTGAACCCCGGCCAGCGCGCGCTTCCCTTGTCCGGCCGGGCCGGGGCCTCGGCCTGATCGGCGGCCTCGGCCTGGTCGGCGGCTTCGGCCAGCTCGTCGAAGGACCGCCGCCAGCCGGGGCTCAGCGCCGGGATGGACCGTGCGGTACGGATCTTCGCCGGATCGCGGCCCGGCAGATAGAGCAGGGCGTCGATTTCGGCGACGCTGAGCTCCCCCGGCCCGGTCCGGGTACGGATGATCTCGTCGCCGGCCTGGACCCGGCCTTCTTCGATGACGCGCAGATAGAAGCCGGGGCGGTGGTGGGCGACGAGCAGGGAGGCCATGGCGGGCACTCCCAGACGCATTCCGACCCGGTAGCACGTGACGCGCGGCTGGGTGACCTCGAATTCGGCTTCGCCCATCCGGTAGCGGTCGCCGATGCACACCTCGTCGTCGGCGAGCCCGTCGACGGTGAAATTCTCGCCGAAATGACCGAACCGCAAGTCATCGCGTTCGAGCTGTTTCCGCCAGTACCGGTAGGAATCCAGTTGGTATACGAGCACGGCCCGGTATTCCCCGCCGTGTCCTTCAAGATCTCCCTGACCGTCGCCGTCGATATTCAGACGCCGCACCATCCGGGGGCCTTGAACAGGTACTTTCCACACCCCGGTGTGGACGGTCCTGCCTTGCCAGGACACGTCCTTCGGCATACCGACATTCACCGAAAGCAGCGTCGCCATCACGCTTCTCCTGAGTGGGCGGATCCTATGACGCGGATCGAATGACGCGGCCCGTCAGACGACGATGCGGCCGAGGAAATCGCGGATGTGCTCGGCGATGATTTCCAGATGGCTCTCCAGAGCGAAGTGCCCGGACTCGACGAGATGGATCTCGGCCTTGGGCAGGTCCCGCTGGAACGCGCGGGCACCGTCGGGGCCGAAGATCTCGTCGTTCGCGCCCCAGACGGCCAGCAGCGGCACCTGGGACTCACGGAAGTACTGGTGGACGGCCGGATAGAGATCCACGTTGGTGGGATAGTCGCGGAACAGCTTGAGCTGGATCACGTCATTGCCGGGCCGGTCCAGCAGCGCCTGGTCGTGGACCCAGTTGTCGGGGCTGACGAGGCTGGTGTCGGCCACGCCGTTCACGTACTGCCAGCGCGTGATCTCGGCGGTCAGCGCGGCGCGTACCGGTGCCTCTGTCTCCGGACTGGGCGACTGGGCATAGGCGAACAGGCCGTCCCAGAAGGTTTTGACAAAGCCGTCGCTGTAGGCGTTGCCGTTCTGGCTGACGATCGCGGTGACGCACTGCGGGTCCCGCAGCGCCAGCCCCCATCCGATGGGGGCGCCGTAATCCTGTACGTACATGGCGAACCGGTTGACGTTCAGTTGGTCGAGCAGCCCTGAGGTGATCTCGGTGAGCGCGGCGAATGTGTACGGGAACTCGTCCAGGCCCGGCATCGCCGACTGGCCGAAGCCGATGTGATCGGGAGCGATGATCCGGTAGCGGTCCGAGAGGGCCGGAATCAGATTCCGGAACATATGAGAGCTGGTCGGGAAACCGTGGAGCAGCACCAGGGCGGGTGCCTGCGGATTGCCCGCCTCCCGGTAGAACACGTCCAGGCCATTGACGGTGGCGGTGCGGTAGTGCACGGGAAGTGTCATGTGCCTAACCCCTTCGATGATTCATGCGGTTGGTTCATGCGATTGCACACCGGATCCCATATGCCCAACCTTGCACCAAATTCTAATAAGTGCAGCAGTTTTGGTGCGCGATCAGGTGCCCGGGAGGTCGGACGCGTACCGGCAGGTCAGGCGTCCCGGGAGTGGGTGCGCCCGTAGTGGCGGGCGACCCGGGCGCGATTGCCGCAGACATTGCCGACACACCACTTGCGGCGCTTGTTCTCGGCGAGGAACAGCATCGAGCAGTCCGGGCTGTCGCATCTTCGCAGGAGCTCCAGCCGCTCGGGGCGCGCCAGGAGTCCGATCACTTCGCCGGCGATGGCCGCGAGCGCGGCGTTCCCGCCGTGCTCGATGTGCCAGCGGGTCTCCTGGCGCACCCCTTGCCCGGTCATGACCAGGCGCGGGCTGCGGGGAACCGACGACGCGGTCGCGTTGATGTCCTCCACCGAGGCGGGGTCCGCCTCGCGCCCCTCCACCCGGGCGTCGAGCACATCGCGGACGGCCGTACGCAGTCGCCGGACCGCGGCGGGAGCGGGAGCCGGGCCGGGCGGCAGCCGGCGCGCCTGGATGCCCCACCAGACCGCCCCGGCCTCGGGGGTGCCGATGAGATCGACCGGCGGGTCCCTGACCGTCATCACCGTGTCCGCGAGGTCCAGCGCGACCAGCGGTTCCCCTCCCATGGGGAAGCCCGCCGCCTGTAGCTCCTCGACCGTCACCTTAATGTTCACATCCGGATTGTACCCATTAGGTTACGTGGCGTCCAGCGAGCTTCCGACTCACGTGACCGCTGATGGATCCACAGGATTGACCGCCTTGCTCATCGGAGTTAATGGATATAGCTTCAACCTATACATTAGGCGACTACGGGTCGCGCGGTGATTCACCGGGGTGCATCGTGGACAGGGGGCGGCCTCCGGCCCGTCGACGGGAAGGAACGGTCATGGGACTGTCATGGCAGCAAGGCCCGCTGTCCTCCGGCCGGATCGGACACTTCTTGACACCCGGTCCACTGCCCGAGCGGCTGCTGTTCGCCGAGCCGCTGCGCCGGCGGATGCGTGTGCTCTTCAACGGCGAGTGGATCGCCGACAGCGAGGACGTGGTCCTGCTGCACGAGCCCGGGCGCTACCCGGTGGCGTACTTCCCGCGCGGCGATGTACGGGCGGACACACTGGCGGCGAGCGACCGCGTCACCTCGCACAAGGAACTGGGCGACACCGCCTGGTACGCCGTACGGGCCGGTGACCGCACCGCCGAGCGAGCGGCCTGGGAGCTGACCGGCCCGCCGGAGTACGCGGGCGAGCTGAGGGGCCGGATCGCGTTCGCCTGGCGGGCGATGGACGCCTTCTACGAGGAGGACGACCGGATCCTGGGGCACGCCGCCGACGCGTACCACCGCATCGACATCCGCGGCACCTCACGCACGCTGGAGGTCCGCTCCGAGGGCGAGGTGGTGGCCCGGTCCGCGCACCCGACGGTGCTGTACGAGTCGGGATTCGCGCAGCGCTGGTACGTACCGCGTTCCGACATCGACGAAAGCCGGCTGCGTCCTGTGGAAGGGCAGACGTTCTGCCCGTACAAGGGCGTGTGCGACTACTACGACATCGATGGCGCACACCGCGCGGCATGGACCTACCGCAACGCGCACACCGAGGTCGGCCGCGTCAACGACATGGTCTCCTTCGAACCGGACGGCGTCGAAGTCCTCCTGGACGGAAAGCGCCTGGAACCGGAGCCGGGGCAGCTCGTCGTTCCGCACGGCGTCGACCGTGATCTGGACACCACGGCCGGCACGCACTGATCCCGACCGGCACTCACCGACCCCCAGAAGGAGACCGTCATGGCAGCGTCCCTGCACAACAGGACCGTGCTCGTCGTGGGCCGCGGCAGCGGACTCGCCCGGGCGGTGGTCGACGCCGCGCTCGCGGCCGGCGCCCGTGTGATCGCGGCAGGCCGGGACCGTTCCACACTCGAAATGGAATACAAAGGCACCGACGTGCTCACCAGGAGCGTCGACCTGACCGACGAGAACTCGATCGCGGTGCTGGCCGAGGACGTCGGCAGCGTCGACCATGTCGTCTCGGTCGCCTCCGCCAGGGCACGGGGAAAACTGAGCGAACTGAAGCCCGAGGCGGTTCTCCTCTCGTTTCACACCAAGGTCGTCGGGCCGATCATGCTCGCCAAGCACTTCGCGCCGAGGATGCCCGAGGACGGGTCGTTCGTACTCTTCTCGGGAGTCGCCGCGCTCGAGCCCGACCCGGGATATCTCGGGGTCGCCGCGACCAATGGATCGGTCAACACCGTCGTCCGCTCGCTCGCTGTCGAACTCGCACCGATCCGGGTCAACGCGATCTCGCCGGGCACCGTCGACACCGGGGCCTGGGACGGTCTGGGCGAGCAGAAGAAGGCGGAGATGTTCGCACGTCTGTCGAAGGAGAACCCCTCGCGGCGTATCGGCACCACGGACGACATCGCCGAGGCGGTCGTCTTCGCGCTGACGAACACATTCATGACAGGCGTCTCACTGGCCGTCGACGGTGGCCAGCCCCTCGTATGACCGTCGTATGACCGACGTGGCCGGCGACCGTACGACCGACCTGGCCGACGACACGGTCTCAACTCCCCGGCTTGGTAAGGTGCCGAGAAATCGGCAACAAACCGACATACAAGGCATTTTTTGTCCGGGCGCCGGCCCTCCCCGCGCCGGAGGACGCGCAAGACGGGCACCGATCGTGGAAGACGGGAGCGGATCGTGAGTGACGCAGTGGGATCCTCCGCGGAGAACACGTATGACGTCGTCGTCATCGGCGCGGGGCCCGTCGGGCAGACCGCCGTCGAGCGGGTGCGGGCCGCCGGGCTGAGTGCGGCCGTGGTGGAGAAGGAACTGGTCGGCGGCGAGTGTTCGTACTGGGCGTGCATTCCCAGCAAGGCCCTGCTGCGGCCGGTCGTCGCCGTCGCCGATGCCTGCCGGGTCGACGGCGCGCGGCAGGCGGTCGGCGGTTCGGTCAGCGCCCCGGGGGCGTTCGGCCGCCGCGACCGTTCCGTTTCGAGCTGGGACGACGGCGGACAGGCCGACCGGCTGGCGGGCATGGGTGCCGAGTTGGTGCGCGGCCACGGACGGCTGGACGGGCCGCGCCGGGTCGCCGTCACCCCCGCCGACGGCCCGCCCGTCGTTCTCACCGCCCGGCACGCCGTGGCCGTGGCCACCGGCAGCGACGCCGTACTGCCCGAGCTGCCCGGGATCGCCGAGGCCCGGCCCTGGACCAATCGCGAGGCCACCGATTCCAGCACCGTGCCCAGGCGGCTCGCCATCGTCGGCGCCGGAGGTGTCGGGGTGGAGATGGCCAGCGCCTGGCAGGGCCTGGGGTCCTCGGTCACCCTGCTCGTCCGCCGCTCCGGCCTGCTCCCCCGGATGGAGCCCTTCGTCGGCGAAGTGGTCGCCAAGGGGCTCACGGAGGCGGGAGTGGATGTACGTGTCGATGTCGCCGTCACCGGGCTGAGCCGTCCCGACTCCAGCGGACCGGTCACCCTGACGCTGAGCGACGGCGGCCGACTGGAGGCAGACGAGGTGCTGTTCGCCACCGGCAGGAGCCCGCGCACCGACGACATCGGGCTGGAGACGGTGGGCCTCACCCCCGGCGACTGGCTGGAGACCGACGAGACCTGCCGGGTACGGGGTGTCGAGGACGGCTGGCTCTACGCGATGGGCGATGTCAACCACCATGCCCTCCTCACCCATCAGGGCAAGTACCAGGCCCGTATCGCCGGCGATGTCATCGGCGCCCGCGCCACCGGGCAGCCGCTGGACACCGCGCCATGGGGCGCCCATGCCACCACCGCCGACGTCCACGCCGTACCGCAGGTCTTCTTCTCCGATCCGGAGGCGGCCGCCGTCGGTCTGTCCGCGGCTCAGGCCGAGCAGGCCGGGCACCGGGTGCAGGTGGTCGACGTCGACCTCGGCGATGTCCCCGGGGCGTATCTGTACGCCGACGGCTACCAGGGCCGGGCCCGGATGGTCGTCGACCTCGACCAGGGCCATCTGCTCGGTGTGACCTTCGTCGGCCCGGGGGTCAGCGAACTCCTCCACTCCGCCACCGTCGCCGTCTCCGGGCGGATCCCGGTCGAACGGCTCTGGCACGCCGTCCCCTGCTTCCCCTCCATCAGCGAGGTCTGGCTGTTCCTGATGAAGGCGTACCGGGGCTGAGCGGCGCGGCCACGGAGATACGGAGAGAACCCGCGTGCCGGTGCGTCGAGCGACCAGCGTGCCCGCGCGGCTGCGTACGGGAGTCCGGCTGTTCGTCCTGGCCGCCGTCGCGCTGGTGGCGGTGGGGACCATCGGCCGGTCACTGGAGTGGGTGCTGCTCACCACGACCCTCGGCCCCACGGCGTACATCCTGCTCGCGCACCCGCACACGGAGGCCGCCCAGGTCCGCAGCTCCGTCCTCGGACACACCTGTGCCGCCGCCTCCGGGCTGCTCTGTCTGGCGGTCTTCGGTCTGTGGCGCTATCCGTCCATCGCCGATCAGCGGACCGACACCTGGCGGCAGATCGGCGCCGAGGCGCTGTCGGTGGGGCTGACGCTCTTTCTGCTCGTCCTGCTGAACGCCCATCATCCGCCGGCCGCCGCGACCGCCCTGCTGATCACCTCGGGGATCGCCAGGCCGGGACCGCCGCTGTACGGCATGCTCACGGGCCTCGCCCTGCTGATCACCGCGGCCGCGCTGCTGTCCCATGTGCCGTTCCCGGCGAAAGGGCGGCGGGCGAAGCGCGGCTAGGCCCTGTCCGGCCGATCTTCGCGGGCCCGGAACGCCTGGCACGGCGCCTCGCTGCGTTGTCGGAGTCGTCCAAGTACGTCCAGTACGAGAACGATCCTCCGCCTTCCGATGCACCGCACCAGCCGCCCCGGGCTGATCCACGAAGATCGACCGGACAGGACCTAGCGCGGGCTGCCCGGGGGGCGTCTGGCCGAACTGCCCTGCTCTGCCTGGGGATGTTGAGGCATCGGATGAGCCGCCGGGCGGACCGGTCGCGTCCGGTCGTACGCGGTGCGGGAGTTGTCGTGGGTGCGGGTGGAGCACGACCCGGCGGCCGACGAGTGGGGGCCCATCGGCCGGCGGCCTGAACGGTCAGCTCTTCTCGTCCTCGGGCTTCGTCCAGATACGGCTGCTCAGGTCAGTGCCCCGGAGCACCTGTACGCGCCAGGGGTCGATCCGCAGGACGTGGTACTGCGGGTCGGCGGGACCGCCGCGCCAGAAGTTGTACGGGTCGTACCCCACACCGGGCGGGCTGCCCTTCTGGTACAGCTCCCAGGCGTACGTCTTGGTCTCCATGTCCTCCGCCCAGGTGGAGACACTGTCGACATAGACCGCGTTCTGGCGCGGGCTCCAGTACGCGTAGGTGGTGTGCGGGTTGTTGGCCAGGTGGGCGACCTTCACCGGGGTCTTGTAAGCGGCGAGCCAGCCGACCGGCTTGCCGTCCACGACCTCCCAGATCGGCAGCAGCACCCGGGCACGCGGGCGGGACTTCTTGTCCACCGTAATCATCGTGCAGTAGCGAATGTCTTTGATGTATTCGAAGAATTTGTCCGCGAGCTCGGAAAACGAGTCGACCTTGGCGGCCATGCGGGCTCCTGTCCGCTAGCAATTAACCTGAACTGAAAGGTGATCCGTAGAAGGTCACACCGAAACCAGCATGCATCGGCCGCAAGAGTCCTGGAAGAGGGCACTTTGAAGTCACCTACTCACCCTCGCCATACCGTGGAATACGAAAGATTCCATACCGCGGACGGGAACTGACTGCCCCGGCTCAGACGTTCCAGGCGCCGCGGGCCGCCGCGTCGGCCACGAAGTCGGCGAAGTCGCGCGGCTCACGGCCCAGGACCCGGCGCACGGTGTCGGTGGGGACGGCGTTCTTGTTGTCGCGGATCTGCGCGACGAGATCGGCCACGAAGAGGGCGTAGTCGGCGGGGACCTCGTACTGGACGAGTTCGTCGACGTAGTCCTTGTGGTCGACATCGACGTAGCGGACGGTACGGCCGATGGCGGCGCTGATCGTGTCGGCCGCCTCACCGAGGCCGATCGCGCGCGGACCGCTCAGCTCGTAGGTCTCCCCGGCGTGCCCGTCGTCCAGGAGCGCGGCGGCGGCGACCGCGGCGACATCGTCCGCGTCCACGAAGGGCTCCAGACCGTCGCCCGCGGGAAGCCGCAGCTCACCGTCCTTGACGCCGTCCAGCAGGACGCCCTCGTCGAAGTTCTGGTTGAACCAGTTGGGGCGCAGCACGGTCCACTCGGCACCGGACGCCTTGACCGCCTCCTCGCCGGCGATCAGGGACTTGCCGCCCACCGGCTCGGTCACCCGCGCCTGGAGCAGCACCAGTCGGCGCACCTTCGACTCCACGGCGAACTTGGCGAGTTCACGGATGTTGGTCTCCGCGTCCCAGGCCCCGGGCTTGTCCTGCATGTCGACCAGATAGGCGGCGTCGGCGCCCTGGAGCGCGGGTTCCCAGGTGTTCCGGTCCTCCCAGTCGAAACGTACCTGGCCGGACCTGCTCGCGGCACGGGCGTGCGCGCCGCGTTCCTGGAGCCGGCTCACCAGACGGCGGCCGGTCTTGCCGGTCCCTCCCAGGACGAGAACGGTCTTGTCGGTCATAGCAGCGGAGTCCTTCCCAGCCGTGGATGTACGAGGATCGAAAAACTTGTTGTGGGCATGACAGAGATACGCACGTCCGGGCCACCCGCCCGCCTGCTCGGCGGGTGGCCTGGACGACGTGGTTCTGCCGGAACCGGCCCGCGGCGCGGGTCAGCGGCTCACAGGAAGGGCGTGTCGGGGGCGAGGCCCAGAATGGAGCGCCCGTGCACTTCCTGGTTGGAGTTGAACGCGAACAGCGCGTGCAGCGCGAGCCCCCGGATGTCCCGGTGGAAGCGCTGGAACGGGACATCGCGCATGATGACCGAGGCGCCGCTGGCCTCGAACAGCTCGTCCACGGCCTCCTTGGCGAGCTGGATGGCGTACGCCGCCTTGCCGCGCACGGCAGCCCGCTCCTCGACCGACGGCTGGGTGCCGGCGTCGGCGTGCTGCTGGATCAGGCTCAGCCAGCCCTCCTGGAGCCCCTCGGCCGCCGCGATCTTGTTGGCGGCCGTGGCGACCTGGATCTGGGTGACCGGCGACTGGCTCTGGTCGGTCCACGAGGTGTACGTGATACCGCGGCCCGGCAGCCGGTCCAGGAACAGGTCGAAAGCACCCTTGGCGATCCCGATGTACGCCGAGGCGCCCTGGGCCATGAAGAAGGGAATGAACGGGTAATTACGGCCGGTGGCACCGGTGTTGGAACGGTCACCGGTCGCGCCGTTGAGGATGTCGATCAGGAACGCCACCCGGTGGGCGGGCACGGTCACGTTCTCGGCGGTGACGGTGGAGCTGCCGGTGCCGGCCGCGGACGAGGTGTGCCAGTCGTCGGCGATGCTCAGCTCGGAGAACGGCACCAGGGCCGCGAACGGGGCCGGGGTCCCGTCCGGGCCGGTGAGCAGCGCCGACAGCAGCGCCCAGTTGGCGCCCCGGGAACCGGAGATCCACTTCCAGGAGCCGTTGAGGGTGTAACCGCCCTCGGTGGGGGTGAGGGTGCCCGTGGGGGTGAAGCCGGTGGAGACCCGGGCGGAGCCGCCCGCGTACACCTCCTCCTGCGCCTGGTCGGAGAACTGGCTGGGAACCCATGAACTGGACACCCAGATCATCGACACCCAGCCGGTCGCCGTGTCGGCGCGGGAGATCTCGGTCAGGATCCTGATCTGGTCGGCGAGCGGCGCCTCGAGTCCGCCGAAGCGGCGCGGCACCGACAGGCGGAACACGCCGGCCTTGTCGAGCAGTTCGATATTGGCTTCCGGGATCCAACGGCGTTCCTCGGCCTCGGGACCGCTCTCCCGAAGCGTCGCGGCCAGACCGGTCACCTCGTCGAGAACCGCGGCGACGGCGCTGTCCGTCGTAGTCATTCTGCCTCCTGAGCAGTCTCGTCCCACCCGGGGGAGGTGGGAGGGGGCCCGGGCAGCCGCCGGGCAGCGGCCCTGGACCGTTGATGCGAATGGGTCAATACGCGCCGCGCGGTTCAGACCGCAACGCAACTGGGCGGAAGCAACCGAAAGCAATCGACCTCGATTCCGGCGCGCACCGACATTCTCTCGGAGGTGCGGTCTCCTACCGGTAATCAGTAAGTCTTCGCCAATCCTCGCCCAATCCATGCCCAATCCACTGCCAATCGCGCACCAATTGGGGCCGGGCACAGCGGTCCCGTACCGGAGCCGGACATGAAAAAGCGACGCCCTGGCCGGCGGGGGAATTGCGGCCAGGGCGTCGCGTTCGGGGAGCACCGCGCGGGGCGGCGCCGGGGGTGTACAGGCGCGTTACGAGACGGGCGCGGCCTCGGCCACGGACTTGTCGGCGACACCGGAGCGGTCACGCAGCCCGAAGGCGCTGATCAGTGTGGCCAGCAGGGCCGCGACCAGCGGTACGACCAGGGCGGCCTGGTATCCGTCGAGCTGAGCCGCGGGCGACGAGCCGTCCGTGGTGGCGATGTTGACCGCGGCCACCGAGGAGAGGCCCAGAGCGGCGCCGAACTGGAAGGAGGTGTAGAGCAGACCGCCCGCGACGCCCTGCTCCTCCTCGTCGATGCCCTCGGTGCCGACGATGGTGAGCGGACCGTACGCCAGGGAGAACGCCAGGCCGAGGATGATCAGGCTCGGGAACATCATCGCGTACGTCCAGTCCGGCCCGACCGGCAGGAACAGCGCGTACGACAGCGACGCCAGGATCAGACCGCCGAAGATCACCCGGGCGTTGCCGAACTTCTCGACCAGCTTGGGCGTCAGGGTCGGCGACAGGATCGCGTCGATACCGATCACGATCATCGCGAAGCTGGTCTCGAGCGTCGACCAGTTCCGCAGTTCCTGGAGGTACAGGACGACGATGAACTGGAAGCCGAAGAAGCCGGCCGCGAACAGGAGCGCGGCGATGTTGGAACGGACGAGCTTGGAGTTGGCGAAGATGCCCAGCCGGACCAGCGGCGAGGACGACCTGCGCTCGATGGCGACGAAGGCGAGGAACAGCACCAGGCTGGCGGCGACCGTACCGACCGTCCAGGAGACCGCCACATGAGTGGCGCGCTCGACGGAGAACACCAGCAGCAGGATCGCGCCGGTGACGGTGATCGCGCCGCCCAGGTCGACGGGCTGGCCGTCGCGGCTGGGGCGGGCCGACTTGGGGATGAGGGCGAGGGCGGTGATCAGGATCAGGAAGGACAGGATCACCGGCGCGAAGAACACCCAGCGCCAGTTGACCGCGGCCAGCAGACCGCCGACGACCAGACCGATGGAGAAACCGCCGGCGGCGGTGCCCGAGTAGACGAGAAGGGCCTTGTTGCGCTTGGGGCCCTCCTCGAAGCTGGTGGTGATGATCGACAGACCGGCCGGGGTCATGAAGGCCGCCGCGACACCGGTCACGAACCGGGCGACGATCAGCATCCAGCCCTCGGTGGCGAAACCGCCGAGGCCGGAGAAGAGCAGGAAGACCACCAGCCAGAAGACGAACATCTGACGGCGTCCGAACAGGTCCGCGGCCCGGCCGCCGAGCAGCATGAAGCCGCCGTAACCGAGCACATAGGCACTCATGACCCACTGGAGCATGCCGGTGGACATGCCCAGATCCTCACGGATCGACGGAAGGGCCACATTGAGCATCGCGACATCGATGCCCTCCAGGAAGATCGCGCCGCACAGCACGAACAGCACGCCCCAAGCGCGCCCGCTCATGCGGTCGGTGCCGCTGCCCGACGGGTTTTGCACTGTGGACACAGGATGTCTCCTTGAACACGCAGGAATGATGAAAGGAAATCCGCCCGCGCTCTTGTCCGGCGCAGGTGAAGCGCCCGGGGAAGCTATTGCGGTTCCCTGGGCGCACATTCGGGTTACGCGAGAGCCTGCCGGTTCCCACTTGTAACTCTCGGAATCATCGGGCAAGCTGACTGGCCATGGAAGAAGGCACTTTAAAGTCACCGACGCACTGCACGGGTACCGATGGGGACTACGACATCCTCCAGTGGGACACGCGCGAAGGCTGCGAGGTACGGCAGATCCTCGACCGCGTCGCCGACAAGTGGTCGCTGCTGGTCATAGCGCTGCTGGAGCGGCGGACCCTGCGCTTCACGGAACTGCGCCACAGGATCGAGGGCATCAGCCAGCGGATGCTGACGGTGACCCTTCGTCAGCTCGAACGTGACGGACTTGTCCGCCGGACCGTACACCCGGTCGTGCCTCCGCGGGTGGACTACGAGCTCACGCCTCTCGGGGCGACGCTTCACGACACCATCCAGGCCCTGGTGGCGTGGACGGAGGCGCATCAGCACGAGATCGCGGTCGCTCGCAGCGAGTACGACCGGCGCCTGGAGTTCGAGTCCCAGGCTTCCTGAACCGGCGTCCGGCCGGTGACCGCCCGTGCGGGACCGGCCGGCCATCGGCCGGTAACTGCCCGCTCACCGCCGGGTGTTCACGCGCCCCGAGCCCGAGCAAAGGCCATGAGGAGTCGACTGACACCCCGTCAGTGACCCTTCGGGGGCTGCTCCGTCTCCGTGGCCGCCTGGGTCACATGGTCCGTCCGCTCCCCCGCCGAGAACTCCGCCGCGTACGCCTCCTCGCCCAGCACACCCCTCAGGCGCGCGGCGACGCGCTCCACATCGGCCTGCTCGGCGGGCGGCTGCGGGGCCCCGGCCCGCCTTCGGGTGGCGGCGGCCGTGCCCAGCAGCCGGGCCGCCCTGCCCCAGAGACCGGCCAGTGAGTGCGCGCCCGCGAGCCCTTCCAGGGCCAGCGCGACCGCCCGGGGGTCGCCGGTGGACATCGCAGTGGCCAGGCCGTCCTGATGCAGTGTCAGCGCCTGTGCGGCGTCCCCGCGTTGCTCCGCGATGAAACCCAGTTCGGCCAGTACGAGAGCCAGGCCCGGGGCGTCGTAGCGGCTGCGGTTCCAGGTGAGCCACGGGCGCAGCCGGGCCTCCGCGACCTCCAGATTGCCCTCGCGCCGGGCACCGAGGGCCAGACCGAGGGCCGCGAACTGCTCGGCCGGCCGGTTGCCCTGCTCGACGGCGAGGCGCTGCGCGCGGGTGTGGAAGTCCTCCGCCTCCCGGTAACGCCGTTCGAGGATGGCGATCCGGCCGAGCCCGGAGAGCTGACGGGACACCTCGGGCCACAGTTCGAGCGCCTCCGCGATCCGCAGTCCCTCACGGTGGAGCTGTTCGGCCTGTTCGTAACTCCCGTTGATCTCGGCCAGTACGCTCAGCACCTCGGCGGCCTTCAACTGCCCCCACTGCTCACCGAGTTCGGTGAACTGCGCGCGCGCTTCGAGGGCGTTGTCACGCAGGGCGTCCAGATCACCCCGGGCCAGGGCCAGGGCGGCGCGGCTGCTCAGCGCGGCGGCGGTCCCCCAACTGTCGCGCAGCGCACGGAAGTTCTGCAAAGCGCGCTGTACGCCGTCCTCCCCGGCCGACAGGACACCCACGCTCCAGTGGGCGGCGCCGAGGAACCACTCGGCCCTGACCTGCCCCACCTCGCGCTCCGACTCGCCGCTCTCGCCCTTGGCGAAGCCGATGTCCGAGGCGCCCTCGCCCAGCAGCATCGAGAAGCCGGCGTGCCAGGAGGCGGCCTCGGCCTGCTCGGTGGGGGTCACCTTGCCCGCGGTCACCTCGCCCTCGATGGCCAGCGCGGTCGCCAGCGCTCTGCGGGCCTCACCGAGCCTGCCGCGCAGGAACCGGTACCAGCTCAGCGCGTTGGACAGGCGCAGTGCGCGGTGGGCGTCGTTGTTGCGCCTGGCCTCCTCAAGGGCGCGCTGGAAGTTGGCCGCCTCCCCGTCCAGGCGGCGCAGCCAGCGGCGCTGGTCGCGGCCGTGGAGATGGGGCTGGGCGCGCTCGGCCAGCTCGGTGTAGTAGCGCAGATGGCGGGCGGCCGGCTCACCGGACTCGCCGGATTCGCCGAGCCGCTGCAGACCGTAGGCGGCGACGGATTCGAGCAGCCGGTAGCGCGCCCCCGCCGGGCTGTCGCTCCTGAGTGCCAGGGAGCGGTCCACAAGGACGGCGAGCGCGTCGACGACGTCCTCGCCCGGCATTCCCGGGCCCGAGCAGACCTGTTCGGCCGCCTCCAGATCGCAGCCCTCGGCGAACACGGACAGCCTGCGCAGCACGGTCTGTTCACGGGTGTCCAGCAGGCTCCAGCTCCAGTCGATGGTGGCCTGGAGGGTGCGGTGGCGGCGGGGTGCGTCGCGGTATCCGCTGGTCAGTATGCGGAACCGGTCGTCGAGCCGGTCGTACAGCTCGTCCACGCCCAGCGCCCGGACCCGGGTGGCCGCCAGTTCCAGGGCGAGCGGAATGCCGTCCAGGCGCCGGCATATCTCGGCGATCCTGCGGACGGTGGGGGTGTCGGGTGAGAAGTCCGGGTCGGTGGCGCGTACCCGGTCGACGAACAGCCGTACCGCGCTGGAGGCGAGCACGGCGTCGAGCCGGTCCTCGCCGGGCAGCGGCAGACCGAGCGAGGGCACCGGCCACACCGTCTCACCGCTGATCCGCAACGGCTCCTGGCTGGTGGCGAGGATATGGAGACCGGGAGCGCCGTCGAGCAACGGCCCGGCGAGGCGCGCCACATCGTCGATCGCGTACTCGCAACTGTCCAGGACAAGCACCAGCCGCTGGGAGGCGAGGACGTCCGCGAGGCGCTGGGTGGCTCCCGCGGCGCGGCTGTCGAAGGCGGACTCCCTGATTCCCAGGACCGCCATGATCCGTTCGGCGAGCGGCTCCGAACCCATGGCGCGCTCCGGGGCGCAGGCGCCCGCCAGCTCCACCAGCCAGGCCCCGTCCGGGAATTCGGCGGTGAGTCCATTGACGGTGGCGGCGGCCAGCCGGGTCTTGCCGACCCCGCCGGGGCCGGTGAGGGTCACCAGCCGCTGCCGTGAGATGAGCGAGCGCACCTCGTCCATCGCCTCGTCCCTGCCCACCAGGGTGCTCACCGACGCGGTCAGATTGGTACGGACGCGGGCCGCGGTCGCGGGATCGGTACGGGATTCCTGCCGGGCCAGTTGGGGGTCGTGGCGGAGTATCGCCTGCTGGAGCGCGTCCAGCGCGGGCCCCGGCATCAGGCCCAGTTCCTCGTCGAGACGGCGGCGCAGATCCGCGTAGCTGTCGAGCGCCTCGGAGGGGCGTCCGGCCCGGTAGAGCGTACGCATCTGTACGGCGCGCAGCCCCTCCCGGAGCGGGAACCGGTCGACCAGGGCGGTGAGTTCACCGACCAGCACACTGTGCTCGCCCAGTTCGAGCCGGGTCTCGGCGTACACCTCCACCGCCGCGAGCCGCTCCTCCTCCAGCGCAGCGGCGGCGGACCGTACGAACGGCTGGTCGGCGAAGTCCGCGAACGCGGGCCCGCGCCACAGCGACAGGGCGTCCGTCAGGACGGCGGCCTTCGCGCGGGGCTCGTCACAGCCCCGGGCCTCGGCCACGAGTGCGCGGAAACGGCCGATGTCCAGAGCTTCCGCCGGTATGTCGATGGTGTATCCCGGTGCTTGGTGGGCGATGAGGGTGCGGGCGCCCGCCTCCGCGTTCTCCAGGGCCCGCCGCAACTGCGAAACCTTGGCCTGCAAGGATGAGGTGGGGCGGGCCGTGTAGGCGGAGCCGCCCCAGAGGTCCTCGATCAGCCGTCCCGTGGGCACCACCTCCCCGTGGTGGGCGAGGAGATCGGCGAGAAGCGTACGCACCTTCACCTCGGGAACCGGCACCAGCCTCCCCTCGGCGCTCCACACCTCCAGCGGGCCCAGCACCCCGAATCGCATGACCTCACAGTAACCCGGGCGCCTCACGGAGTGACGAGAGTTCTCGCGGGCCACAGCCGCCCGCGGCAAGAGCGGGGTGGGCGCCCCGAACCGGACCCGAAGCAAACCCGAAGGACCATCCGCGACTGTGGGACCGGACCCAGGGCCGCAAGAGGGGGAAGTCCGGTGCGGGGAAACGGGATGGCCGAGAATGACCGGCTGCGGCTGGTGATCGTCATCGGCAGTGTCAGGAAGGGCCGGTTCGGACCGGTCGCCGCGGAATGGCTGGCGTCCCGCGCGCGGTTACGGCGTGATGTCGACGTCGATGTCATCGATCTGGCCACGGCCTGGCTGCCCGATGTCATGTCCGCCGATCCTACGGCGGTCAAGCCGCAGGCGGTCAAGGACCTCGCGCCGTGGCTGGCCGCGGCCGACGCGTTCGTGGTGGTGACGCCCGAGTACAACCAGAGTTTCCCGGCCTCCCTGAAGAACGCCATCGACTGGTACGACGAGGAGTGGCACGCCAAGCCGGTCGCCTTCCTCTCCTACGGGGGCGCCTCCAGCGGGCTGACCGCGGTCGGCCAGCTCCGGCAGGTCTTCGCCGAGGTCCATGCCATCACAGTGCGCGAGACCGTCAGCTTTCACAACTACTGGGAACGGTTCGGTCCCGACGGACGCCCCATCGACGAGGAGGAGTGGGAGACGGCCGCCGCCCGGATGCTGGACCGGCTCGGCTGGTGGGCCCGGGCGCTGCGGCTGGCCCGCGCCCAGGAACCCTACGGGCACCTTCAATCGCACGCACGGGAGTGAGAACACCATGAACAGTCAGTGGTTCAGACGGTTCGGAGAGGCGAGGTCCGGCGGAGTACGGCTGATCTGTTTCCCGCACGCCGGCGGTTCCGCCAGTGTGTATGTCCCCCTGTCGCGCCGGCTGTCGTCCGGTCCTGATGACGGTGACGGTGTTGACGTACTGGCCGTGCAGTACCCCGGGCGTCAGGACCGCAGGAACGAGACCCCGCCGGCCGGCATCGTCGAGCTGGCCGGGCGGATCGCCGAGGAGCTGGGCACGGCGGACGGCCGGCCGTACGCCTTCTTCGGCCACAGCATGGGCGCGCTGCTCGCACATGAGACCGCACGCGCCCTGGTGACCAGGGGCGCGCCGGTCCCGGTACGGCTGTTCCTCTCGGGACGCGGGGCGCCCACCCCGTACCCGAACCGGCACGATGTGCTGGCCGACGACCGGGAGATCCTGGCCGCGGTCCGCTCTCTGGGCGGAACCGGTGCCACTGTGCTCGCCGACCCCGAGCTGGTGGAGATGGCGCTGCCCGCGCTGCGCGCCGACTACCGGGCGCTCGCCTCGTACCGCTGGAGCGGCGGTGCGCCGCTGGACATTCCGATGACCGTGCTGGCCGGGCGTGACGACCCGGTCGTCGCGGTCGAGGAGGCGGCGCGCTGGCGGGAGTTCACCCGGGCCGGATACGAGCTGGAGGTCTTCCCCGGCGGTCATTTCTATCTGGACCAGCATCTCGACGCCGTGGCCGGGCTGGTGCTGAGCGGTGTCCATGCGCATATGCGGGCAGCGGTACAAGGGGGCCAGTAGTACGAGCCCCGGTCACCGACTGTCAGTTGGTCAAACGATGGGGGAGAAGGCGTGGAATTCAGGATTCTGGGTCCGCTGGAAGTCCAGTCCCGGGACCGTACGTTGGTCCTGGGCGGCTTCAAACAGCGGGCGGTGCTCGGAAAGTTGCTGTTACGGGCCAACCAAGTGGTCGCCACCAGCGAGCTGCTGGACGCCCTCTGGTCCCAGGAGAGCCGTCCGGTGACGGCCAGGAAGATCATACAGAACGCGGTGTCAGGGCTGCGGGCGGCGCTGTCACGGCAGCACTCGCTGCTGGAGGTGCCGGGGGCCTCGGCCCCGGAACTGCTCACCCGGTCCCCGGGCTACATGCTGCATGTGGCGCCCGACACCCTCGATGTCTCCCGCTTCGACCGGCGGGTGGCCGAGGGCCGCAAACTCCTCGACGCGGGCGAACCGGCGCTGGCGGCCGAGCTGTTGCGCGAGGCGCTGGACGAGTGGCGCGGGCCTGTCCTGTCGGACCTGGTGGAACAGGGCCTGGACTGGCCGGAGGTGGCACGGCTGCGACAGCTCAGACTCGACGCGATGGAGTACCGCTTCGAGGCGGAGCTGGCCTGCGGACGGCACCACGCCGTCCTCGGCGAGCTGGTGTCGCTGGCGGAGTCGGAGCCGCTGCGCGAGCGGCTGTGCGGGCAGTTGATGCTCGCGCTGTACCGCTGCGGCCGGCAGGCCGAGGCGCTGAGCGTGTTCAGCCGGGTACGGCTCGAACTGGTCGAGGAGTACGGCCTGGAGCCCTCGCGGGACCTCCAGACCCTCCAGCAGCACATCCTCCACCACCACCCCTCGCTCGCGGCGCCCGCCGGGGCACCGGCGGAGGTGGCGCAGGTGGCACAGGTGACGGAGGTGCCGCGGCCCGCGCCGCCCGGGCTGCCGCCGGCGCCGTCCAGGGCGGCGCTCCGGCCGGCCGGCGCACCGGTCGCGGTGATCGGTCCCCCGGACCCCGGTGTCCTGGTGGACGACGAGCCGGCGGCGGCGCGGGTGTCCGACGGCGGTGAGCCGGTGAGCAGGCGCCAGGAGGTGTCCGTACTCCTGATCCAGACCGGCACCCCGCCGGACGACCCGCTGGACGCGCAGCGGCTCAATGCCGCGCTGCACCGGGCGGTGACGGTGGTCGCGGACTGCATCGAGGAGCACGGCGGCACCGTCGTGGGGTCGGTGGGCCATCTCTCCGCGGCGCTGTTCGGGCTGCGGGACGATCCTTCGTCGGCCTCCCTGGACGCGGTACGGGCGGCGCTCGCCGTACGCGACCGGTTCGGGGACGTACCGGATCTGGCGGTCCGCTCGGTGGTCACCACGGGCGGGGTGCTGGTACGGCACGTACCGGGCGCGCCCGGCGGCGGAGTCTCCGTGGTGGGGGCGCTGCTGGACACGACACAGCATCTGCTCTCGGACGTGCCGCCGGGGAAGGTGTACGTCAGCCGGAAGGCGGCGGTCGGCACGGACAGCCATGTGCGCTATCTGCGGGTGCCGGGGAAGGCGGGCACGGTCTCCGATGTACGGGAGGCCTCGGTGTTCTGTCCGCAGGGGCTTCCCGCGGGCGCTCTCGGCGGAGTCCCGAGCGGAGTGCCGGGCGGGCTTCCGGGCTCAGTCGCGGGCGGGCTTCCGGGGGGTGTTCCCGGGGGCGTGCCGTTCCCCAGGGAACACGAACTGGACATCCTGAACAGCCTGCTGGCGCACTCCCGCCATCACCGGGTGCCGTATCTGCTGACGGTCCTCGGCGAGCCGGGGTCGGGCAAGTCCCGGCTGCTGGCCGAGTTCGAGGACCGGGTCACCCGGACTCCCGGCGATGTGCTGGTGCTGCGGCCGTCGGCGCCCGCGAGCGGCGCGGCCAGTCTGCACACCCTGGCCGGTGCCCTGCTCGACGCCTGGCGGGAGTTCTCGTCGATCCCCCCGGACACCTCACAGGGCGAGCTGCTCATGCGGCTGGTGCGCGGAACGGTCGGCAGCGGCCCGATGGCGGACCGGCTGCTCCAGGATCTGCTGGTACCGAACCGTCCGCAGCCCTCCATGCACCCCCGCCATGTCATGAACAGCTGGGCGGAGCTGCTGTCCATGCGGGCGAGGCAGCAGCCGCTGGTCCTGTGTCTCGACAATCTTCATCTCGCCTCGGACGCGGTGCTGGACTGGGTGGAGGAGCTGGCCACGACGGCCGCCAACGCCGCCCTGCTGATCGTGGCGTGCGCGCGGCCCGAGCTGCTCGGCAAGCGCCCGCTCTGGGGCGTGGGGCAGCGCAGCACCAGTACGCTCAGCCTCACCCGGCTCTCGGAGCCGCCCGGGCTGCCGCTCCAGGCGGTCTCCGGCGGCGAGGCCTAGGGCCTGTCGTTTGGATCTTGCTGGGCTCGCGTGCCCTGGCACCGCGTCTCGCGGCGTTGTCGTCAGTCACCAGGGCTCCGCCATGGCTCCATCCTCCGCCTTGCGATACACGGCACCAGACCCCACTCCCTGATCCAGCCAGATCCAAACGAAAGACCCTAGGCAGTCCCCGGCGGATCCCGTCCGGCGGTGCCCGGCGGTAATCGGCGGCGTCAGCCGTACGGGCGGCGGGCGTTACCGGAGGCCCGCGGCAACCGGCCGGTCACGGGCGTTCCATGACCGCCGTGCAGATCAGCAAGTGGTTCCGTGGTGTACGGGACTTGGTTAGCTGCTCGTATGGACAACAGCCATACGCAGCGCGAGCACCCTGGCCCCGAGTCCTCGACCCGGGCGACCCTGGGGCCATTCGAGCACGAGGCGACACTCGCCGCCTTCGTCGGCAGGGAGTTCACCGTGGCCCTCACGGAAGGACTCCGCCGGGCGAGGGTCACGTCCCGGACAACGGCGTCCGGTGACGGTGCTCCTCCTGTCCGCCGTCCCGCACCGGAGCGGGCGCCGGGCGCGTCCCTGCTGGCGGAGCACTCCGGAGCGATCCTCCGTCATTTCGAGAAGACCCTGCTGACCGTTCCCGCGCTGAGTGTCCTGCTGCACCACAGGACTCGGTTCTCGGTGGGGCGGTGGGCGCGGCAGGTGCTGGCCGCCGCGTGCCGGACCGAGCGCCCGGCAGGCCGGGACGTACCGCCGTTCCCACGGGGCGCGGCCCATCAGCACGCGGTCGCGATATCCCTGCTGATCGAGTCGGCGACGCTCACGCTGCCGCCGGACGCGCCGGAGTGCCTGGAGGTGATCCGGGCGCTGGCCCGCGCCGGCGGTCTCACCGGCGCGGGGGGCGCCCGGGCGCCGCGTGCGGCCCGGGCGGCACGTTCCGTGCCCGCTATGCCACCACTGCTGCCCGGCCCGGCATGAGCAGGCATTCGAGAAGCTGGTCGAGCGCGTCGTCGGCGACCGGGCCGAGACTGATCGTCATCGCCTGCGGGCGGCCGGCGGCCCAGCCGGGGCGGCGCGCGAGGAGCCGCGCGTCCGCGCCGACGACATTCAGCAGCGGCAGATCGGCGCGCGGGTCGGCCAGCTTCTCGACCAGTTCGAGCAGCGGTTCGTCGGCGCGGTCGAGATCGTCCCAGATCACCACGAGGGGGTGCTTCGCGGCGGCCAGGGCGAGGAAGTCCCGCCAGGCGCCCAGGACTTCACGCCGTACGGGGCCACGCGCGTGGATGAGCGGGCCCAGGGCGGCCAGCAGGGCGTCCCGGGTCTCCTGGTCCTCGGTGAGCCCGGCGAGGGCCGTGTCGAGCTTGGCCGAGGCGGCATCGGGGGTGTCCTCGGGGCCCGTCCCGGCGTACGAGGCGAGCATCTGAGCCGGCGCGGACATACCGCCGCGCGAAGGGGCGGCCGTACCGGTCAGTACGCGTACGGGCTCGGCGGTGCCGGTCTCCACCAGCCGCCGGAACTCCAGCAGCAGCCGGGTCTTGCGGCCGGGCGGGCCGAGGACGGTCACCAGGTGCGGGGTCGAGCGGTGCCGGGTTCTGAGCAGGATGGCCCGCATCAGGTCGAGCTCGCACTCGCGGTCGCCGGCCGAGGTGCCGCACTGATTGGTGAAGCCGTCCCCCACGGCCATCAGCTCCCAGGGGGCCATATTGGTGCCGCCCCCGCGATAGGTGATGTGCCCCTCGGTCAGCCGGCGGGTGGCGTCGCAGACATGGACCTCGCCCGCGGGGACCGAGCCCAGCGCCGCCCGGCAGTCGTCGACGAGATGGCCGCCGATCCAGGGCGGGGTCACCCCGGCACCGGGCCAGCGGCAGACGACGACCTGTCCGGTGTACACCGCGCCGTGGGCGAAGAGCGCCTGGCCCGTGGAGCCGGAGTGCAGGGTGGCGGCGGCGATGGTCAGACAGTCGCGTACGGCGGCGGCGGCCCGTACCGCGCGCACCGCGCCCGCGGTCTCCGAGGCCTCGTCGTCCTCGAAGAGCCCGAGCAGGACGGAGCCCAGCGCCGAGGCGACGATGCCGCCCTCCGCCTCGATCTTCTCGCGGGCGAGCTGGGTCACCGCGTCGAGGACGCGGTCGACGTCCTCCGGCGGCAGGGTGCCGAACTCGGGTCCGAGCCCGAAGCGCAGCAGAAGCACACTGGCCTGGTGGTACTCGCTCGGTACGGCGATGCTCGCCGGCGGGGGCCCGGCCGCGGGCAGTGCCCCGGGGCCTGGGACCGGACGCGGCGAGGGCAGGGCGAACTCCGGGATCTGCGCGGCCGGTACGGGCCCCACCGGCTGCCCGCGCTGTCCGGGCTGCGGGGGCTGTCCGGGCTGTGCGGTGCGCCGCAGGTCCAGTGCCGGGTCCTGGGTGAGGACGGCCCGCTGGAGCTGCTGGAGTTCGGGGCTCGGCTCCAGGCCGAGACCGTCGACCAGGGCCTCCCGTACCCTCCCGTACACCGCGAGGGCGTCCGCCTGCCGGCCGCAGCGGTAGAGCGCGAGCATGAGCTGGCGCGAGGCGCGCTCGCGCAGGGGCTCGGCCTCGACCAGTGCCTTGAGTTCATGGAGCACGCTCTGGTGGCCGCCGCAGGCCAGCTCCGCCTCGAAGCAGTCCTCCATGACATCGAGGCGCTTCTTCTGGATCGAGGCGACCTCGGCCCAGTAGGTGCCCTCCTCGGCGAGATCGGCGAGCACCGAGCCGCGCCAGAGCGCGAGCGCCTCGGTCAGCAGGTCGCGCGCGGCGGCCGGGCGCCCGGCGGCCAGGGCCGCCCGGCCCGCGGCGACCCGCTGCTGGAACACCAGGAGGTCGACCTGCTCGGGCCGTACCCGCAGCATGTACCCGGGATTGCGGGTCAGCAGCTCGGGCGCCGACTCCCCCGAGGACGGCCGGGCGAGGACTCCGCGCAGCCGCCAGATCGCGTTCTGAAGGATCTTCCGCGCGGTCATGGGCGCGTCATCGGCCGGCCAGAGGGCCCCGAGTAACTGGCTGGTCGAGACCACCTGGTTGGCGTGGAGCAACAGGTAGGCGAGAGCGGATCGTTGCCTTACGCCACCAAGTTCCACCAGGCCGTCGTCATTATCGACTTCCAACGCACCCAGGACACGAAAACGCATGAACTCCCCCGTTCAATGGCCATCGGCCACCGTAATTATCCGATAATGCTTTCGTCAAAGTCTTACCGAGGCGTGGGCGTTCAGAGGCGCGACCGGCGGCTCAGTGGGGGATGAGCCGGCGGGCTCAGGCCGCGGTCAGCGCTTCGCCCGCCCCGGCCCTGAGCAGCTCGCACACATCGCGCAGCCCGGCGTCGAGCTGGGCGATCTCGGCGTCGGTCAGCTCGATGGAAGGCTCGAAGCGCAGGGTGTTGACCGCGCTCGCCGTAGGAAATGTACGCACCCGGTGGCGGCGCAGCAGATGCCCGGCGAGGACGTAGCCGAAGAACCCGCCGACCGCGATCTCCTGGATCACCGGGGACGACGACCCCGACTGGTCCAGGAATTCGAGGCCCAGCATCAGGCCCCGGCCCCGGACGTCTCCGACGACGTCGGGGAAGTCCGCCCGTACGCCGTCCAGCGCCGCCCGCAGGGCCGCGCCGCGCTCCTCCGCGGCCCGGTAGGCCCGTCCGCCGTCGGCCTCCAGCAGTTCGAGGACCTTGAGGGCGATATGACAGGAGAAGCTGTCCTTGGCGAAGGTCGAGCTGTGGACGATCTCGAATTCCTTCCGGTAATACTTCTCGCGCACCAGCATCACGGATGTCTTGGCGATTCCGCCGCCCAGTGTCTTGGCGAGGGTGAAATAGTCGCCGCGCAGTCCGAGCGGGGCACTGGCGAGAAGTGTTCCGGTCCTGCCCATTCCGCTCTGGATCTCGTCGACGACAACGGGGCAGTCGATCGACTCGCAGAACTTCTGGATTTCCCCGGCGAATTCCCGGGAAAGCACCCGGATTCCGCCCTCGCCCTGAATGGGTTCCACCAGGAAGGCGCAGAAGACGGGGAACTCCCGCTCGGTGAGGGTGAGCTGCCCGTCGACGACCTGCGTGCCGAGGAGAACGCCCCGCTCCTCGGCATGCACCTGCTTCAGGACATCGGGCCGGTCCTGCGGTACGAACCGGGCCTGCGCGGCCAGCGACTTGAAGGGGGTGCGGTACCCCTCGTTGTGCGTGAGCTGCACACTCGCCGCGAGCTTGCCGTGGAACCCGCCCTCCAGCGCCAGGAACAGCGGCGGCCGCGCGGTCTGTCCGGCGTTGCGCCGGGCGAGCTCGGCCGTCAGCAGACCGAAGGCCTCGGCGGGGTCCCGGGGCGGGGTGAGGCCGAGCCGTTCGAGGGTGTGCTCGGCGACGACGGCGGTGCCGTTCTCCACCGCGGTGCGCGCGGCGTCGTTCTGTACGGAGATCTCCTCCAGGAGCGCGGCGATGCGCATCCCCCGGTCCAGCTCGGCGTGTTTGACCGCGGCCTCGACCGCTTCCGCACCGCTGTTCGCGAATACGGCGAAATACGGTTCGTCAGTGCCCAGTTCCCGGCGGATGATCCGGTTCAGCTCGGCGGCGAGGGTGTTGGCGTAGGGGTGGCTGGAGAACTGCGCGTGCACCGGGGTGTCCCCGTCGAGCAGTTCCCGCGCCCTTTCGACGATTTCCGGCCGGTTGTGCCCGAGCAGGACGGAGCCGTAGCCGCCCGCGAAGTCGACGACCGGTATCTCGCCACCCTCGCCGTCCCGTTGGTAGAGCGTATTGCCCTTCGCACGGACGTATTCGACCGACAGGCCCACGCCGGCGAGTACTTCACGGAGAAAAGGTTCGGCCAGTTCTCTGGACGGGGTTGCGGTGTTGGTGTGATCCATGCACCACAGGGTGCTCGGGTCCGGTCAACCAGCGGTCACCAGAGGGTCATCCGCGGTGTGTACGGGCAGGTGGCACGGCGGTTACCCGAGGGTGGGAGATGTCGGCGCGGACGCGGGTACGTTGAAGTCCACCGGCCGGCCAGGGATACCCACGGATGGCACGTGATGTGCCCTGCTCAAAATACCTCGGAGAGGGTGGCATGAATTCCGCGTCCACTGAACTCGATCCCGCGGCCCTGCGTTCGGGGCCACAGCCGGTGAAACCCGTCCGGCTCAGGGAAGTGATGTCCCGCTTCGCGACCGGTGTCACGGTGATCACCGTGGGCGGCGAGCATGTGCACGCCATGACGGCGAACGCGTTCAGCTCGGTCTCCCTCGATCCGCCCTCGGTGCTGTGCAGTGTGAGCCATGGCGCGGTGATGCACGGCGCGCTGACCTCCGCGGGCCGGTTCGCCGTCAACATACTCGGCGTACGGCAGGAGCCCCTGGCGCGGCATTTCGCGGACAAGCACCGGACGCTGGGGGCGGCCCAGTTCGAAGGGGTGACGTGGGAGGCCGGAGAGCACACCGGGGCGCCCCTGCTGGCCGGCTCGGTGGCCTGGCTGGAGTGCGAGCTGACCGACTCGCATGTCTTCGGCGACCACACCATCTTCATCGGGACGGTCCTGGCGGCCGGCCAGGGCAGCGACGAGGACGGGCTGCTCTTCGTCAACGGCCGCTTCGGCAAGGCGGATCCGGGCGCCGGGCAGTAGACGCGCGGAGCATCGCCGGACATACGGAAGGCCCGGGGCCGTGACAGCGACCCGGGCCTTCTGGGTTGACGCTTGTGGATCGACGCTCCGAGGTCAGAGGAAGTACGTACCGGGCTCCAGGCCCAGCAGGACCCGGCCCTGCACCTCCAGGTTGGCGTTGAGCTGCACCAGGGCGTGCAGCGAGAAGCCCTGGATGTCGCGGTGGAAGCGCTGGAGGTCCACATCGCGGCGGATGACCGAGCCCCCGCTCGCCGCGAAGAGCAGTTCCACGGCCTCCTTCGAGAGCTGCGCCGCGTAGGCGGTCCTGCCGCGGATGACGGCCTTCTCCTCGTCGGACGGCTGGACGCCCGCGTCGGCCGCGTTCTGCAGCACCCGGTGCCAGGAGCGGGAGAGCGCCTCGGCCGCGTCGATCTTGTTCGAGGCGAGGGCCACCTGCTGCTGGGTGAGCGGGTGCTGGCTCTGCTCGGTCCACTGGGTGTAGGTGATGCCGCGTCCGGGGAGCCGCTCCAGGAACAGTTCGAGCGAGCCGCGCGCCATCCCCAGGAAGGTCGCGGAGACACTGGACATGATGTAGCCGAGCAGACCGTAGTTGCGGCCGGTGGCACCGGTGTTGGAGCGGTTGCCGGTGGCGGAGACCATGGCCTCCTCCAGCGGTACGACCCGGTGCGCGGGCACGAAGACGTCCTTGGCGGTGGTCGTCGAGCTGCCGGTGGCGGCGCCGGCCGAGACATGCCAGTCGTCGGCGAACTCCAGCTCGGAGGTCGGAACCAGCGCGACCAGTTCCTCGGCCGTCCCGTCGGGCTGCTCGACGACCGCGGCGAGCAGGTCCCAGCCCGCGCCCCGGCAGCCGGAGTTGAAGCGCCAGGTGCCGTCGAGCCGGTAACCGCCCTCGGCCGGCTTGAGGGTGCCGGTGGGGGCGAAGACGATGGAGACCCGGCTGCTGCCGCCCTCGAAGACCTCCTTCTGCGCCTGGTCCGGGTAGAGGGTCGCGCACCAGGCGCTGGTGAGCCACACCATCGTCAGCCAGCCGGTGGAGGGGCAGCCCCGGGACACCTCGGCGATGACCTCGGCCTGCTGCGCCGCGTCGAAGTCGAGACCGCCGTGCTCGCGCGGCACGGCCGTACGGAACACCCCGGCCTTCTCCAGCAGTTCGATGTTCTCGTCCGGTATCCAGCGCTGCTCCTCCGCGGCGGCCCCATTGCGCCGGAGGGCGGGCACGGCGTCGCGTACCGCGTCCAGTACGGAGGTCAGTTCTTCCTGCGTGGCCACTATCTCTCCTTGAAGTGCCGTGAAATGCATGGAATGCGGGGGGAATTACCTGGGGACTGTCTTCACTTACGCCAGAACCCCCCTGATCGCAGGGGGGTTCGCGGTCGCGCCCCTAGCTCGCGCCCTGGTGCCGTGGTACTAGTCGGCGACCAGGCCGGTGGCGGCCACCGGGCGGTCGATGGACATCAGCCAGCGGCCGTCGTCCCCGCGCCGCAGGACGTCGGTGCACACGCCCCGGAGCTGTACGGGCTCGCCGTCCGGGCCGGTCGTGTCGATCTCGTAGTTGACACCGATCAGCGCGACGTCGCCGGCCACATACGCGTGGGTGATGCTGGCCCGGAGGTCGGGCTTGGTGCCGAGGAACTCCTTGAAGAACGCGAGGCGCGCCGCACCGGTGAGCGGCTCACCCGAGAAATTCGAGATGGAGTCGTCGCGGTAAAGGCTGTTGAACAGCTCTCCGTCACCGGAGTTGAACGCCGCGATGAAGATGTCGTTCTGGGTTTCGGAGTCGCTGGTGAGATCGGGGTTCGCCGGGTCGAAGTCCACACTGAATGTGTACGCCATGGTCGGTCAGTCCTTTCGGGGATTCAGGGGATAACTGCGCCGACCGGGATCAGGCCTGGCCGTACGGGTCGTCGACGGCGTAACGCCACACCTTGTCCTCGCCCAGCCTCAGGACGTCGACGCCGGTGCCCTGGAGCCGCTCGGGCTTTCCGTCGGCGTCGACCGTGTCGATCGTCCAGTCGACGATCAGCAGGGCCGTGTCGTTGGTCACAAACGTCTGCCGGGGCACGGCGGTCATCGTCGGCCGGTTCTTGAGGAATTCCCGCTGGTATTCCCGGCGCGCGTCGCCCGTCAGCGGCTTGCCCGGCTCCCAGACGGCGACGGCCTCCGCCGTGTAGAAGCTGTCGACGGTTTCGAAGTCGCCCGCGTTGAAAGCCTCGACATACTGACTGGTGTGCTTTTCCACGTCGTCGGTGAGCTGTGACATGACGAGATCCAACCTGCCTTCTGTTGTAGCCGGGTGCCACCCATTTCGTACGCCGACACTATTGCGACGCCATCAACCTCTCACCCATGAACGGGTAATGCGGCGATCTCCCGGCCCCTGGCAGGGGTGATTACCGCCCGGTGGAGCCGCGCTGAGAGGGCTGAGAGAACCACCTGCCTACGATCTGGAAGCAGTGTCACTGAAATGCCTTTCAAGGTCGCCCAGTTCGGCCGGATTCACTGGAAAGGGAAGTCGAGCGCGATGACGAATCAGCACCATTCCCACAGGGCTGCTCAGGGCGACGGGCTCGAAGAGGGCGTAGCGGTCGTCGGAGTGTCCTGCCGGCTTCCCGGGGCGGACGGCCCCGAGGCCTTCTGGGACCTGCTGCGCACCGGCTCGGACGCCGTCACCGAGGTGCCGGAGGGGCGCTGGCTGCCCGCGTCCGGCACGGAGGCGTACGAGGCGGCGGAGCCGGGGACGCGCCGGGGCGGGTTCCTGGACCGGGTCGACACCTTCGACGCGGACTTCTTCGGTGTCTCGCCGCGCGAGGCCGTCACCATGGATCCGCAGCAGCGGCTGGTGCTGGAGCTGGCCTGGGAGGCCCTGGAGGACGCGGGCACCCTGCCGGCCGCGCTGCGGGGCAGCCGTACCGCCGTGTTCGTGGGCACCCTGCGCGACGACTACGCGTCCCTGCTCTACCAGTACGGCGACCGGGCCATCACGCAGCACACCATGGCCGGGGTCAACCGGGGTGTCATCGCCAACCGGGTCTCGTACCACCTCGGTCTGCACGGCCCGAGCCTGACGGTCGACTCGGCGCAGTCCTCCTCGCTGGTCGCCGTCCATCTCGCCTGCGAGTCACTGCGCTCCGGGGAGAGCGACACGGCGATCGCGGCGGGCGTCAATCTGAACATCCTCGCGGAGGGCGCGGTCACCGAGGAGCGGTTCGGCGGGCTCTCGCCGGACGGTACGACGTACACCTTCGACGCACGCGCCAACGGCTTCGTGCGCGGCGAGGGCGGTGCGGTCGTCGTACTCAAGCCGCTGGCCCGCGCGGTCGAGGACGGCGACCGGATCTACGGGGTGATCCGCGGCAGCGCGGTCAACAACGACGGTACGACGCCGGGCCTGACGGTCCCCGGCCGCCCGGCGCAGGAGCGTGTGCTGCGCGAGGCGTACGAGAAGGCCGGGGTCGACCCGGCGGCCGTGCAGTACGTGGAACTGCACGGCACCGGGACCCCGGTGGGCGACCCGGTCGAGGCGGCGGCGCTGGGCGCGGTGCTCGGCGCGGGCCGGGCCCCCCGGGCGCGGCTGCGGGTCGGCTCGGCCAAGACCAATGTGGGCCATCTCGAAGGCGCGGCCGGCATCGTCGGCCTGCTCAAGGCGGTGCTGGCGCTGAGCCACCGGCGGCTGCCCGCGAGCCTCAACTTCGACACCCCGAACCCCCGGATCCCCATGGACGAGCTGGGACTTGAGGTGCAGCGGGAGCTGACCGAGTGGCCCGCGCCCGAGCGGCCGCTGATCGCCGGGGTGTCCTCCTTCGGCATGGGCGGCACGAACGCGCACGTCGTGCTCACCGAGGGTCCGGTGTCCCTCGCGCCCGGCGCTGCCGCACAGCCCGGGACCGCCGCTCCCGGTGTGGTCCCGGTGGTCCTCTCCGGGCGCTCGGAGACGGCGCTGCGGGCCCAGGCCGCCCGGCTGCGCGACGCCCTCGCACGCGAGGACGCGCCAGCCACGGCCGATGCCGCCTGGTCCCTGGCCACCACCCGTACCGTCTTCGAGCACCGGGCGGTCGCGCTCGCCGCGCCCGAGGGCGGTCCCGCCCTGCTGAGCGCGCTCGACGCGCTCGCCGAGGGCCGGGCGTCGGCGGATGTGGTGCGGGGCGCGGCCGGGCCGGGGCGGCTCGCCTTCGTCTTCACCGGGCAGGGTGCGCAGCGCGCCGGGATGGGCCTGGAGCTGTACGGGGCGTTCTCCGCGTTCACCGAGGCGTTCGACGCGGTCCGCGCCGAGCTGGACCCGCTGCTCGGCCGGCCGCTGCTGGAGGTGATCGCCTCCGGGGAGGGCCTGGACGGGACCGGGTTCACCCAGCCCGCGCTGTTCGCCCTCGAAGTGGCGCTCCACCGGCTGGTCGAGTCGTGGGGCGTGGTGCCCGAGCTGGTCGCGGGGCACTCCATCGGCGAGATCGCCGCCGCGCATGTGGCGGGGGTCCTCGATCTGCCGGACGCCGCGCGGCTGGTCGCCGCGCGCGGCCGGCTGATGCAGGCGCTCGACTCCGGCGGCGCGATGGTCGCGGTGGAGGCCACGGAGAGCGAGGTGCTCGCGCTGCTCGCCGGCCATGAGCGGCAGGCGGGCATCGCGGCGGTCAACGGGCCGCGCTCGGTGGTCCTGTCCGGCGCCGAGGACATCGTGCTGACCCTCGCGGACCGGCTGCGCGACCAGGGGCGCAGGACCAGGCGGCTGACCGTCTCGCACGCCTTCCACTCCCCGCTGATGGACCCGATGCTCGACGACTTCCGTACCGTCGTCGAAGGGCTGACCCTGCGCGCGCCCCGGCTGGACGCGGTGTCGTCGGTGACCGGCGCGTCCGTCACCGACGCCTGGTCGTCGGCCGCGTACTGGGTGGAGCAGGTGCGCCGTCCGGTGCGGTTCCTGGACGCGGTCCGGGCCCTGGAGGACGCGGGCGCCACGGCGTTTCTGGAGCTGGGCCCGGACGCGGTCTGCTCGGCCATGGTGCGCGACAGCGTCCGGGAGGCGGACTCGGTGGTGTCGGTGGCCGCGCTGCGCCGGCGCCGCCCGGAGGCCAGGACTCTGCTGGCGGCCGTCGCCGCCGTCTTCGTACGCGGTACGGACATCGGCTGGGGCGGCGTCCCCTCGTACGGCGACGCCCGCCGCGTACCGCTGCCCACCTATGCCTTCCAGCGCGAGCGCCACTGGGTGTCGGGCACCGCTCGTACGGGCGAACTCGCGCCCGCCGAAAGGGAGTCGACCGCCCCGGCGCCGACTGAAGCGGTGGATGTGACCGCGCTGGTCACCGGGCAGGTCGCGGCCGTGCTGGAGTATCCGGCCGGTCGGCGGGTGCCGCCGCACGCCACATTCAAGGAACTGGGCTTCGACTCGCTGATGTCGGTGGAGCTGCGCGACGCGCTGGCCTCCGCGACCGGGCTGCGCCTCGCCGGCGGGCTGCTCTTCGACCATCCGACGCCCGACGCCCTGATCACCCATCTCGGCGCGGCCCTCGCCGGTACGGATACCGCACAGGCCGGTGAACAGCCCCTGCCCGGCGGCTCGGACGAGCCGATCGCGATCGTCGGCATGGCCTGCCGCTACCCCGGCGGGGTCGCCTCGCCCGAGGACCTGTGGCGGCTGCTGGCCGAGGGGCGCGACGCCGTCTCCGGCTTCCCCGCCGACCGTGGCTGGGACCGGAACCTGTACGACAGCGACCCGACGCGCAGCGGCCACAGCACTGTGCGCGAGGGCGGGTTCCTGGACGACGCGACCCGCTTTGACAACGGCTTCTTCGGGATCTCGCCGCGCGAGGCGCTGGCGATGGACCCGCAGCAGCGGGTGCTCCTGGAGACCGCGTGGGAGGCCGTGGAGCGGGCGCGGCTGGACGCGGACGCGCTGCGGGGCAGCCGTACGGGCGTGTTCATCGGCGCCACCACGCTGGACTACGGGCCCCGGATGCACGAGGCTCCCGACACCGTCGACGGCTATCTGCTGACGGGCACCACCCCCAGCGTGATGTCCGGGCGCATCGCCTACCAACTCGGCCTGGCCGGACCGGCGGTGACCGTCGACACGGCGTGCTCGTCCTCGCTGACCGCCCTGCATCTCGCCGTACGGTCGCTGCGCTCCGGCGAATCGACGCTGGCGATCGCGGGCGGCGCCACGGTCATGTCGTCCCCCGGGATGTTCGTGGAGTTCTCGCGGCAGCGCGGGCTCGCCGCCGACGGCCGGTCGAAGTCGTTCGCGGCCTCGGCCGACGGCACCTCCTGGGCCGAGGGCGTGGGCCTGCTGATCGTCGAGCGGCTCTCCGACGCCCGCAGGAACGGGCACCAGGTGCTGGCCGTCATCCGGGGCAGCGCGATCAACCAGGACGGCGCCAGCAACGGTCTGACCGCGCCCAACGGCCCCGCGCAGGAGCGGGTCATCCGCGCGGCGCTGGCCGACGCGGGGCTGGCCCCGGCGGACATCGACGCCGTGGAGGCGCACGGCACCGGCACCCGGCTGGGCGACCCCATCGAGGCGGAAGCGGTCATCGCCACCTATGGGCGCGACCGCGCGGACCGCGCGCCCGTGCGGCTCGGGTCGCTGAAGTCGAACATCGGGCACGCCCAGGCGGCGGCCGGTGTGGGCGGGGTCATCAAAATGGTGCAGGCCATGCGCCACGGCGTACTGCCCAGGACGCTGCATGTGGACGAGCCGACACCGATGGTCGACTGGGGGTCCGGCGCGGTCGAGCTGCTCACGGAGGCGGCCGAGTGGCCCGAGACCGGGCAGCCGCGCCGCGCCGCCGTCTCGTCCTTCGGGATCAGCGGCACCAACGCCCATGTGATCATCGAGCAGAGCCCGCCGGCCCCGGAGCAGACACCCGAGGCCGAGCCGTCCGGGCGGCCCGCGCCCTGGCTGCTGTCCGCGCGGGACGCGGTGGCGCTGCGCGAACAGGCGGCCCGCGTCCGCGCGTTCGCCGCCGGTGACGTCTCGCCGTACGACACCGGGCTCTCCCTGGCCACCACCCGTACCGCGCTCCCCCACCGCGCGGCGGTCGTCGCCACCACGGCGGAGGACCTCCTGGCCGGGCTGGACGCGCTCGCCGAGGGCCGGGACGACCCCCGGGTGGTGAGCGGCGGCGCGGCGGGCTCGGGCAGGACCGCCTTCCTCTTCACCGGCCAGGGCGCGCAGCGCACCGGCATGGGCGGGGAGCTGTACGAGGCGCACCCGGTCTTCGCCGAGGCGCTCGACGCGGCCTGTGCCGCGCTGGACGCGCATCTCGAACGGCCGCTGCGCGAGGTGCTGTTCGCCGCCGAGGGCAGCGCGGACGCGGCGCTGCTGCACCGGACCGCGTACACCCAGCCCGGGTTGTTCGCCATCGAGGTCGCGCTGTTCCGGCTGGCCGCGCACCACGGGCTCACCCCCGATCTGCTCGCCGGGCACTCCATCGGCGAGCTGGCCGCCGCCCACTGCGCGGGTGTGCTCTCGCTCGACGACGCGGCGCGGCTGGTCGCCGCCCGGGGCCGGCTGATGGAGTCGGCGCGGGCCGGGGGCGCGATGGTCGCGATCGAGGCGGAGGAGGGCGAACTCGGCGAAGAACTGGCCGAGTTCACCGGACGGCTGTCCGTGGCCGCGGTCAACGGACCCGCCTCCGTGGTGATCTCCGGTGACGAGGACGCGGCGGAGACGGTCGCGGAACGGTGGCGGGCGCGGGGCCGCAGGACACGCCGGCTCCAGGTCAGCCATGCCTTCCACTCGCCCCATATGGACGCCGTGCTCGACGAGTTCCGCGCCGTCGCGGCCGGGCTGGCCTTCCACGCGCCGGAGATACCCGTCGTCTCGACGGTCACCGGGCGCCTCGCCACCACCGAGGAACTCACCTCGCCCGACTACTGGACCGGGCAGATCCGCGAGGCGGTGCGGTTCCTCGACGCCGCCCGGGAACTGGAGGCGCGTGGCGCCACGGTGTTCGTGGAGATCGGCCCCGACGCCGTTCTGGCGTCGCTCGCCCGAGGCTGCCTCGCCGGTGAGGAGGCGGTCACCGTACCGCTGCTGCGTGCCGGGCGGCCCGAGCCGGAGACCCTGGTCACCGGTCTCGCCACCGCGCGGGTCCATGGGGCGCCGCTGGACGGGGCGTCGTTCTTCCCGGGTGCCCGCCCGGTCGATCTGCCGACGTACGCCTTCCAGCGCGAGCACTACTGGCTGGCGCCGCGGACACCCGGTGACGCACGGTCGTTGGGCCTCGACCCCGCACAGCACCCGCTGCTCTCCACCGCGGTGGACCTCGCGGACGGCGAGGGCCTGGTCCTGACCGGTCTGCTGTCGGCCGCGACGCATCCCTGGCTGGCCGACCACGCCGTGGGCGGCGGGGTGCTGCTGCCCGCCACCGCCTTTGTCGAACTGGCCCTGGCCGCGGGCAGCCGGATGGGTGCCGATCGGGTGGGCGACCTCACCCTGGAGGCCCCGCTGCCGCTGCCCGACGACACGGCGGTCCGGGTCCAGGTCACGGTGGGCGCTCCCGCCGCCGACGGCGGCCGGCCCTTCGGCGTGCACGCCAGGCCGGACGGTGGAGCGGACGACTCGGTGCCCTGGACCCGCCATGCCTCCGGTGTCCTCGGCGGCCCCGCGTCCGGCTCCGGCGCGCGGGACCTCGTACATTGGCCGCCCGCCGGGGCCTCCGCCGTACCGCTGGAGGGCGTGTACGAGCGGCTCGCGGACCTCGGGTACCAGTACGGCCCCGCCTTCCAGGGGCTGACCGGCCTCTGGACGTCCGGCGACGATCTGTACGCGACGGTGCGGCTGCCGGAGGAACAGCACGCGCCCGCCGCCCTGTTCGGCCTCCATCCCGCACTCTTCGACTCCGTGCTGCACCCGCTCGTCCTGCACGCCGCCGACGCGGCGGGCGACGGCGCGGTCCGGCTGCCGTTCGCGTGGGCGGGTACGGAGCTGTACGCGACCGGCGCCACCGCGCTGCGCGTCCGGATCTCCCCCGCGGGCCGGGACACCTTCACGCTCGCCCTCGCCGACACCACCGGTGCCCCGGTGGCGTCCGTGGAGACCCTCACCCTGCGCGCCGTCCCCAAGGAAGGACTCGCCAGGGCCGCGGTACGGGATGACGCGCTGTACGCCGTGGAGTGGACGCCCGTACCGGCCGCCGGCTCCGCCCCGGACCTGCGGATCGCATGGGCCGAGCACGGTGAACTACCGGACGCGGAAGGCCTGGAGGCCGTCGTCGTACGCACGGAGGACCTCGCCGCCCGGGACGGGGATCCGCTGCGGGCGGCGCACGGGACCGTACGGCGTGCCCTCGCGCTGGTGCAGCGGTTCCTCGCCGACGAGCGGTACGCGGAAGCGCGACTGGTGTTCGTCACGCGGGGCGCGGTCGCGGCGGGTCGTAACGAAGAGAACGGAGGGAGCGGAGGGAGCGACGGTCTCGCGTCGGCTCCGGTGTGGGGTCTGGTCCGCTCGGTGCAGAGCGAGCACCCGGACCGGCTGGTGCTGCTCGACTCGGCGGACACGGTCGACGAGGAGACGGTGACCGCCGCCCTGGCCGGCGGCGAGCCCCAACTCGCCGCTGTCGGGGGTGACTTGCGAGCGCCCCGGCTCGTCCGGACCGGGCAGGACGTCGACAGGGCTCCGGCCGCGCTGGACCCCGACGGCACGGTCCTGATCACCGGCGGCACCGGCGGTCTGGGCGCGCTCTTCGCCCGCCATCTCGTCGCCGAGCACGGTGTACGGCATCTGCTGCTGGTCAGCCGACGCGGCGAGGACGCCCCCGGTGCCCCCGAACTCCGTTCCGGACTTGAGGGGTCGGGCGCCCGGGTGACCGTCGCGGCCTGCGATGTCGCCGACCGGGAACAGCTCGCCGCGCTCCTCGGCACCGTACCGGCCGAGCACCCGCTGACCGGTGTCGTGCACACCGCCGGCGTGCTCGACGACGCCACCGTCGAGGCCCTCACCGCCGAGCGGCTCGACGCCGTGCTCGGCCCCAAGGCCGACGCCGCCTGGCATCTGCACGAGCTGACCCGCGAACTGCCCAGGCCACTGGCCGCCTTCGTCCTGTTCTCCTCGGTCTCCGGCCTCACCGGGACCGCCGGGCAGGCCAACTACGCTGCCGCCAACACCTACTTGGACGCCCTCGCCGCGCACCGCCACGCGCTCGGTCTGGCCGCGACCTCGCTGGCCTGGGGTCTGTGGGACGCCACCCACGGCATGGGCGGCACTCTCGGCGAGGCCGGCGTGGCCAGGTGGGCCAGGGCCGGCGTCCGGCCGCTCACCCCGGAACGCGGCCTCGCGCTGTTCGACCGCGCACTCGCGGACGGGCGGGCGCTGAGCGTGCCCGTCGACTTCGACCTGGCCGCCCTCCGCTCCCGTACCGAACCGCCCGCACCGCTCCTGCGCGCCCTCGTGCGGACCGCGCCCCGCCGCGCCGCCGCGGTGGCCCCGGGCGGCGACACGGGCTGGGCCCAGCAGATGGCGGCGCTGCCCGACGACAAGCGCCGCGAAGCGGTCCTGGAGCTGGTGCGGTCCACCGTGGCCGGGGTGCTGGGGCACACCCGCGCCTCCGCCATCGATCCGCGCCGGGCCTTCAACGAGATCGGCTTCGACTCCCTCGCCGGAGTGGAGCTGCGCAACCGGCTGAACGCCGCCACGGGGATACGGCTGTCCGCCACCGTGGTCTTCGACCACCCGTCCCCGGGGGCCCTGGCCGACCGTCTGGTCACGCTGGCCGCGGGTGCGGGTACCGACGCGGCGGCGGCGCGGCCCGCCCCGGCCCGTGCCGCCGCCGCGACCGACGAGCCGATCGTGATCGTCGGCATGGCCTGCCGCTATCCGGGCGGGGTCGGCTCGCCCGAGGACCTGTGGCGGCTGGTCGCGGAGGGCGGTGACGCCATCAGCGAGTTCCCGGTGAACCGTGGCTGGGACCTGGACCGGCTCTACGACCCGGACCCGGCGCACACCGGCACGTCGTATGTGCGGCACGGCGGGTTCCTGCACGAGGCCGACCAGTTCGACCGCGAGTTCTTCGGGATCTCGCCGCGCGAGGCCACCGCGACCGACCCGCAGCACCGGCTGCTGCTGGAGACGGCGTGGGAGACGCTGGAGAGCGCGGGCATCGACCCGGCCGCGCTGCGCGGCTCCCGTACGGGCGTGTTCACCGGGGCCATGTACGACGACTATGTGTCGCGGCTGGCCGCCAGCCCCGAGGAGTACGAGGGTTTCCTGCTCGCCGGGAACCTCTCCAGTGTGGTGTCGGGCCGGCTCTCGTACACGTACGGTTTCGAGGGTCCCGCGGTCACGGTCGACACCGCCTGCTCCTCGTCCCTGGTGGCGCTGCATCTCGCGGCCAACGCGCTGCGGCGCGGCGAGTGCGATCTGGCACTGGCCGGCGGTGTGACGGTGATGGCGGGGCCGAGCGTCTTCGTCGAGTTCTCGCGGCAGCGCGGCTTGTCGGCGGACGGCCGCTGCCGTTCGTTCTCGGCGGACGCGGACGGCACCGGCTGGTCGGAGGGTGTCGGGCTGCTGCTCGTCGAGCGGCTCTCGGACGCCCGGAGGAACGGGCACCAGGTGCTGGCCGTGCTGCGCGGCAGCGCGGTCAACCAGGACGGCGCCAGCAACGGCCTCACCGCGCCCAACGGTCCTTCCCAGGAGCGGGTGATCCGCGAGGCGCTCGCCGATGGCGGGCTGACCCCGGCGGACATCGACGCGGTGGAGGCGCACGGCACCGGCACCCGCCTCGGCGACCCCATCGAGGCACAGGCCCTGCTCGCCACCTACGGACAGGACCGGCCCGCCGAACGGCCCCTGCTGCTCGGCTCGCTGAAGTCCAACATCGGACACGCCCAGGCAGCCGCCGGGGTCGGCGGAGTCATCAAGATGGTGCAGGCCATGCGCCACGGCGTACTCCCCAGGACCCTCCATGTCGGTGAGCCGACGCCGATGGTCGACTGGGACTCCGGTGCGGTGGAACTGCTCACGGAGGCCACCGACTGGCCCGAGACCGGCCGTCCCCGCCGCGCCGCCGTGTCCTCCTTCGGGATCAGCGGCACCAACGCCCATGTGATCATCGAGCAGGGCCCGGAAGCCCCCGAGCGGGAGACCGCCGCCGCGCCCACCCTGCCCGTCGTGCCCTGGCTGCTGTCGGCGCGCGGCGAGGACGCCCTGCGCGCCCAGGCCGAGCGGCTGCACGCCCATGTCACCGAGCGGCCGGACACGGATCTCGCGGACATCGGTCTGTCCCTGGCCACCACCCGTACCGTGCACGACCAGTCGGCGGCGGTCCTCGCCGCGGACCGGGACGGCCTTCTGGACGGTCTGGCCCGGCTGGCCCGCGGCGAGACCCCGGCGTCGGTGGTACGGGGCGACTCCCCGGCGCAGCGCGGGAAGACGGCGTTCCTGCTGACCGGGCAGGGCGCGCAGCGGCTGGGCATGGGGCGTGAACTGTACGCGGCCTCCCCGGTGTTCGCCGCCGCCTTCGACGCGGTGTGCGAGCATCTCGACCGCGAGCTGGTACGCCCCCTCAAGCAGGTGCTCTTCGCGCCCGAGGGGTCCGCCGACTCGGCGCTGATCGACCAGACGGCGTTCACCCAGGCGGCGCTGTTCGCGGTGGAGACCGCCCTGTTCCGGCTCGCCGAACACCTCGGTCTGGTCCCGGACTTCCTGCTCGGGCACTCCATCGGCGAGGTCACCGCCGCCCATCTCGCGGGTGTGCTCGACCTGCCCGACGCCTGTGTGCTGGTCGCCGAGCGCGGCCGGCTGATGCAGGCGGCCAGGGAGGGCGGCGCGATGGCCGCGATCGGGGCGGCCGAGGACGAGGTGCGCGAAAGTCTGGCCGACCACGCCGGCCGGGTGACGGTCGCCGCGGTCAACGGCCCACGGTCCACGGTGATCTCGGGCGACGCGGAGGCGGTCGACGCGCTCACGGCACTCTGGCGCGAGCGGGGCAGCAGGGCGAAGAGGCTGCCGGTCAGCCATGCCTTCCACTCCCCGCACATGGAGGAGGTGCTCGACGAGTTCCGCACCCTCGCCGGGGACCTCACCTTCCACGAGCCGCGTATCCCGGTCGTCTCCAATCTCACCGGGACCCTCGCCACGGCGGAACAGCTCGCGTCGCCCGAGTACTGGGCGCGCCACATCCGCGAGGCGGTCCGGTTCCACGACGGGGTACGGCAGCTCGTTGAGCTGGGCGTCACGGAGTGGCTGGAGCTGGGGCCGGACGGCGTGCTGACCGCGCTCGTACGCGAGTGCCTCGGGGACCTCGGAGACCTCGGGGACGCACCCGTCGGGGTCCTCGCCCCGGCGCTGCGCAGGGGCCGTCCCGAGACGGCGGTCTTCGCGGGGGCCCTCGCCCAGCTCGCCCTGCGCGGCGCCCCGGTGCGCTGGGAGGCCGTCTTCCCGGGCGCGCGCCGGGTGGAGCTGCCGGGCTACGCCTTCCAGCACCGGCGCTACTGGCTGGACGCCCCGGCGAGCGCGGGCGACGCGGCCGGGTTCGGTCTGGCCGCGGCGGACCATCCGTTCCTGGGCGCCGCGGTGGTGCTGGCGGACCGGGACGAGCAGGTGCTGACCGGCCGGCTCTCGCGGCACAGCCACCCGTGGCTGACCGGCCATGTGGTCGCGGGCACCGTCCTCGTACCGGCCACCGGACTGCTCGAACTCGCTCTCAAGTCGGCAGCGCAGACCGGGACTTCAGGGGTGGACGAACTGACGCTGGCCGCGCCGCTGGTGCTGCCCGAGCACGGCGGCGTACAGCTCCAGGTGTCCGTGTCGGCCGCCGAGGACGACGGTGGGCGGGCCTTCCGTATCCACTCGCGGCCGGACGGTGACGAGACGACCGGGGAGTGGACCCTGCACGCGCACGGCCGCCTGCTCGGCGGCCCGGCCGACGGCGGTACGGACCTGATGGCATGGCCGCCGCCCGGCTCGGCCGAGACCGATCTGAGCGGGGCGTACGAGCGGCTCGCCGAGCAGGAGTACGAGTACGGCCGGCCGTTCCGGAACCTGCGGCGGCTGTGGACAGGACCGGCGGGCGAGCTGTACGCGGAGGTCTCGCTCGGCGAGGAACTGCGCGCCGACGCCGGACGGTTCGCCCTGCACCCCGCGCTGCTGGACGCCGCGCTGCATGCGCTGCTGCCTGGGGTCACGGACCGGCCCGGGAAGCCCTGGCTGCCGTTCGCCTGGAACGGTGTCACCGCGCACACCGCCACCGGTCCGGCGAGCCTGCGGGTCAGCCTGACGCCCGCGGCCGGCGGCGACGCCGACTCGCCGGTGTACGCCCTGACCGTCGCGGACGGCACCGGGTCGCCGGTGGCCTCGGTCGAGGCGCTCACCCTGCGGCCCCTGTCGGCGGAAGCGCTGCGGGCGGCGGGCGGCGGCGGTACGGCGGACGGGCTGTTCCGGGTGGACTGGACGCCGCTGACCGGCGGGGCCACGAGCACACCGCTCGGCGAACCGGCCCTCATCGGCACCGCCGGGAACGCCGGGAACGCCGCCTGGGCGGCCAAGGCGACCGCGTACGGCTCGGTCGGCGAACTGCGGGCCGCGCTCGACCAGGGCACCGAAGTGCCGTCCCTGGTGCTGCTGCCGCTCCTCGGCACCGGGGCGGCGGACGGGGCCGGGGTGCCGGACGCGGCCCGCGCCGTGCTGCACCGGCTGCTCGCGGAGGTGCAGGCGTGGCTGGCCGACGACCGGTTCGCCTCGTCGCGGCTCGCCGTGATCACCCGGAACGCGGTCGCCACCGCGCCCGCGGAGCCGACGGATCCGGTGCATGCCCCGGTCTGGGGACTGCTGCGCTCCGCGCAGACCGAGAACCCGGGCCGGATCGTGCTCGCCGACCTCGACGACGCGGGCCTCGACGACACCGGACTCGACGCCCCGGACAGCCCGCTGTCCCCGGGCATGCTCACCGGCGACGAGCCCCAACTCGCCGTCCGCGAAGGCCGGATCCTCGTACCGAGGCTGGCCCGCGCCCTGCCGGCCGAGGACTCCGCTCCGGACTGGGGCGACGGCACGGTCCTGGTCACCGGCGCGACCGGTGCGCTCGGCGCGGTCCTCGTGCGCCACCTGGTGCGGCGGCACGGCGTACGCCACCTCCTGCTGGTCAGCCGACGCGGCGACGGCGCGCCCGGCGCGGCCGAACTCCGCTCGGAGCTGCTGGACCTGGGCGCCGAGGAGGTACGGTTCGCCGCCTGCGACACCGCCGACCGCGACCAGCTCGCCGCGCTGCTCGGCACCGTACCGGCGGAGCGTCCGCTGACCGGTGTCGTCCACACCGCGGGTGTCCTCGACGACACCACGGTCGAGGCGCTGACCCCCGAGCGCCTGGACGCCGTGCTGCGTCCGAAGGCCGACGCGGCGTGGCATCTGCACGAGCTGACCCGGGAGCTGCCGCTGTCGGCGTTCGTCCTCTACTCCTCCGTCGCCGGGCTGCTGGGCACGGCCGGGCAGTCCAACTACGCGGCGGGCAACACCTTCCTCGACGCCCTGGCCGCGCACCGCAGGGCACTGGGCCTGCCCGGCACCTCGCTGGCCTGGGGGCTCTGGGCGGAGAGCAGTGCTCTCAGCGGGCATCTCGCCGAGGCCGATCTGCGCCGGCTGGCCCGCTCCGGGCTGCGTCCGCTGGCCACTGACGACGCCCTGACGCTCTTCGACGCCGCACCGGCCACCGGCGAGGCCGTACTCGCGGTCACCCGGCTGGACACGGCGGCGCTGCGGGCCTCCGGCGAGCTGCCGCCGCCGCTGCTGCGCGGTCTGGTGCGTACGGCGCCGAAGCGGGCCGCGAGCACGGCCGCCGAGCCGGCGGCGGGTCCCGGTCTGGCGGAACGGCTGGCCGCCCTGCCGCCCGGCGAGCGGGACCGTACGCTCACCGATCTGGTGCGCGGGCTGGTCGCCGAGGTGCTCGGGCACGCGGATCCCACCGCGATCGCGCCCGAACGCCCCCTCCAGGAGCTGGGGTTCGACTCGCTGACCGCGGTCGAGCTGCGCAACCGGCTGGCCGCCGCGACCGGGCTGCGGCTGCCCACCACGCTCGCCTTCGACCACCCCACCCCGGGGGCCCTCGCCACGTATCTGCGCGAGCGTCTCACGATCGACGAGATCACCCCGGACGAGCCGGTGCTGGCCGAACTGGCCCGGCTCGGGCCCGCCATCGAGGCGGTCTCGGGGGACGCGGGGGCGCACGGCCGGATCGTCGCGCGGCTCCGGGAGCTGCTGAACGCCGCCGAGACGGCGGGCCTGCCCGCCGCCTCCGCCGAGGAGACCGAAGCCGATCTCGACAGCGCCACCGACGAGGAGTTGTTCGCCCTGCTCGACGACCTCGAATGACCCGGTGCCGTCCCCGGCGCACCGCGCACCCATGAGGCAGCAGACCGATCCCACAGGAGTTGAGAACACCATGGCGGGCGAGGACAAGCTCCGCGACTATCTCAAGAAGGCCATCGCGGATGCCCGTGACGCGCGCAGACAGTTGCGCGAGGCCGAGGACAGGCACCACGAGCCGATCGCGATCGTGGGCATGGCCTGCCGCTATCCGGGCGGTGTGGCCTCCCCCGAGGAACTGTGGCGGCTGGTGGCCGAAGGCACCGACGCCATCAGCGAGTTCCCGGACAACCGCGGCTGGGACGTGGAGCGGCTGTACGACCCGGACCCGGACCACGCCGGTACGTCGTACGGGCGCGAGGGCGGTTTCCTGCACGACGCGGACGGCTTCGACGCGGAGTTCTTCGAGATGTCCCCGCGCGAGGCCCTGGCGACCGACCCGCAGCAGCGGCTGCTGCTCCAGACGGCGTGGGAGGCGCTGGAGAGCGCGGGCGTCGATCCGGCCGCGCTGCGCGGCTCCCGTACGGGTGTGTTCACCGGGGTGATGTACAACGACTACGGCTCCCGGCCCCATCTTCCGGCCGACGGTTTCGAGGGGTATCTGTTCAGCGGCAGCGCGGGCAGTGTGGCCTCGGGGCGGCTCTCGTACACCTACGGTTTCGAGGGTCCGGCGGTCACGGTCGACACCGCCTGCTCGTCCTCGCTGGTCGCCCTGCATCTCGCGGCGAACGCGCTGCGGAACGGCGAGTGCGATCTGGCGCTGGCCGGGGGCGCCACGGTGATGTCGACGCCGGTCGCGTTCGTGGAGTTCTCGCGGCTGCGCGGGCTGGCGGCGGACGGGCGGTGCCGTTCGTTCGCGGCCGGCGCGGACGGCACCGGCTGGTCGGAGGGTGTCGGGCTGCTGCTCGTCGAGCGGCTCTCGGACGCCCGGAGGAACGGGCACCGGGTGCTGGCGGTCGTACGCGGCAGCGCGGTCAACCAGGACGGCGCCAGCAACGGACTGACCGCCCCCAACGGTCCGGCGCAGGAGCGCGTGATCCGGCAGGCACTCGCCAACGCCCGGCTGACCGCGGCCGATGTGGACGCGGTGGAGGCGCACGGCACCGGAACGCGCCTCGGCGACCCCATCGAGGCACAGGCCCTGCTCGCCACCTACGGACAGGACCGGCCCGCCGAACGACCGCTGCTGCTCGGCTCGTTGAAGTCCAACATCGGACACGCCCAGGCAGCCGCCGGGGTCGGCGGAGTCATCAAGATGGTGCAGGCCATACGGAACGGCGTGCTGCCCAAGTCGTTGTACGCGGACGATCCGACGCCCATGGTCGACTGGGACTCCGGTGCGGTGGAGCTGCTGACCGAGGCGACCGACTGGCCGGAGACGGGCCGCGCGCGCCGCGCCGGGGTCTCGTCCTTCGGTTTCGGCGGGACGAACGCGCATGTGATCGTGGAGGAGGCCCCGGCCGAGGAGCCGGCGGCCGAGGCCGAGCGCCGCCCGGCCGGGGTGGTCCCCTGGATCCTCTCCGCCAGGACTCCTCAAGCCCTGGCCGACCAGGCACGCAGACTGCTGGCGCATGCCGAGGCCGACCCGTCGCTGACCGCGCGGGACATCGCGTACTCCCTCGCCCTCACCCGCACCACACTCGACCACGGCGCGGTGACCGTCGGCGCGGACCGCGATGAACTCCTGGCGGGGCTACGGTCGTTGGCGGAGGGAGCACCGACGACCGGTGGCCGCACTCCGGGGCGGCTCGCCTTCCTCTTCACCGGTCAGGGCGCGCAGCGCATCGGTATGGGCATGGAACTCTACGCCGCCCACCCCGCCTTCGCCGAAGCCTTCGACACCAACTGCGCCCACTTCGACCCCCACCTCGAACGCCCCCTGCGCGACGTCATCACGACCGGTGAAGGACTGGACGACACCGCCTATACGCAACCGGCGCTGTTCGCCCTGGAAGTCGCCCTCTACCGGCTCGTCGAAAGCTGGGGCATCACCCCGGACTACCTCACCGGACACTCCATCGGCGAACTCTCCGCCGCCCACATCGCCGGAATCCTCACCCTCCCCGACGCCACCCGACTCGTCACCGCACGCGCCCGCCTCATGCAGACCATGCCCCCCGGCGGAGCCATGATCGCCATCCAGGCTCCGGAGGCAGCGGTACGGCCGCTGCTCGAAGGACGGGAGACCGAAATCGGTGTCGCGGCCGTCAACGGCCCTGCCTCCGTGGTGATCTCGGGCGATGTCGAGGCGGCGACGGAGATCGAGGCGCGGCTCAAGGAGCAGGGGTACCGCACCCGGCGGCTCACGGTGTCGCACGCCTTTCACTCGCCCCATATGGACGGCATGCTCGACGACTTCCGCACCACCGCCAAACAACTCACCTACGCCGAACCAACCATCCCCGTCATCTCCACCCTCACCGGACACCTCGCCACCGGAGACGACCTCCGCACCCCCGACTACTGGACCAACCAAGTCCGCCACGCCGTCCGCTACCACAACGCACTCCAGACCCTGGAGTCGCAGGGCGTCACCACCCTGCTGGAGCTGGGCCCGGACGGCGTCCTCACGGCTCTCGCGGCGGCGGGCGCGGACCGGCCCGAGGCGCTGACGGCCGTACCGGCGCTGCGCCGGGGACAGCCGGAGGGCCGGACCCTGGTGAACGCGATCGGCACACTGCACCTCAACGGGGTACGGGTGGACTGGGAGCGGTCCTTCGCGGGCACCGGTGCCCGGCGCGTCGCCCTGCCCACCTATGCCTTCCAGTCCGAACGCTTCTGGCTCGCGCCCGAAGTCCCGGAGCCCGGCACCGCCGAGGGGACCGGGCTCGTCCAGCGTGCCTGGGAGCCACTCGAACTGCCGGAGCCCGCTGAGCCGGTGCGCTGGGCCGTACTGGCACGGGAGTGGCCGGACACACCGCAGGACACACCGCACAACGGACCGCAGGGCACACGGCTGGACACACCGCACAACGTGTCACAGGAAGCACCGCAGGACGCACCGCTCGACGCGCCCCGTTTCGCACGGGTCGCGGACCTCGCCGCGCAGGCCGAGGCCGAGGGCGGCGCGCGGCCGACCGCCGTGCTCCACCGCCTCACCGCGTCGGCCCGGGCACCGCACCAAGCGCTCGCTCTCGCCCAGGAATGGCTGGCGGAGGACCGGCTGCCGGGTGTTCCCCTGGTCGTGCTCACCAGCGGCGCGGTGCCGGCCGGCGAGGCCCCCGACCCGTACACCGCCGGGGCGTGGGGGCTGCTCAGCTCGGCGCAGTCCGAGGCACCGGGCCGGATCGTCCTGGTCGACGCCGCCTCGGCCGTGGACCCCGTCGTCCTCGACTCCGTCGTCGCCTCGGGCGAAGCCCGTACGGCCGTACGTCCCGAAGGGGTGCTCGCGCCCCGGATCCGGCCCGTACAGGGGCACCGCTCTCCCGCGGCGCTCGATGCCGGGGGTACGGTCCTGATCACCGGCGGCACCGGCACCCTGGGCTCGCTGGTGGCCCGCCATCTGGTGACCGCGCACGGTGTGCGCCATCTGCTGCTGACGAACCGTCGGGGAGAACAGGCCCCAGGAGCCGAGGAGTTGGTGTCCGAGCTGTCGGGACTCGGCGCCTCGGTCACGGTCGCGGCCTGCGACGCCGCCGACCGGGAACAGCTCGCCGCGCTGCTCGGCACCGTACCGGAGGAGCACCCGCTCACCGCAGTCGTCCACACCGCGGGCGTCCTCGACAACGGCCTTGTCTCCGGGATGACGTCCGAGCGGCTCGCCGCGGTACTCGCGCCGAAGGCGGACGGGGCCCGGCATCTCGACGAACTGACCCGGGACCTGGACCTCGGCGCGTTTGTGCTGTTCTCGTCGGCCGCCGGGGTGTTCGGCGCGCCCGGCCAGTCCAACTACGCGGCCGCGAACGCCTGTCTCGACGCGCTCGCCGAGCGGCGGGCCGCCGAGGGCCTGCCCGCCACTTCCGTCGCCTGGGGGCTGTGGCGGTCCGGAGGGATCAACGCGCATCTCGACGAGACGGAGCTGAGCCGGTTCGCGCGGGACGGCTTCCGGGCCGTCACCGACAGCGAGGGCCTCGCCCTGCTCGACCGCGCCCTGGCGTCGGGACAGCCGGCGGTGATCGCCAGCGTGGCGGGAGCGGTGGGCGCCCGGGGCCCCGCCCGGCCGACGGCACCGGACGGCGCCGCCGGCCACGCCGCCCTCACCGAACGGCTGGCGGAACTGCCGGGACCGGAGCGGGAGCGGTATGTGCTGACCCTGGTCAGCGAGGAGGTCGCCTCCGTACTGGGCCATGCCTCGGCGGAGGCCGTCACACCCGACCGGCCCTTCCAGGAACTCGGCTTCAACTCGCTGACGGCCGTGGAGCTGCGCAACCGGCTCGGCGCCGCCGCCGGTCTCACCCTGCCCGCCACCCTGGTCTTCGACCACCCGACCCCGGCGGCGCTCGCCGCGTTCCTGCTCACCCGGGCGGCACCCGCCGCCGAAGACCCGGCGAAGGCCGTCCTGGCCGAACTGGACCGGCTGGAGGCCGCGTTGGCCACTCTGGCCCCCGAGGACGAGTCCCGCCCCACCGTCTCCGTACGCCTGCATTCGCTGCTGGGGAAGCTCAACGCCAAGACACCGGATCCCGGTGGCGAGGAGCCCGGCGAGCCGTTCGCGGCCGCGTCGACCGACGACATCTTCGACTTCATCGACAACCAGCTCGGCCGGAGCTCGGGCTGACACCACCGGCCGGCCGGAGCGCCCCGCGTCCGACCGGCAAGAGACCGACACCGACAAGGAGAGACTGATCCCGCATGTCCGCTGACCCGTCCAAAGAGCAGAAGCTGGTCGACTATCTGAAGTGGGTCACTGCGGATCTGCAGAAGGCCCGTGAGCGGATCAACGAGCTGGAGAACGCCGGTGAGGAGCCGGTCGCCATCGTCGGGATGGCCTGCCGGTTCCCCGGCGGGGTCACCTCGCCCGACGGTCTCTGGCGGCTGGTGGCCGAAGGCACCGACGGCATCAGCGAGTTCCCCGCCGACCGGGGCTGGGACCTCGAACGGCTCTACTCCCCCGACGCCGACGCGCCCGGCACCTCGTACACGAAGGAGGGCGGATTCCTCGACGGGGCCGCCCTGTTCGACGCGGGGTTCTTCGGGGTGTCGCCCCGCGAGGCACGGGCGATGGACCCGCAGCAGCGGGTGCTCCTGGAGACCGCGTGGGAGGCGCTGGAGGACGCCGGGATCGATCCGGCGTCGCTCAAGGGCTCCAGCACCGGGGTGTTCGCGGGGGTGGTGGAGCAGAGCTATCTCGGTCTTGAGGGGCCCGAGGAGCTCGAGGGCCATCTGATGACCGGCCGGCTGAGCAGTGTGGCCTCCGGACGGATCGCCTACACCCTGGGCCTTGAGGGCCCGGCCGTGTCGGTCGACACCGCCTGCTCGTCGTCGCTGGTGGCGCTGCATCTCGCGGCGCAGTCGGTACGGAGCGGGGAATCGGCGCTGGCACTGGCGGGCGGCGCCACCGTCACCGCCACTCCCGGCGGTTTCGTCGACTTCTCCCGGCAGAAGGGCCTCGCCCCCGACGGGCGCATCAAGTCCTTCGCGGCGGCGGCCGACGGTACGTCGTGGTCGGAGGGCGTGGGCATCCTCGTCGTCGAGCGGCTGTCGGACGCGAAGAAGAACGGGCACCGGGTGCTGGCGGTCGTACGCGGCAGCGCGGTCAACCAGGACGGCGCCAGCAACGGCCTCACCGCCCCCAACGGCCCTTCCCAGGAACGGGTCATCCGCCAGGCACTCGCCAACGCCCGCCTCACCGCCGCCGATGTGGACGTGGTCGAGGCCCATGGCACCGGCACCCGCCTCGGCGACCCCATCGAGGCACAGGCGATCCTGGCCACCTACGGTCAGCACCGCCCGGCCGAACGGCCCCTGCTGCTCGGCTCGTTGAAGTCCAACATCGGGCATACGGTCGCGGCGGCCGGGGTCGGCGGCGTCATCAAGATGGTGCAGGCGCTGCGCCACGGGGTCCTGCCCAAGACCCTGCATGTCGATGAGCCGACCCCGATGGTCGACTGGTCCTCGGGCGCGGTGGAGCTGCTGACCGAGGAGCGTCCTTGGCCGGTACGGGAGGACGCGCCCCGGCGCGCCGCCGTGTCCGCGTTCGGGGTGAGCGGGACGAACGCGCATGTGATCGTGGAGGAGGCGCCGGCCGAGGAGCCGGCGGCCGAGGCCGAGCGCCGCCCGGCCGGGGTGGTCCCCTGGATTCTCTCCGCCAAGACTCCCGAGGCCCTGGCCGACCAGGCACGCAGACTGCTGGCGCACGCCGAGGCCGACCCGTCGCTGACCGCGCGGGACATCGCGTACTCCCTCGCCCTCACCCGCACCACACTCGACCACGGCGCGGTCGCGGTGGGCACGGATCGCGATGAACTCCTGGACGGCATAAGGGCGTTGACCGAAGGAACGCCGCTCACGATCGCGCGCACCCCGGGCCGAGTGGGCTTCCTCTTCACGGGTCAGGGCGCGCAGCGCATCGGTATGGGCATGGAACTGTACGCCGCCCACCCCGCCTTCGCCGAAGCCTTCGACACCATCTGCGCCCACTTCGACCCACACCTCGAACGCCCCCTGCGCGACGTCATCACGACCGGTGAAGGACTGGACGACACCGCCTATACGCAACCCGCCCTCTTCGCCCTCGAAGTCGCCCTCTACCGGCTCGTCGAAAGCTGGAGCATCACCCCGGACTACCTCACCGGACACTCCATCGGCGAACTCTCCGCCGCCCACATCGCCGGCATCCTCACCCTCCCCGACGCCACCCGACTCGTCACCGCACGCGCCCGCCTCATGCAGACCATGCCCCCCGGCGGAGCCATGATCGCCATCCAGGCGTCCGAGGACGAGGTCCGCCCCCTGCTCAAGGGCCGCGAGGCCGAAATCGGCATCGCCGCCGTCAACGGCCCCACCGCCGTGGTGATCTCCGGCGACGCCGAGGCGGCCGAGGAGGTGGCCGCGCGGCTGCGTGAAGCGGGCAGGAAGACCAGCCGTCTGCCCGTCTCCCACGCCTTCCACTCGCCCCACATGGACGGCATGCTCGACGACTTCCGCACCACCGCCAAACAACTCACCTACGCCGAACCCACCATCCCCGTCATCTCCACCCTCACCGGACACCTCGCCACCGGAGACGACCTCCGCACCCCCGACTACTGGACCAACCAAGTCCGCCACGCCGTCCGCTACCACAACGCACTCCAGACCCTCCAGGAACGCGGTGTGACGGTCTGTGTCGAGCTGGGACCCGACGCCGTCCTCAGCGCCCTCGCCCAGAATGTGTTCGACAGCGGGCGGGGCGGGGTCACCACCGCCGCCCTGCTGCGCCGCGGCCGCCCGGAGGCGGAGACCCTGGCCGGCGCGCTCGGCCGGCTGCACTGCGCGGGGGTACGGCCGGACTGGGCGGCCTATTTCGCGGGGACCGGCGCCCGGCGCGTCGCCCTGCCCACCTATGCCTTCCAGCACGAGCGGTACTGGGTGGAGCCGGCCGGGGCGCCGGCGGACGCCGCCGGGCTGGGGCTCGTACCGGCGGGGCATCCGCTGCTCGGGGCCGCGCTGCGGCTGGGCGGCAGCGACGAGACGGTGTTCACCAGCCGGCTGTCCCGGAGCACGGCGCCGCCCTGGCTGGCCGGGCAGACCCGGGGCGGGGTCGCGGTGCTGCCCGAATCCGCGTTGGTGGAGCTGGCGGTACGGGCCGGGGACGAGGCCGGCTGCGGCTCCCTGGACGAGCTGCTCGTCGCCGAGCCGGTGGTACTGCCCGCCGAGGGCGGTATCCACCTTCAGGTCCGGCTCGGTGCCCCGGACGCCGACGGGCGGCGCGAGATCACCTTCCACTCGCGCCCCGACGACGCCGAGGTGCCGTGGACCGCGCATGCCCATGGGGTGCTCGGGGCCGTACCGGGAACGCCGTCGCCGGGCCTGGACCAGTGGCCGCCCGCCGACGCTGCCGAGACCGCTCCGGAAGCCGTCTACGAGCGGTCGGCCGGGACCGGGGTGGTGTACGGGCCGGAGGTCCGGGCGCTGACCGGGCTCTGGCGGCGGGGGCGCGAGCTGTTCGCCGAGGTGCGGCTGCCGGAGGGGGCGCGGGCCGAGCCGGGCCCGTACGGACTGCACCCGGTGCTGCTCGACGCGGCCCTGCTCCCGCTGCTCACGGACGCCGGGCCCGCGACCGTCACCGCCTGGCAGGGGGTACGGCTGTACGCGGCCGGAGCGACCGGCCTGCGCGTCCGTCTCACTCCGTGCGACGACGGCACCGTGGCGGTTCGGCTGGCCACCCCCGCCGGGCAGCCCGTGGCGGACATCGCGGCCGTCACCGTACAGCCCCTCGATCTGCCGGCTCTCGCGGCGGGCGCGGCCCGTGACCACGAGGCGCTCTTCCACCTCGACTGGACGCCGTACCGTCTCGCCCTGTCCGACGCCCCGGCCACCGACACCGTCGTCGAGCGTCTGCGCTCCGCCGACGCCGCCGACCCCGTTGCGTCGCTGCACGCCACCACCCGCCGTGCGCTCGAACTCGCCCAGCACCGGCTGGCCGACGAGGAGAACACCGACACCCCGTTGACCGTCGTGACCTCGGGCGCCGTGAGCACCGGGCCCGGTGAGCCGATCAGCGATCCGGGCGCCGCCGCGGCCTGGGGTCTGCTGCGGTCCGCGCAGTCCGAGGCGCCGGGCCGTATCGTCCTCGTCGACGCGGAGCCCGGGACCGACCCGGCGCTGATCGCCGCGGTCGCCGCCTCCGGCGAGCCCCAGTCCGCGATCCGCGGGGGCGTCGTGACCGTACCCCGGCTGTCCCGCACCCGGCGTCCCGGAACCACGGCCGAGGCGCCCGCGTTTGACCCCCAAGGCACGGTCCTGATCACCGGCGGCACCGGCTCCCTGGGCTCGCTCTTCGCCCGCCATCTCGTCACCTCGTACGGTGTCCGCCATCTCCTGCTGGTCAGCCGCCGTGGCGAACAGGCCGCAGGAGCAGCCGAGTTGGCGAGCGAACTCACCGGGCTGGGCGCCACCGTCACCATCCGGAGCTGCGATGTCTCCGACCGGGACGATCTCGCCGCCCTGATCGCCGGAATCCCCGCCGACCACCCCCTCACCGGGATCGTGCACACTGCGGGCATCCTGGACGACGGGCTCGTCCCCGCGATGACGCCCGAACGGCTGACGGCGGTGCTCACCCCGAAGGCGGACGCGGCCTGGCATCTGCACGACCTCACCCGCGGGCTCGACCTCACCGCGTTCGTGCTGTTCTCCTCGGTCGCCGCGCTGGTGGGCGGTCCCGGCCAGTCCAACTACGCGGCCGCCAACGCCTCCCTGGACGCCCTCGCCCAGCACCGCGCGGCCTCCGGTCTGGCCGCCACCTCGATCGCCTGGGGTCTGTGGGCCGAGGCGACCGGGCTGACCGGCGGGCTCAGCGAGACCGACCTGAAGCGGATCGCCCGCAGCGGCCTGCTGCCGGTACCGACCGCCCAGGGCCCGGCCCTGCTGGATCTGGCGCTCCGCGCGGGCCGCCCCGACGCCGTGGCGACCCCGCTCGACTTCGGCGCGCTGCGCGAACAGCCGCGTATCTCCCCGGTGTTCACCTCGCTCGTACGGCGCCCCGCGCGGGAGACCGTACGGGACGAGGCCGCCGAGACCACCACGCTCGCCGAGCAGCTCGCCGGGCTCGACGAGGAGCGGCGGCACGAGGCCGTCAGGGACGCGGTGCTCGACGAGATCGCCGGGGCGCTCGGGCACTCCGGCAGCCGGGGCATCGACGCGCGCCGCCCGTTCCAGCAGCTCGGTCTCGACTCGCTGACCTCGGTGGAGCTGCGCAACCGGCTCGCCGCCCGCACCGGTCTGAAGCTGCCCGCGACCCTGGTCTTCGACCACCCGGACCCGGACACGCTGGCCGCGTATCTGCTGACCCGGCTCACCGGGGCCAGCGGCTCCGGGGCCGCGGACACGGAAGCCTCCGGCACCGTGGACTACGCGGCGGACATCCAGCTCGCGGACGACATCCGCCCCGCCGGCGAGGTCGTGCGTACCGCCGTCGATCCGCGCGACGTACTGCTCACCGGCGCCAGCGGATTCCTCGGCGCCTTCCTGCTGCGGGATCTGATGCGTACCACCACCGCCCGGATCCACTGCCTGGTCCGGGGCGCCGACGACTCCGCCGCGTACGAGCGGCTGCGCGAGAGCCTGGAGTGGTACCGGGTCTGGGGCCAGATCGATCCGGAGCGGCTCTTCGTCCTCGCGGGCGATCTGGCCGAGCCCCGGTTCGGTCTCGCCGAGGACACCTTCGACGGCCTGGCCGTTACCGTCGATGTCGTCTACCACGCCGGGGCGACCGTGCACTGGCTGCATCCGTACCCGGCCCTGAAGGCGGCCAATGTCGGCGGTACGGAGGAGATTCTGCGGCTGGCCGCGCGCCACCGTACGGTGCCGGTCCACTATGTCTCCACGGTCGGCGTGTTCAACGGGCCCGTGACACCGGGCGTTCCGCTGAAGGTGACCGATCCCACGGGACCGGCCGAAGCCCTGCCCAGCGGCTATCTCCAGAGCAAGTGGGTCGCCGAACAGGTGCTGGACCTGGCCAGGGAGCGGGGCATTCCGGTGTCGGTGTACCGGGTCGACGTGATCTCCGGCGACCAGGTCAACGGCGCCTGCCAGACCCGCGACTTCGTATGGCTCACGCTCAAGGGCCTGCTTCAGTCGGGGGCCGTGCCGTCCGGTACGGGAGGGCGCTTCCATCTGCTGCCGGCGGACTATGTGAGCGCGGCGATCCTCGGGGTCTCGCGCGATCCCGGCTCGGCGGGCGGCACGTTCCACCTGTTCAACCGCAGCTCGCTGAGCCTGGCGGACTGTGTGGAGCGGCTGCGCGGTCTGGGGTACGAACTCCGGGACACCGGGCGGGAGGAGTGGACCGAGGCGGTGCGCTCGGACCGCGACAACGCGCTGCTGCCGCTGCTCCACGCCTTCGAGATGATGACCACGGACACGGACGCCTTCTATCCGCCCATCGACACGGCCGAGACGGACCGGGCGCTGGCGGGCACCGGGATCGTCTGCCCGCCGCTGACGGGTGAACTCTTCGACAAGTACGTGGAGTTCTTCGTGGCGGAGGGCCACTTCCCGGCGGCCCCGGCCCGCTAGGGCGTGTCTTCAAAGTCCCGTCTGCCCCACGACGCCCGGCACGCGCACTCGCTGTGTTGTCGGAGTCGCCCGAGTACGTCCAGTACGCGGGCGATCCTCCGCCTTGCGATTGCACGCACCGGACGCCGCGAGGCCCGCCCTGCGGGCGGACGACGCTACTTCCGAAACACGCCCTAGACGCCGACGCGACAAGGGCCGGCCGGGGTTTCCGGCCGGCCCTTGTCGCATGGGGCACGCGGGACTCTTGTGGTGTCAGGCGCGCGGGGCCGCGATCAGCGCGGTGGTCTCCATGGGGAGCGTCGCGATCCGCTCGATGTCGAAGCCGGCCCGGTCGAGCAGGGACCGGAACAGCTCGTCGGAGCGGTGCCTGCCGCCGTTGGTCATCAGCAGATGCAGGTCCCACAGCGCGGGCAGCACCGTGGAGTTCTCGTCGGTCACGGTCCGGTCGAGGACGAGCAGCCGGGCGTCGGGACCGGTCATCGCCTCCCGGCAGAGCCGGAAGGCCTCGACGGCGTCGTCGTCCGTCCATCCGGCGAGGACCCGGCAGAACAGATACACGTCGCCGCCCTCGGGGACGGCCTTGAACATGTCGCCGCCGTGCAGTTCGACCCGGTCCAGCCCGATCTCACGGGAGAGGTACTCCCGCGCGATCGGTATGACGTGCTCGCGGTCGATCAGCTTGCCGCGGGCGTCGGGGGCGGCCCGCAGGAGCACCGACAGCAGGTGGCCGTTGCCGCCGCCGCAGTCGACGATCGTCTTGCCGCCGGAGAAGTCGAAGACCTCCGGGACGTAGTCGAAGAAGAGATTGCCGGCCTTCATGGTCCGCTGGAACCGGTCGGCCATGTCCTTGTGCCCGTCGAGATACGGGTACAGGGCCTCGCCGTAGGCGAGTTCGAAGCCCGCGGTCAGGGTGGTGAAGCACTCCGCGGCACGGCCCCAGGCGGTATAGAACTCCTCGCCGTAGAGCAGGCACATGTCCCGCATCGACCCGGGCCGGTCCATGAGCACCTCGGACACCGGGGTGTTGAGATACCCGCTCCGGTGGTCGCCCTCGAACACGCCCATCGCCACCAGCAGACGCATCAGACGGCGGATGCCCTCCTCCTCGGCGCCGGTCGCCCGGGCGAGTTCACCGCTGGTGGTACGGCCGGCTTCGATGTGGTCGGGCAGGCCGAGCTTCGCGGCGGTGTGGACGGCCTGGGCGCGCCAACCCCCGGTGATCAGCTCGATGACTTCTTGGGCCGCCTTCAGGTCGGCTTTCACTGTGCACACTCCAGGATGTCGCGATAACCGGGTTGTGACGGGCTCAGGTGGGAATGCCGCCCCGCTGGATCACCGGAATGTCTATGCCCAGCGCGCGGAGCTGGTTGTACGGGTTCATGAACTCGCGGTTCTGCACGATCTTTCCGTCGTCCAGCAGGAACGAGTGGATGAAGTGGTTCTCGTAGTGCCCGGCCGGATAACCGGGGAAGAGGATCGCGCCCTTGCCGTCGCACTCGACCCAGAACCGGTTGGGATCCTGTGTCTCGTAGATCTCCACGTTGTACCAGACCCAGTCGGGGAAGCACTGGAGCGACCATTCGCCGTGCGCCTTCAGCTTGTCACGGCCGCGCGAGACGATCGGTTCCTCGGTGTCCGCGGTGTAAAGGCCGCCGCTGCCTTCCTCGGTGAAGAGCTGATAGCGGGTCAGACGGCCTTCACCGGTCCTGCTCATGTAATCCTCGACCACGGCCCGGTTGCGGCGCCTGAGTTCCGTATCGTCGTCGGACACCGGTGTGTTCACGGTGGCTTCGGCCATTGCGGACTCCTCGGGAGACGATGGCTGGCGGGGCCGGGAACGCACCCGGCCGGTCCGGAAAACCTTATACGGGCCGCCCGGTGTCCAACCGGGGATTCCCTTCCGTTGGACACCCGGGCGAACTCCCGCACTTGGACACCGGGGATTCATTGCCGCCCCGCCCGGCCGCCCGATAATTTTCAGGAATGCATGAATACGTAGTCGCCGATGTTTTCACCGACAAGCCTCTTTCGGGAAATCCGGTGGCCGTCTTCCTGGACGCCTCGGACCTGTCCGCCATTCAAATGCAGCGTCTGGCCCGGGAGTTGAATCTCTCGGAGACGACTTTCGTTCTTCCGCCGCGGGACGGCGGCGATGTGCGGGTGCGTATCTTCACTCCGGTGAACGAGCTGCCGTTCGCCGGACATCCGACGCTGGGCACCGCGATCGTGCTGGGCGCCGCCACCCGGGACGACCGGCTGCTGATGGAGACGGCCCACAGCACGGTCCCGTTCACCTTCGAGCGCGGCCCGGACGGTGCGATCCGCTCGGCGCGGATGCGGCAGCCCGTCCCGGTCTGGGAGCCGTACGAGGAGGCCGAGGACCTGCTGGCCGCGCTCGGGGTGAAGTCCTCCGTGCTGCCGGTGGAGGTCTACCGCAACGGTCCGCGCCATGTGTTCGTCGGGCTGGAGAGTGTGCCGGCGCTGTCCGAGGTGACGCCCGATCTCCGGGCTCTGGCACGGCACTTGGACATGGCGGCCAACTGCTTCGCGGGCGAGGGGACCCAGTGGCGGGCGCGGATGTTCTCGCCCGCGTACGGGGTCGCCGAGGACGCGGCCACGGGCTCGGCCGCCGGTCCGCTCGCCATCCATCTGGCGCGGTACGGGCTGGTCCCGTTCGGCCGGCGGATCGAGATCCGCCAGGGCGTGGAGATGGGCCGCCCCTCCACGATGCTCGCCACCGCCGAGGGTGCCGGTGAGCGGGTCGAGAAGGTGGAGGTGGCGGGCTCGGCCGTCATCGTCGCCCGGGGAACGTTCCAGCTCTGACACCGGACGGGGTCCCGGCACACCGGCGGCGCGGCCGGACCGTACGGCCGGCGCCGAGAGCCGTACCGTACGGTCACCGCCGCCGGGCGCGGCCGGATCGTACGGTCAGGCTGGAACCGTACGGCCGCGCCCGAGGCCGTACGGTCACGGTCGCGGCCCTACGTCACGGTTGCAGCCGCACGGCCGTCCAGCCGTCGCCGTTGCGGTCGTACCGCAGGCGCCTGTGCAGCCGGTCCGCGCTGCCGTGCCAGAACTCCACCGCGGACGGCCTGAGCAGATAGCCGGCCCAGGCCTCCGGCCGCGGCAGCTTCTCCCCGCTCTCCGCGAGGACCCGCGCCTGCTCCCGCAGCGCCTCCTCGTCCTCCAGCGGTTCGCTCTGCCGGGCCACCGCCGACATCGGGTGGGTGGCCGCGGGACGGGCGTTCCACAGCGCGTCGGACTCGCTGTCGGGGAGGCGTGTGGTGGGCCCGGTGAAGACGATCTGCTGCCTGGTCTCGCGCCAGTACCAGACCCCCGAGGACCAGCCGGTGGCCACGATGTCCTGGCCCTTGGGGCTGCCGGCGTGGCTGGTGAAGACCAGGCCCTCGGCGGTGAGGGCGATGGTCTGGACGGTACGGTTCGACGCCCGGCCCGCGCTGTCGGCGGTGGCCAGCGCCAGCGCCCCCGGTTCCCGTACCCCCAGCTCCTGCGCTGTCTTGAACCAGTCGCGGAACAGCGCGACGGGGTCGGCGGGCGGCTCGTCGAACTCGGGCAGCTCCAGATCGACGGATCCGGCGAAGGTCAGTGGATTGTCTTCCGGCATGTCTTCTCCGTGGACGCGGGAACGAAAAGTCGGGTCGGGCAGAGGTCAGGGCAGGGATACGGGGG
>NZ_LATD01000589.1 GCF_000981895.1 Streptomyces odonnellii | reverse complement strand
GGCATGGGCGAGGCGGTGGAGATGCGGGCGGCGCTGGTGCGGCTGCGCAGGTCGACCGGGCTGACGGTGGCGTTCGGCGGACTGACCCATGAGGCGGGGCAGTTGAGAATCGCCGAGCTGCACGGGACGTCGACGAGCGCCCTGCGCGGGCTGGGGATCTCGTCGGGGCACGGTCTGGGCGGCAAGTCGATCGCCATGGCCAGACCGTGCGCGGTGACCGACTATCACGAAGCGCGGCACATCAGCCACGAGTACGACGCGGCGGTGGCGGCGGAGGGGCTGCGCTCGGTGCTCGCGGTGCCCGTGGTCGTACGGCGCAGGGTGCGCGGGGTGCTGTACGGAGCGCTGCGCAGCGCCCTGCCGATCGGGGAGCGGGCCTTCGACGCGGCGGTGGCCGCCGCGCGGGACGTGGAGCGGGCGCTTGTCGTACGGGACGAGGTGCGGCGGCTGCTCGCGGCGGCCCACGGGGCGGCGGGCGTTGCCGAGGCCCGGGAGGAGATACGGGCGGCCCACGGCGAACTGCGCGCGCTGGCGCCGCGGATCGTGGACGCGGAGTTGCGCGAGGAGGTGCTCGCCGTCTGCGGGCGGCTCGCGGGGACCGCACGGCCGGTGGACGCCCCGGCGCCGCAGCCGGTCACGCTGGCACCGCGCGAGGTGGACGTCCTGCGCTGTGTCGCGGCGGGATCGACCAACGCGGCGACGGCAAAACTGCTGGGGCTCCGCCCGGAGACGGTGAAGGGTTATCTGCGCTCGGCGATGCGCAGGCTCGGCACGCACACCCGGCTGGAGGCGGTGGTGGCGGCCAGGCACGCCGGCTTGTTGCCGTAGCTTTCACGGCCGCTTCGGGAGATCCGCCGCCGGTGGGAAATGCCCGGCCGCCGGGTGCCGGTCGTTCATAGGTACGTACTGGAGGTATGCGCATGGTGTCGATGGACCGGTTCCTGGCCTTCGCCGCGATGTCCCTGCTCGTGATCGTGATCCCGGGGCCGAGCGTGCTGTTCGTGATCGGCCGGGCGCTGGCGCACGGGCGGCGGACCGCACTGGCGACGGTGCTCGGCAATGTGGCCGGGTCATACGCCCTGGTGGTGGCTGTCGCGCTGGGGATAGGCGCGCTGGTCGAGGAGTCGGTGACGGTCTTCCTGACGGTGAAGCTGGCGGGCGCGGCGTATCTGGTCTTCCTGGGGGTGCAGGCCTTCCGGCACCGCAAGGAGATGCGGGCCTCGGCCATGTCGGCGCCCGCGGGCCCGGCGCGCGGGGATCTCCGTACGGTCGGGGACGGCTTTGTCGTGGGGATCACCAATCCCAAGGGCGTGGTGTTCTTCGCGGCCGTACTCCCGCAGTTCGTGGACCACTCGGCGGGCCAGGTGCCGGCACAGATGCTGTTGCTGGGGCTGATACCGATCGGGATCGGGCTGGTCACGGACACCCTGTGGGGCCTGGGCGCCTCCGCCGCGCGCAACTGGTTCGCGCGGTCGGACCGGCGGCTGTCGATGGTCGGCGGCGCGGGCGGGTTCGCGATGATCGGGCTGGGGGTGACGGTCGCGGCGACGGGCCGGGCGGACTGAGAAGCCCTGCGGGGGCGAGGAAGCAGGGGTTCGGGGCCGGGGTCATGG
>NZ_LATD01000588.1 GCF_000981895.1 Streptomyces odonnellii | reverse complement strand
CGAGGCCGAACCGTTCCCAGAACAGCGCGAGCACGAACAGCGGTACGGCCATGCCGAGCGCGTACACCGCCAGCAGCAGCCCCCCGTACAACGGACTGCCGCCCAGCGCCGCCACCGTCAGCACACTGCCGAGGATCGGGCCCGCGCAGAATCCCGCGAGCCCGTAGACCAGGCCCAGCGCGTACACGGACAGCACGGTCGTGGGCCGGATCCGCCCCGACAGCTCGGTGATACGGCGCCAGGCGAAGCCGCGGCCGAGGATCTGGGCGAGCCCGAGCGCGATGATCAGCCAGCCGCCGAGGGCGACCAGCAGATCGCGGTGGCCGTAGAAGAGCCGCCCGGCGAAGGAGCCCGCGGCGCCCAGCGGCACGAGGGTGGTGGCGAGCCCCGCGTAGAAGATGCCGGTACGGGCGAGCAGGCGGCCCGCGGAGTCGAAGGAGTACGCGAAGAAGGCGGGCAGGAGCAGGGCGCTGCACGGGCTGAGCAGGGCGAGCAGGCCGCCGAGCAGCGCGACCGGATAGCCGATGTCCGTCGTCACCGGTCGCCCTCGGCGGCGTTGCCACCGCTGTCGCCCTTGCCGTCTTCGCCGCCCTCACTGTCCTTCTTCCCGGTGCCGCTCCCGGACGGCTCGGTGCTCGTGGACGCGTTCGGGGCCGTATTAGGGGACGTATTAGGGGACGCGGAGGTCGTCGGCCCGGTGGTATCGGTGGCGGACCCGGTCCTCGGCGGCCCGGACTTGGCGGGGTCGCTCGTCACCGGCCGCGCCGGGCCGTTCTTCTCCGCGTCCTTCTTCGCCGCCTCGATCACCCGGGTGAAGGTCTCCGTCGGCTGCGCGCCCGCGATGGGGCGGCCGTTGACGAGGAAGGACGGGGTGGAGGTGGCGCCCAGGCCGTACGCCTCCGCCTGGTCCTTCCGTACGGCGGCCTCTGCGGCGTCGCTCTCGCGGTCGTCCCGGAACCGGTCGAGGTCCTTCACCCCGGCGGTACGGGCGAGATCGTCGAGCCGGTCGGCGCTGAAACCCTTCTCCTTCGACCCCTGTGCGTACGCGGCGGCGTGGAACTGCCAGAAGCGGCCCTGCCGTCCGGCGGCCCAGGAGGCACGGGCGGCGGCCTCGGACTCGTTGCCGAAGATGGGGAAGTTGCGCCATTCGATACGGAGGGTGCCGTCGCCGACGTACTTCTTGACGAGCGCGGGCTCGCTGTCGCGGGCGAACTTCCCGCAGTAGCCGCACTTGAAGTCGGCGTACTCGACCATGACGACGGGCGCGTCCGGGCGGCCCACGGCGAGGCGGTCCGCGGCGTCACGACGGGCGAGTTTCACCAGTTCTGGATAGACCCCGGGGCGCGGGTCGGCGGAGACCTCGGCGACCGTTCTGGGCCCGGACGAGGTGCGGGAGGGGGATTCGGGCTTGGTGGCGGTGTACGAGACGACCCCGAGCAGCAAGGCGGCGGCCACCACTCCCCCGCCGACGGCGACGGCCTGCCGGGACGGCCGCGGCCACCCGGAGGGCGCGGGCGGAGAGGCGG